>NZ_JBHSKS010000002.1:0-465913 GCF_042657405.1 Algoriphagus aquatilis
AGCTGTACTTTAGTCGGATAACCCATATCTAGTCTAATAACTAGATACAATATCCATAAAAAAAGGCCATAACTCCAAATTATGACCTACTTTTTTTCATCGACTAGTAAAGAGCCAAACATCAGGAAATGGCTGTCGAACCTCTGTTCGACAGCCATTTTTTATTCTTCAATCTCTTTTCATCCTCTCATTTTCTCAACCTAATCCATGTTATCCCCATGAAAAATAGCATTCAAAAACAGCTTGTTGGTGCCAAACCAAGCACCTCTGAAATTAGGGCTATCAAAGAAGTGAACAACGCGTCCTTGACCTGCCGAGGAAATGACTACTCCAGCACTCTGTTTTAGTTTATCAAGGTTGCTCGTTGAGATGTAGCCTCCTAAATGAGGATTTGCCGTGTATTTAATCGGAGTCAGGTATTTGTCTGCGGATGGTTTGATGAAAATATCTGTGTTTCGATAGACAGGGAGGTTTTTTCGATGATAGCCATAAGCGATCGGATGAGTCAAGTCCAAATCGGCTAAGTAAATACTTCCTCCTACTTCTTTGGCACCTTCAAAGTCATTGCGGGTATTGAATGGGAGGGAAGCCGGTTCTTTTTCGTCTTTGAGGGTCACTGGTTCTTCTTTGGTAATACATTTTTGATTGAGCCAAAGGGAGGCACTTTTCATGGAGATGATGGTTCCACCACGATTTACCCAATCTTTCAGATTATTGACTTGTCCTTCGGAAAGGGCACTGTAACTGCCGGAAGGAAGAATCAGCGAGTTGTATTGGTGAAGGTTGACTCGGCCAAATTGCTCCATATTCACTTTGGTGATTGGCATACCAAAATGCTGGTCCAGCAGGTTCCAGATTTCTCCCGCTTCATTGGCGTTGATACCTGTACCGACCATCATCAGTACTTTTGGATGTTGCACCGCTGATACCAAATTGGAGCCCAAATCGATGCCACTTAAGTTTAATCCAGTCTGTACTGCGTAGACTTTTTGGGCATTTTTGGCGGCTAATTCTTTGATTTTTACACTGACTTCTGCTGCACTGAGCTTTTGGAAGCCCATCGGAATCATCAAAGTTCCTGCGGGAAAATCCACTTTTCCGTCTTGTGTTTGTGAAGAAAAAGCCCGGTGAACAGACTCGACATGGATTCCTGCTTTTTGGAGTTCAAAGAGCATCTTGGGAGCATAGTAATCTGACCAGTCAATTAGGTAAGCATAAGCTTTTCCTTCAGGAAATGCGAAATAAGGAGCTCTGACTTCTGAGACTTGGCTTCCTGCTTTTGCCGTAGGCGCTGCCGCAAAAGGCATCCCATAAGCTGCTGCCATGGTCCAAGCAGAAGCATCGTAAAACACTGAATCTGCAAACTCTTTCACATATTCAAACATGGTCCGCACCATGCGGTATTGGGGTTGATTGGTAGGTACTACCCAAGACTTTCCTTTTTTGAATGACTGGCCAGAAGCAGTTAAATCGGCTGTGTTTTCAAAGACTTTGATTTTGTGATCGAGAAGAAACTGCACAAAAAGTCTGTTTCTGCTTTCATCAAATTCGTCTCCGAAGACATAATTTTTTGCAGGATCTTTGGCTCCTTCCGCCACCGCAGTTTGAAAAAACTCTCGTAGGTAATCATGCATGTATTCCCGATTATCCAATGCAGCTTCCATGGTGGCGAGCGAGTTTACGACATGGTTTCGGATGGTAAAGGCAAAAGTGATGTCACCTCGCTGACTGCTTTGCACATGGCCTCGGGAGCTGGCAGTTTCAAAAACCAAACCCAACCCGCCATGAATGTCAGGATAAGTCGATCCATATCCCGGATAGCTGTTGTCAAAGACCTCTTTGGTCCAATAGAGACTGCCGATCTGATCCATGTACTTGGCGAAATACTTTGCAAATCGCGGATTGATATCGTCGTAATTCTTTCTCGGTACCACCGGATTTTCTGAGCCATATGGTTTGGTGGGTTCGAAGAAATAGGTGCTGTTGGTGCCCATTTCGTGGAAATCCGTGGTCACGTTAGGATACCATTGATGATACCATTCGACTTTTACCTTGGACTCTGGATGAGCGAGTGGTAACCAGTCGCGGTTTAAGTCAAACCAGTAATGGTTGGTTCGGCCACCCGGCCAAGCTTCGTTGTGCTCTCTATCCAAAGGATCGGCGACAGCCGGAAAACCTTTGTTGGAATTGGCCCAAAGGCTATGTCGGTCACGTCCGTCAGGATTCAGCGTTGGGTCGATGTGAACCACGGTGTTTTCT
This sequence comes from Algoriphagus aquatilis, assembly GCF_042657405.1. NCBI lineage: Bacteria > Pseudomonadati > Bacteroidota > Cytophagia > Cytophagales > Cyclobacteriaceae > Algoriphagus > Algoriphagus aquatilis. Next base: position 2,260 of record NZ_JBHSKS010000002.1, read on the forward strand.
CTAAGATTATTTGCCAAATCAGACTGTGAAGCCATCAGCCAATAGGCGGTCAGCATGGCTGCTTCTGCAGATGAAGGCTCGTTTCCATGAACTCCATATCCAAGGTGGATGATGGAAGGCATGTCGGCTACAGTTGGTTTTGGCTGAGATGGGTCAGCCAATTGAAGTTGTTTTTGGCGGATTTGCTCCAGATTACCCATGTTTTTGGCTGAGGCAATAATCAGGATGACCTTGGGTCTATGCTCATGAGTGTAACCGATGGTTTGCAGTTTAGCAGTTTCGCTGAGCTGATCGAGTTTTTCGAAGTACTTTACAATCAGGTCGTAGCGCGTGTGCCAGTCTCCGATTGGGTAACCCAAAAACTGAGAAGGTGAGGGGATAGCGGGATCAAATTTTTCTCCGGGGAAATAATATTCCTCCTGGGCAAAGGCTTGTAAACTGAATAAAAAGCCGAAAATCAGTCCGAGTAAAGGTCTGCGCATAGCGGTGGTTTTTTTCAGAAAAGTAGAAAAGTAATAGGGCAATTCCATCAAAAATCCATCAACGGCTTTTCGTTTCACACCTTTTTTCCAGTAATTTATTGGATTAGTGAAGTATCCTAAAATAATCTATTGTACTATGAAAAAATTATTTTCTCTTGCCTTGATGGCAAGCGGTATGATGTTGAGCCAATTGACCCTAGCCCAGCAAAATCCAACCCCACCTCCCATGCCTCCTCAGGCGACGGAATTTTACACGCCTGTTCCTCCTAAAATCACTCCGGGGGCTCAAAACAACCTTCCACCTTCTGATGCAATCGTGCTATTTGACGGAACAAGCCTCAACAACTTTGTTTCTGCAAAAGATGGAAATGCGCCGGCTGAGTGGAAAATCGAAAACGGTGAATTGGTAGTTGTTCGTGGAAAGGGAGATATCCAGTCCAAGCTTCCGTTTGGTGATGCGCAGTACCATGTGGAATGGTCTGCACCTACCGAGATCGTGGGTGAAGGACAAGGCAGAGGCAACTCCGGTTTTTTCCTAATGGGTATGTATGAAGTGCAAATCCTCGACAGCTACGAAAGCAAGACTTACACCAACGGTCAGGCCGGATCTATCTACAAGCAGCATCCGCCTTTGGTTAATCCACTTAGAGCTCCAGGAGAGTGGAATTACTATGATATCATCTTCAAAGCTCCACGTTTTGACAAAAATGGCATGGTAACTTCTCCTGCTACAGTGACTGTCTTGATCAATGGGGTAGTGGTGCAAAACAATGTAATTCTAAAAGGTCCAACTGAATACATCGGAATCCCTAACTACAAGGCTCATGCTGAGGCGTTGCCGATTAAGCTGCAAGACCATGGCAATCCGGTGAGATTTAGAAATATTTGGGTGAGACCGTTGTGATTTATGAATGAAGATTCTTAAAATTTACGATTTTCTAATGACGATTTACGACATATAAATTAGAGTTATGCACCAATTTGGATTCAATCCATTAATTGTCGAATTGTGCAAAAGGGATTGAAACTTCTCAGAATCTCGTAATTCGTAAATCTGAAATCGTGAATATCTCAATAACAAATAACTCAATAACCTAAAAACCATGACTTCAAGAAGAAAATTTATACAAAACACCATGCTGCTAGGAGCCGGTTTGAGTATGCCATCGGTTCTCACTGCGGCTGATTTTGGTCGATTCACAAGGACAATTGGTCCAAATGACCAGATCAACTACGGCTTAATCGGTTGTAAAGGAATGGGCTGGTCCAATATGAATGCCCACCTGAAAATCCCTCAAGTCAATTGTGTGGCAATCTGTGACATCGATCAGAGTGTGCTCGATCAGCGAAGCGAGGATGTATTCAAGTTCCGTGGCACCCGTCCCAAGCAATACAAAGACTATCGTAAAATGCTCGAGGACAAGGATATCGATGTAGTGATCGTTGGTACTCCGGACCATTGGCATTGCCTGAACATGGTAGATGCAGTATCTGCTGGAAAGCATGTCTACGTAGAAAAACCGATAGCCAATACCATTGAAGAATGCCAAATCATGGTCAAAGCCCAAGAACGCTACGGCAAAATTGTCCAGGTTGGACAGTGGCAACGGTCTGGTTCGCAATATGATCAGGCTATTCAATATGTAAAGTCTGGAAAACTGGGACAGATCCGTCTGGTGAAATGCTGGGCATATCAAGGTTGGATGAAACCGGTACCTGTAGTAGCCAATGGTCCTGTTCCGGCTGGAGTGGATTACAACATGTGGCTGGGTCCTGCTCCGAAAAGAGAATTCAATGCCAATCGATTCCATTTCAATTTTCGTTGGTTTTGGGATTATGCGGGCGGATTGATGACGGATTGGGGAGTTCATGAGATCGACATTGCACTCTATGCTATGGGTGTAAGTGCTCCTAAATCAGTGATGGCTTCAGGTGGGAAATTTGCTTATCCAGATGATGCTTCTGAGACGCCTGATACTCTTCAGACTGTGTATGAATACGACGGATTTAATATGCTATGGGAGCATGCTACAGGTATCGACGGAGGAAACTACGGCACCACAGAAGGAATTGCGTTTGTTGGAAACAATGCGACCTTGGTCGTTAATCGTGGTGGTTGGAAAGTAATCCCGGAAACCGAAAACGTAGACGGTCAGCGAAAGCCAAAGGTAGAAGAAGTACCCCATACCCGACCTGCAGGACCTAGTGCTTTAGACCTTCATGCGGTCAATTTTGTAGAGGCCATGACCGCTAACGATCCCAAGTTGCTTAAGTGCGCTATTCAGACCGGGTCAGTTGCCGCGATCAATGCCCAAATGGGAAATATTGCTTACAAGACAGGCAAGAAAGTGTACTGGGATGCTGCCAAAAATCAATTTACTGATGCAGATGCCAACCAATTAATGAAAGCCAATTACCACAATGGCTGGCAGGTGCCAAAAGTGTAAATAGGAAGTACGAAATTAAAACTGCAAACCCTCCGGAAAGATTCTGGAGGGTTTTTCATTGCTTACCAAACCCAAGTTCCGGTAGCTCCGGGACTTAAGGAGCCGTAAATGAATTTTTCATTTTCCTGAATTTTGAAATGAATTGGCTGGGAAGAATCATTCAAAGCAATGAGGACTTTTTTGCCGTCAGGGCGGATGAAAGCTACATTTGGAAGGCCTTCAGCAACACTTGAGTCGATCCTAAATGATCCCGGATCCACAAATTTGCTGGCATGGGCAATCACGAAGTATGCAGGATTACGCGCAATAAAGTCTCCATCAATGGTAACTGCGCCAAGACATTTTTCACATCCACCTCGATCGGTGTGAGGGGTAAGTTCGGGATTCGAGCTGAGGTTCCATTCCAAAACAGATTTGGCCCAGTTGCGGGGAGCGCCGATCAATAGATTTTTCACGTGCCAAGGGATGTCTCCCTCCAAGCTTCCAGGAGCGCCAACCCATTGCTCGGTAAAATAAATGTTCTTGTCAGGAAAAGCCTGATGAACTTCAGAAAGCGCATCAATTTGTCCTCCATACAAGTGAAAAGCCGATCCATCAATAAATGGATTAGCAATTGAATCGCTCAGGACAGTAATGGGATAGTCTGGACGGTCGGCATTGTGGTCATAGACCAGAATCTTGGTAGTGATTCCTGATGCCTGAAATGCTGGCCCGAGGTGTCTTCCAATAAATCGGGCTTGCTGTTCAGGATGCATCAGGAGGGATGGGTTGTTTCCTGGATGTAAGGGTTCATTTTGAATGGTCAAAGCCTCGATCGAGAAACCCAACTTCTCCATTTCCTGGATGTACTTCACCAGATATTGGGCGTAAGCAGGTTCAAATTCCTCCAATAGTGATCCCCCCCGAGAGTCTTTGTTGTCCTTCATCCACTTGGGAGGAGACCAAGGTGAAGCCATCAGTTTGATAGTGGGGTTTATTTCCAGGATTTGCTTTAAGACCGGAATGACATCCAAGGTATCGTAACTAAGGTTGAAGTTTTTCAACTCGGGATCTGTAGCCAATGAATCCTTCAGGTCATTGTAGGAAAAAGGAAACTCATTTAGGTCGGAAGCTGCCACAGGAAGCCTTAGGTAAGACACCCGTATGTCTTTTTCTCCATTTCCAAATAATTCCTTAAGCAAAGCGGATCGGGCAGAATCACTCATGGCCAAAAGATGTTTGGCCGATCCCTGACTCAAGGTAAAACCAAATCCATCCATGGTTTGGTAGGTGGTTTCTGGATCAACCACGATGGTTTCAAGCGAATCTTTAGGACTTTGCACTTCCTTCACCATTTCAAAGAGAATGCCTCCTCTAGGATCCGTAAGCCAGAATTCCTGTATTGGAGTAGGTTTGCTACAGGATATGAAAACTGAAAAAAGTAGAGAAAGGGAGAGGTATTTGTAACTCATCGGATGAATAGATAAGGTCGTAAGAGAGACTTTTTTGAAGTCAGGTAAAGTTAACAAGAAGCTTTAATTCCAGCCCTGCTCCAATCTTTTTAAGATTTCTTCCGGAAAGATAAGTTTGGTGATTGGATCCGTCGGTTTGTATTCTCCAAAATACCATTGCTCCGAGTTGAGCAGCGAAGAGGCAATCAGTGTGCTTTTTGCCCTGATCGTAAAGCTCATCCGCTCTCTATCAAAAGAAATATCCTGACCGCCGTAGACAACTTCAAAACCGGTTGATATTGATTTCAACATGTCAGGATCTTGGTATCTGCTTGGATTTAGGTCAACGATTAGGGTGATTTTATAGTCTACAGGCACGTAGGTAGTATCTCTCCATTCTACCCCTTTTCTGATTTTCAGAATTTCCATTTCCGTGAAATTCATTTCCATTCCGGCATCCGATTCCATTTGGGAATAGAGTTGGACCATTTGTTCCTTTGCGGTAAAACTGAAAACCTTGGGATTGATCATTTCTATGACTGCCTTCCAGTCCTTGTTTTGGGTGGCTTGAAAATACATCTCCAGTCTAGATTCCACTGCGCTGTATTCCTGTTGACAACGTGCCTGAAAGCAAGTCAAAAAAACTAAATAAGAAAATAGGAGGATCTTTTTCATGAAGGCTATTTGAAGAAAATGTACGCTAAAAACCGGGAACTTTGCTAAACAAAAGAAATACACATTTGGAAGCCTAATTATGCTCCTGAAAGGATTTCAATACACCCTGAAAAATTAGCATTTAAATTACTTTTTTGGATAGGGGTCATGGATGATCTCTTTCTTCCAAATCTCAATACCCCGGTACTCCGGGAAAATGTGATCAAAGTCTAAAACGTAATGAAACACTTTTTCGAAACCGCATTTTTCATAAAAACGCTTGGCTTTAGGTTGACATTCCATGACTTCCAACCAAATAGTGTCTAGGTTATTTTCTTTTGCCACTGCTTCACAATGAGACATAAGCAGCCGAGCAATACCTTTTCCATGAACTTTAGGATGAAGGTAGAAACGGTGGATTTTCATCGCATTGGGAAGGTCGATTTCCCTGGGAGAAAAAGGAAAGTCAAACTTCAAAATTCCCATTTTTTCACCTCCCAATTCCACAAAAAAGTAATGAGTAGTTTCCCTGGAAAGCTCCTTGAAGACCGTCTCGGGTTTATAGATCAACTCCACATACCAATCGCCTCCATCATCCCAAATGTACCGATAGCTTGCTCGGTAAACTTCGTCCATGAGTCTGTACAGGAGAGGCTGGTCTTCTGGCTGAATCGGATGTAGCTGTAGGTCTAAGGTTGAATTCAAGATAATCTTCATGGCCTGAAATTAGGAATTGAAGGGGGATTTCTTGCTTGCTGTTTTGCTTTTTGAGGGGAGAGACCTTTGGGGTTTTCAAGAATCCCGAAGGGATGAGATTCATAGGGCAACCTTTGAGATTTTTGAAAATCTCAAAAGTTGCCTTAGCCGTTGTCTCGCTTTTCCGAACGCAGGACTGGTTGAAATAAAAAATCCTGCTTCTGGAGAAGCAGGATAATATAAGTTCCAAACCTTAGAGGTTTGGAAAACCTCAAAGGTTATTTCCTCGCCAAAGCTCTTTTCGCGGCCTTCACGATATTTTCAGCATTCAGGCCATATTTTTCAAGCAGTTGAGTTGGGGTACCGGATTCGCCGAAGCTATCATTTACGCCCACATACTCAAGCGGAGCAGGATTGTGTCGGATCAGAGTTTGTGCAATGCTGTCTCCCAAGCCACCATTGATCTGATGCTCTTCGGCAGAAACGGCGCAACCTGTCTTTTTCACGGATTCCAAGATTGCCTCTTCGTCCAAAGGTTTGATCGTGTGGATGTTGATGACTTCCGCATGGATGCCTTCTTCGCGAAGCATGGCTTCTGCCACTACGGCTTCCCATACGAGGTGCCCGGTAGCGAAAATGGTCACATCCTTGCCATCGATCATTTTCCAAGCCTTTCCGATTTCGAATTTCTGATCAGCAGGCGTGAAGATCGGCCAGCTAGGTCGACCAAATCTTAGGTACACTGGACCTTCGTACTCAGCTATCGCCAAAGTGGCTGCCTTGGTTTGATTGTAGTCGCAAGGGTTGATGACTGTCATGTGTGGGAGCATTTTCATCATGCCCAAGTCTTCCAAGATCTGATGCGTTGCGCCGTCTTCTCCAAGGGTCAAACCCGCATGGGAAGCACAGATTTTCACGTTTTTGTCGGAATAGGCGACCGATTGACGGATTTGGTCATAGACTCTGCCGGTGGCAAAGTTGGCAAAAGTGCCTGCAAAAGGGATTTTACCTCCGATGGCCATACCAGCTGCCAAACCAATCATATTGGCTTCTGCAATCCCGGTCTGGAAAAAGCGATCAGGGAATTCCTTTTGGAAATCGCCCATTTTCAAGGAGCCAATCAAGTCAGCACAAAGGCCAACCACATTCGGATTTTTTCTTCCTGCCTCGAGGAAACCGTCACCGAAACCGGAACGGGTGTCTTTTTTTTCTGTATAAGTAAATTTTAAGTCTAAGCTCATCTTCGTGTCTTTTGGGATGGGAAATCAATAATCACCGAGTGTCTCTTCCAATTGACCCAAAGCCTTGGCCAATTGCTCGTCGTTTGGAGGGGAACCATGCCACTTGTGCGTGCCGACCATGAAGTCTACGCCGTAGCCCATTTCGGTGTAGAGCAAGTTCATTACCGGCTTTCCTTTACCGGTCAATGATTTCGCCGATTCCAAACCTTCGATCACTGATTTCAGGTCGTTTCCGTTTTTCGTCTCGATAACTTCCCAGCCAAAAGCTTCCCATTTGGCTTTCAGATTTTTTAGGTCCATCACTTTGGTCGTCGGACCATCGATCTGCTGACCATTGTAATCTACCGTGGCAATCAAATTGTCCATTCCATAATGAGCTGCATACATGGCAGCTTCCCATACTTGACCTTCCTGTAACTCTCCGTCACCCATCAAAAGGTACACAAGCTTGTCATCTCCATTGAGTTTTTTGGCTTGAGCTACTCCCAAGGCTACAGAAAGACCTTGACCCAACGAACCGGAAGCTACCCGAATACCCGGTAGGTGCTCATGGGTAGCAGGGTGACCTTGAAGTCTGGAGTTGAGCTTACGGAAGGTTTTCAATTCTTCTACAGGAAAATAGCCACTGCGTGCCAGGACTGAATACCAGCCAGCTGAGAGGTGTCCATTGGAAAGGAAGAAAAGGTCTTCTCCTTTACCATCCATGTTGAAGTCAGGGTTGTGGTGAAGCTGGTCAAAGTACAGCGCGACGAAAAATTCAGCACAGCCCAGCGGTGCGCCCGGATGACCGGACTGAACGGCATGGACCATTCTCAGCACATCTCTTCGCAGCTGTGTGCAGATGTTTTGGAGTTCTTCAATTGATTGTTTTTTCATTAGCTAGGTTTACTTAAGGATTTGAGCAGTATGGTTTTTGGTGTCGACTTTCTCGATCACCTCTGCAATTTTCCCTTCCTCATCGATTACAAAAGTGGTTCTGGCTGTACCCATGTACTTACGGCCATACATGGATTTTTCTACCCAGGTACCGTAAGCCTCGTGCACCTTTAGATCTGTATCTGCGATCAAGGGAAAGGGGAGAGATTGCTTTTCTATAAATTTCTTGTGTGATTTTTCATCATCTGAGCTTATTCCGAGGACCACATAGCCGGCACTAAGCAAGGCATCGTAATTGTCTCTCAGGTTGCAAGCTTGGGCAGTACAGCCCGGAGTGGCGTCTTTTGGATAAAAGTAAAGCACCACCTTTTTACCTCTGTAATCGGATAGCTTGATAGTCGCTCCGGTTTCAATTTTTGCTTCGAATTCAGGTGCCAATTGGCCTACTTCTAGTGACATGTTGTTGTTGATTTTAGAATGGAACAAGATTTAACTGATGGTACCCCGCCACTCGGCCACATTACCGGCCATGTCGGTTACCTTGAGTAAAACTGAACCTTTGAGCGGTTGTTCATTCAATGTTTCGGACCAAATTACCGCCTGCTTGTGCTCGTATCGCATCAAGACCCATTCACCGTTGATAAAAGCTTCAAAACTCTTGATGCCTGATAGGTTGTCTTTGATCGTAAATCTCATGCCTTGGGCATTGACCCGGATCGGAGCGATGGTCGGTTTTACATTGTCCTCAGCCAAAACAAAACTACCAAAATTTCTGGTTTTGAAGCGGATTTGACCTTCTATCCATTCACCACCCACAAAACTTCTGGCTCCATTTCCAGCCCGTTGGTACACGTGGGTTTTACTTTTATCCCCTAGATACCCATTCACATTCCAAGTGACTTCGATCGGATTCCAAAGGTATTCGGTAGGTTCCTGTAGCCTCAAAACCGGCGCACTTGCAGGTCCGGAATGGGAAACTCTCAAGTAAAGATCTTCCAAAAGACTGTTTTCTTCAGTTCGAATTCTCAGCTTATCTTTTGCGTGAAGATGTTCTTTTCCTACCGGAAAATGACCGATAATCTCAGGAATGTAAATTTCTGAACAAAGGTCAATCTTGCTTGGGATACCAAATCTCAAGTCCCAGAGGTAGGTTCGACTTTGGGTATCCTGATAGGCAGGCAAAATCTCATAGATCTGATTTCCAATAAAATACTGCGCTAATCCTCCTTTATCGCTCTGCTTGACTTTGATCTTCATGATGTTTTTGAAGAACGTCACCTGAGGAGATACCGGTGCACCACCGTCCGCTAGGGTAGAATCCAGATCTGCTCCGGTCAGCGTGAGATTGACTAATCTCGAATTGCTGTAGGCATCGAGGAGACGAATCTGCACATTTTTTTTCTGACCTGCTTCCACCTGAAAAGCACCTGTCCCAGGAGTATTGGGAGTAAAGAAATCGAATTTCAGATCAGGCTGGTGGTAAAGTCGGGTGAAACGGTTTTGATGGGTATGCAGCAGGAAATGTCGGGTGAAATTGAAATCCACTTTATTTACATGAAGGGTGTAGAGCAGCCCTTTTTCATCGGAGATTTCAAATTTTGGAAAGCCATTTTGATTTTCAGCTCCATCGAGCTTGTCATAGCTTTGGATTTCCAGCCCAACTTTTCCAGTTACGCGGATCGTTTCCGGGATGCGGTAACTTGCCCCGCTGAGTACGGGAGTGAGCTCGATCCGTTGAAATTTGCCATTCACCCGACTGTCGATTTCCAAGGGGACAATAGCGATTTTCTGTGGAGTAGGAGGGATGTTGTCCAGTATCTCTGAAAAGCCGGCCAAAAGTGGATCCATAGCTCTGTCCAAACTGTCGCGGATTTCAAAGTGAAGGTGAGGTCCACCCGAGCTCCCGGTATTGCCACCATTGGCGATCAATTCCCCTTTTTTAACCGGTAGTTCGCCTTTCTCAGGATATAATTCAAGTTCATTCAGTTTTGCCTCGTACATTTTTTTCTTCATCCAAGCATGGATCTTGGGATTGAAGTTTCTGAGATGCCCATATAGGGTGATATGTCCGCTCGGATGCTTGAGGTAAATCACATTTCCATAGCCGAAAGATGAGATTTTGATCCGATGCACCCAGCCATCAGCCACAGCATAGATGGGTTCCCCCTCGACTCCTCCAAATTTGTAATCCAAACCCGTATGGAAGTGGTTGGGACGGAGTTCGGAAAAGTTGCCGGAAAGGTAATTTCTAGCCCCAGGTTTTACAGGTGAGCGGAAATAGCCTTTTTGGATCTCCTGGGCGGAAATTTCAGATAAAAAGAAAAGACTAAAAAGGAGGAAAATCGAGCTTAGCTTATTTGACTTCAAAATCGAGCATTTTTTCATTTCCGATAAAACCTGTTAGGTGATCTCCGATTTTTACGGGACCAACGCCCGCCGGTGTTCCGGTATAAATCAGATCGCCTTTTTTCAAGGTGAAAAATTGGGAAACGTATGCGATAATGGTCGCAAAGTCAAACAGCATCAGGCTGGTATTTCCCTTTTGCTTGAGTTCGCCGTTGATTTCTAAGTGGAAGTCAATGTCTTTCAGGTCTGCAAAAGCAGTCACAGGCTTGAAATCACCGATCGGTGCAGAACCGTTGAATGCCTTGGCAATTTCCCAAGGAAGACCTTTCGCCTTGCATTGGTCTTGGAGATCGCGCGCAGTAAAGTCGATGCCTAGACCAATTTCATCAAAGTATCGGTGGGCAAATTGAGGTTGGATGTACTTTCCTTCTTTGCTGATTTTCAGGACAAGCTCGACCTCGTGGTGGATATTTTCGGAGAAATCCGGGTGAAAAAACGGAGCGCCGCCTTTCAACAAAGCGGTATCTGGCTTGAGGAATACGACTGGTTTTCCGGGTTTTTCGTTTTTGAGTTCTTCAATATGTGCGGCGTAGTTACGGCCGATGCAGATGATTTTCATAGGTTACTTATCAAAGAATGAAAAAGGTGTTCATTAGCCTTTGCGCTGTGAAAATAAGCATTCCAAACTTAGAATTGGTTCTGTCTATATAATTGAAGTAGATCAAAACTCAATTTTTTTCACTTCCTCAATAAGCTTCTCTGTCCATCGGGTATATACCAAACCTGAAGGGTGAAGCCTGTCTTCCGCCATCATTTCCGGCTGACCACCAATGACTCTGTATTCTTGAGTAATATCTATGAATGTGACTTTGTACTTGTCGCAGATGGCTTTTTTGGCAGCGTTGTAGGCATCGATTTCTGCCCCTACTTTCTTTTGATCGGTGTTGCGTGCTTTTGCAAATCCTGTCACAGCCCAATCGGGAATGGAGAGTACGATGACGCGATCATTCTTCCCACGGGCAAAACCAATCGCTCGCTTGAGCATTGCCTCAAAGTCTTTTTCGTAATCCGCAACCGGTCTTCCTCGGTATTGATTATTGACTCCGATGAGTAGCGTGACCAGGTCGTATCCTTTCGCAGAAGGTTGTCTTTCAGTGATTCCGGCGTCCAATTCATCGACGGTCCAGCCGGTCTTCGCGATAATTGTGGCCGGAAAAAATAACTGACCACCTATCGCGTTCATTCGGTCGACGAGCTGATTGGGATAGCGGTCCTTTTCATCCACACCTTCTCCGATGGTGTAGCTATCGCCTAGTGCGAGGTAATTGATTGTCTTTACAGGCATGGGTTCTTTAGGATTGCAAAGGGTAACCAAAAATAGGGAAGAGACAAATGAGATTAGGGAAATGAGCATCTTTCAATAAATAGGGTTCAGTATGCAGATAGAGTTTCTATACAAATTGTTTCAAAAAACTCATGATCCAGCCAGTAATTTTATCCAAATATGGGTTCGAGCATCACGAAGGTTCCGGTATCTGCATTCATACTCACTTTTGCCCCGACAGGTACGATAAACTGACGTGGAATGTGTCCGATCATGGCCCCGATGTAGGCCGGAATTCCCAAAGGAAGAACATATTGGTCCATGATCTGATCGATGGTAAATGCACCATAGCCACCTCCCGGTTTGCAATCCGAACACTGACCAAAAATGAACCCCTTGATCTTAGACAAAGTACCATTCAATTGCAGGGTGCTCATCATTCGATCGATACGGTAAGGATCTTCTCCCACATCTTCAATAAATAAAATAGCGTCTTGAAAATCAGGATAATAAGGAGTACCTGATAAAGCACTTAACACGGTTAGATTTCCACCCAAAATCCTACCTGAGGCTGTTCCGCTTTTCAGAGTTTGAATACGGTTTCCTTTGGCTACCAAGTCATCGCCTTTGGTCACTTCATTCTGGAAAGTCATCAGTTTTTTCTCGAAAAACAGTTGCTGAAACTGCTTGACATGGAAGCTATTCCAACTGCCCGAACCGTTGGGACCATGAAAAGTGGTCAGGCCCGTCTGACTCTGAATGGCGCAGTGCAGAGCCGTAATGTCCGAATAGCCCATCAGGGGCTTTGGGTTTTTGCGGATGGTTTCGTAATCAAGCATCGGAAGGATTCTCGCTGCACCCGAACCGCCGCGCAGGCAGATGACCGCTTTTACTTCCGGGTCTGCAAACATGGCATTTAGATCTCCCGCCCGTTCTTCATCTGTTCCTGCAAGATGGCCAAACCGATTTTTGAAGTTTTCTCCCACTTTTACCTTAAATCCGAGTGCCTCCATCGCTTCTTTCGCATAGGTAAATTCCATGCGGTCGGCTGTGGCGGCTGAGGGAGAAATAATTCCTACCGTATCTCCTTTTTGAATGGCCTTGGGAAAAAGAGTGGCAGCAGGAGAATTACTTTTAAAATCAAAGCCTAGCAAGGATGCCGAAGCGGTGGCAAGGCCGAAAGATTTGAGAAAGGCGCGTTTGTTCATAGAATTCAAATTGGAATTGAAATTACTTTCTTTTCCAACTAAAAGAAAAACCCTGCCAAAATGCATCGGCTGGTACCTTTAAATTTGAAATAGATCTTGGTAAGAACTGGGATTCTCTAGTTTACTGGGTTTTTACTAACTATTAAGGAAATTGAGAGAATTAAGGACTTTAACATGAGGATATTTTTTAAAATTTCATTTCTTGGTTCGAAAACCCATCTTTATTGCCTTAATTCTCTTAATGTTTCAAATTCAAATGGTTATAAATGGAATTGGCGCAAATTAGGCCTTCAATTCCAATAGCATTTTTTCTAGCTGTTCCATGATTGGCTTGAGGGTTTGATCATATTTTTTGATCCTCCTGCGGATGCTAATATGCATGACCGCAAACATCATTACGGTAATCCCGAGATGGGTGCCAATTCGGATGGTCGCAGATAAAGGCTCGAGGAGCACGAAATAAGCCACATTGATTGCTACTGCCAACAAGAATGCATAGAAGTACATGTAAATTCCGGCGATTTTGTAGCGTTGCTTCAATTTGGAAAGTTGGGTTTCGATGTAGGCTTTGTTAGAGAAACTCTCTGAATCTTCACTTGGCTTCAGTGCCGAACTGAAGCTCAACCAACCCACCCAAAGCATCGCTGCGGCGATGACCAACAAGCTCAGTAAGATAGCTTTGCTTTCACCCCAAGGCATTACTGTAAAGAGAAAAACCAAAGTGGAAGGAGTGATGATCGCGATAGCTATTCGTTCTTTCCGCTGTTTTTCTTCGGTTTTCTTAAGACCTGCAATGAGCCCTTGGAGGTCAAAATTACTTGCTTTCTGGCTTTGCCAGAGTTGCTGTATGTCGTTGAAGTTAGTTTCCATGAGGATTGAGTTTTTGGGTGAGAGAGGTTTTGATGCGGTTGACTTTCACTGCCACATAGTTTTCGCTGATGCCGCTGATTTCTGAGATGGTTCTGTAAGGAGTGCCTTCCAAGAGCAAAGTGGCTATGATTCGATCCAGCTCGGGCAATTCGGAAATGGCCTGGTAAAGAAGCTGGAGCTGTTTTTCCTGTTCTTGGGAAAAGCTTTCAGGCTCTGCGAGGTCTAGACTTTCCGGTATTTCGGTCTCTTGATCAGCCTTTTTCTTTTCCTTAGTAGAAAACGTAAGTGCCGTGTTGTATGAAATCCGATAGATCCAGGTACTGATGTCGCTTTCACCTTTGAAGCTCTCGAGATGCCTCCAGATTTTGATCAGTATTTCTTGGAAAAGGTCGTTGGCCAGTTCTTTTTCCCTGACAAAACCCAGGCAGAGTCGGTAGATTTTGTCCTTGTGGCGTTGATACAAGGCTTCAAAATCCTGTTCTTTTTGGGTTCTCATCGGAGAAAGGTGCTTAGTTTTTCCATAAACCATTCCGGATTATCCCACATGATGAAGTGGTGGGCAGTCGGTGCCATCTCAATTTGGACGTTTTCCGCCATGCTATACTGATCGGCGAATGATTTTTTCACGCTTTCCTCTGTTAATCCATAGTTCTTTCCCGAGGCCCAAGCGCCCAAGACCAAGATTGGTATCTTTACTTCCGCCAATTCGTCTCTGAAGTCCGTGGTCATCAACTCGTAGAAAGCCTCCGCCGTGGTGCCTCGGTCACTTTGCATGGACCATTCGACAGCGATTGGGAGTTTTTCAGGATTGATCGTCATCATGGGCATGCTCGCCTGCTGCTGGGCGCGGTATTGCTCGGGACTTTGAGAAAGCATCAGTTGCTTCATCTGGGAGGCCATTCCTACCATGTTTTCTTCGGTGGCTGCGGGATTAAAGGCAGCGGAGTAAAAGGGAAAGGAGTCGACGATGATGGATTTTTGGATAGGATCGGGGAGACTCCGGGAGAGCCTGAGCGAGAGAAATCCGCCCAGGCTGTGTCCGATTAGGGTGACTTTTTCTTTTTGAGCTAAAATGTAATCAGTAATGAGTTTTTCCATGGTAGTTAAAAATCCCGAAGGCATTTCTACAGCGGGATTGGTCCCAAATCCGGGAAGGGTGAGTACATGGCATTCGTAGTTTTTGGAAAGTTGGGCCACCGTTTCATCCCAAACTTCGCCGGAAGATGCCAGTCCGGGGATCAGGATGATTTTAGGCCCTTGGCCAGAAACTGTGACTTTAAGTTCTTGCGCATGTGCTTGGGTGAGACTTCCAAAAATGAAGAGGTAAAGAAGAATTAGCTTGTTCATGGTTTTTGCTTGTTTTCTTCTTTAGACTAAAGAGAGGGAGGAACCTTACAGATTCAGATGAAATTTTTCAAAAAGTTTTTATTGGTCTTTGGGAGCTAAGTCAGTATGGATGTTGTCAGGTTGTCGAGTTGTCCTGTTGACCCATTCTCGA
The DNA here is from genome assembly GCF_042657405.1 of Algoriphagus aquatilis. NCBI lineage: Bacteria > Pseudomonadati > Bacteroidota > Cytophagia > Cytophagales > Cyclobacteriaceae > Algoriphagus > Algoriphagus aquatilis. The sequence continues at coordinate 17,332 of NZ_JBHSKS010000002.1, forward strand.
GTTTTCCGGTTGTCACGTTGTTGCGTTGTCAGGTTGTCAAAGGCTCAGTGATTATTTGTACGATAGAAAATTTGGCAACCAGATATCTGGACATTATTGTAAAATATAACTCGACAACCCGATAACAAGACAACCTGACAACTCAAAAAAACTCTAAAACCCATCCCGGACAATCACCATCACCTTTTCCACTTCTTTTCTCACGGTAGATGCAGGGTAGGGGAAGTTGGTATTCATAAAGGCGAAAGCATAATTTTTTCCGCTTTTGGTTTTGACTAGACCGACGAGGCTGTAGTTGTTACTCATGCTTCCGGTCTTTGCAAAAATGTAGGGTTCTGCGGCCTGAAAGCTGTTTTTCAGCGTTCCTGTTTTTCCGCCAATGGCTAGGTATTCATTCAGCTCAGCTTCTGGTAGCAGGCGGTAGAGCTTCTCAAAAAGCGTCACCATCGATCTCGGAGTAAATAGATTGTGCCGGCTGAGTCCGCTGCCGTCTACCCATTTGGGTTGGTCCGGAAGGTCGTTGAGGTAGGTTTTGACCATGTACTCAATGGCCCGCTCAGTGTCCAAGGTCTGGAAAAGGCGGTCTGAAATCATGAAAAGCAGCTGTTCCGCCAGGAAATTGTCACTTTCCTGCATCATTTCTTTGAGGATCGGAGTGAGGGCTGAAGCTCTCCAAACAAGATGATCGGAGGGCAAAGGCTCGGGTTTGTAAATCCATCTCTTCCCAGTTTCGGCTTCAGCTAGTTGGACCAAAATCTCCGGAGAACTCAAAAACGGGATAAAGCGCTCTCTACCTACATAGATGGAAGGATTGTAATAGAACCGATTGCTGTGAAAGTCCCGCTCAAGTTCTTTGACACGCTTGGAAGTGGGGACTATCTGATTTTGGAAAAAGGAGGGTAGCAGCTCCAGTTTGGCTCCATTTTTTTGAATCTGAACCAAGTTTCCATAGATCGGAAGGGAACTGCGCTCGGCGGAATAGTCATAGTAATAATCGTCCCATTGCCATCCATAGCCCAAGGCAGGAGAAACCTGATTGGCGTCGGAATACTGAATGACGGAGTGATTGCCAAGAACCTTTTGAAAGTCCGGCTGAGCAAATTCTTTATACTTCCACGTAGGATCGCCGGATCCCCAGATTTTCAAGGTGTCTCCTGCGGAAACATATCGGAGCGTTTGTGTGCTGTCTTGAAGAATCACCAAGGAAGCAAACAGGGTAAATAGTTTGGTGGTAGAAGCTGGAAGAATGCGGATTTGGCTGTTTTTCTCAAATTCCACATGTTGTGAATCCAAATCATATAGCATAAACCCGGTCAAATGTCCGTTGAAAAAGCTCTCGGGTCCCAAAGCTTTTTCTAAAGCGAGGTAGTTTTCCTGCTTGATTTGGGCGGAAAGCTGTTGCTGAACCAGCAGGATCAAAAAAAGAAAAAAGCCTCTTTTGATCATATCAGGCATTTTTCAAAACAGCATAGGCCAAAGCCAACCAACCCAAAATAAACCCAACTCCTCCGATCGGGGTGATGGCACCAAGCCAGGTGATCCCAGTCAGGGAGAGAATGTAAAGCGAACCCGAGAAGATCAAAATTCCTAGAAACATGCCCCAAGCAGCAAGACTCAATCCTTTCCACTCCGGCTTGATCATCGCCAAAATCCCCAATCCCAACAAGCCTAAGGTATGGTAAAAATGGTAGCTGACGGCAGTTTCGAAGGTGTCCAACCGTCCGTATTTAATCAAAATCGGTTCTAAGCCATGGGCTCCAAAAGCACCAAGACCTACAGCTAACGCGCCGGATATCCCGGCAATTGTGAGTATGTTTTTACCAGTCATCCTTGTGAATAGTTTCTTGCTCCAAATATGGCCGAACCGATCCGCACCATCGTACTGCCTTCTTCCTGCGCGATCTGATAATCTCCACTCATGCCCATGGAGAGTTCGGTCATTTTCATAAAGTCAGGTAGATTGCGGCTTTTTAGTTCATCGAAAAGCTGCTTCAATCCACGGAATTCTTGTCGGATTTGTTCCTGATTTTCGGTGAAGGTCGCCATTCCCATCAATCCTTCGATTTTGACATGGGTGAGGTTTGTGAACTCCGCCGAAGTCAGCATTTCCTCCAACTCAGCCCGGTCAAAACCGAATTTGCTTTCCTCCATCGCGATGTGCATCTGAAGCAACACGGGAATCGCCCGATTGATTTTTTTTCCCACTTTGTCGATTTCCTTTAGCAGTTTGAAGGAGTCCACACCATGAATCAGGTGGACAAAGGGAGCGATGTATTTGATCTTGTTGCTTTGCAGGTGGCCGATCATGTGCCAGTGGGTATCCGCAGGCATCTCGGGTTGCTTGGCTTGGATTTCCTGCACTTTATTCTCTCCAAAGTCACGGATGCCAGCTGCGTATGCTTCGCGAAGGTCTTCCAAGGGCTTGGTTTTGCTTACTGCGATAAGGGCACAGTCGGGATTGACGAAAGATTTTTTGACAGATTCAAGATTCGCTTGGATGCTCATGTGGTAAACTTTGCGTGGGGTGGACAAACAAATATAGGTCAGGACAAGCTACTTTTGGAGATGCAAGCTGCGATTTTGGAAGGAATTGGAATGGGCTTATTACTGTCTATGATGGTAGGGCCTGTTTTTTTTATGCTGATCACGACCAGCATGGAACAAGGATTTCGAATCGCCGCTGTATTGGCCTTGGGGATTTTGGTCAGCGACCTGATTTACGTGTTGATTACGTACTTTGGCGTGAGCTTTTTGACCCAATACCCTTTGATAGAAAAGGGCTTGGGTTATGTGGGGGGCTGTATTTTGGTTGGTTTTGGGATCAGTTTTTGGAGGAAAAAAGTCAGCGATCGGCCTAATTCCGGAGGACTGATTTCAGTAAAAGCCAAGAAGCGAACCGCCTTTGCCAAAGGATTTGGAGTAAATGGGGTCAATCCTTTTGTGATGTTGTTTTGGATTTCCATTGCCAGCTTGGTGTCTTCCAAAGCCGAATGGGAATCAGGAGATCGATTTTTTTACTATTTCGGCTTGCTGTTGACCGTGTTTGGAATTGATATAGGAAAAGCCTTTGTGGCAGGAAAACTAGCTCACCTGATGACTCCGAGGCTAAGAGGATTTTTGAATAAAGGCGTAGGAATCCTGATCTGCTATTTTGGGGTGAAGATGATTTGGGATACTTTGAAACTATAGGGTCCGATGTCAGTTGTCTGATGTCCGATGAAGCTGTCAGGCTAAGCACCTGAGAGCCGAGAGTCTCGAAGTCGAAGCACTTGATCTATAAAAGAGGGGAGAACCAAGACGGAAGGTTGGAGAAGAAAGCCTAAACTTTTCCAAAGTTCGAAACTTTGGAAAAGTTTGAACACCACTCTTTTCTACAAACAATAATGAGTTATCGAGCTCTATATTAAAATATCGAACGTCGAAAGTTGAATATCGAATAGCGAAAAAGGCAACCTCGAACCTATGGAAGTTCTGGATGTGTTATCCAAGCCAAATACAAAATGTCGGATATCGAACGTAGAACAACGAACGTAGAACGATTAAAAACCAATCATAAAATTGTAGGTTTAAGAATTATGCAAACACCGACTCAACCTGCTCTTAAATCAGCACTGATTTTATTTTTCTTTTTGGTTTCCATTCCATTGATGGCCCAGGAAATTCCCGCTCTACAAGACTTCAACCAAACAAGGCTCGATTACAACCGAAGTGGAATGCTGATTTTGGGATCTTGGGCTCTCGGAAATATGGTGTGGGGCGGGATAGGAGCGAACCAAAGTACCGGTGAGGTCAAAGCTTTTCATCAAATGAATATGTATTGGAATACAGTAAATCTTGCCATTGCAGGTTTTGGGTACTATCAAGCGACCAAGGAAGTTCCGGGTACTGATTTCTGGGCCACCCTAGAGGCTCAGCAAAGCATAGAGAAAATCCTTCTGGTCAATTCAGCTCTTGATGTAGCTTATATGGCCGGAGGATTTTATTTGAAAGAAAGAGGACTAAGAACCGACAATACCAGATTGGTTGGATTTGGGAAATCGGTGATTTTGCAGGGGGCTTTTTTGATGGCTTTTGATGCGGTGATGTTCGGGTTTCATCAGACTCATGGAAAAGAAATTCCGGGTTTGATACAAAATGTCAGTTTGGGTCTCTCAGGAGTCAATTTTAGATTGAATTTCTAAATAGCAGGTTGATTTTAAACTAATTATTGAATAAATCGTATTTTTAGTCAATTGGTAAATAGACCTTGAAATATGAAGAACTTCTTTCCTTTACTCGCTCTGATTTTTGTTTTAGGTTCCTGCAAGGTTTCCGAAACCGTCACCGTTGATTCCATTGCCAATGCAGAAATGCTGGAAGGATATCAAAACTTTAAACTAGTAGAGGAAGATTATGCAGATAAACGGAATGAACGAATCAAGCTTACCTTTAGGGACAAACTGCTCGAATATGGTTTTGAAGAATCTTCCGAAAATCCTGATTTTTTAATCCAGGGAGTGGTAGTTACCCGCAAATTCATCCAAGAACTTGGGCAGACTTCTTCTATTCCGGGCCCTTTTTACAGTGCAAATAATTCTACTAATAATAGCGGTGGTGGCACTAGTGGTGGTAGGAGTACCTTTGTAGTGAATCGAGGAATGATTGGGAAAGTGATTTTTTTGATTCAGGATGCTAAAACCAATGAAATCGCATGGATGGGTGTCAGCACCGGAGTAATCTATGGAGGTGGTCTGTTAAATCCAGAGGATTTGGATTTTGCACTGCATGAATTGTTGGCCTCGCTTTAAGAATAATTTTTTGCTCACCCGTGCGGTCATTATGGACTTAGCGGAGCTCACTGTAAGGGCAGCCAAAGGTTTGGTATAAATTATTTTTATCTTTGGACTATGGAAAATTTATCACCTTGTCCCAAATGTAAATCTGAGTACACCTATGAGATGGATGGCCAAATGGTCTGTCCTGACTGTGGATTAGAGTGGAACCCCTCTGAAAGTGAAGAAGAAATCGAGACCGGATTGGTCGTGAAAGATTCCAATGGGAATATTCTGGCGGATGGAGATTCGGTAGTCACCATCAAAGATCTTCCTGTAAAGGGTGCGCCAAAACCGATCAAAGCTGGCACTAAAGTGAAAAACATCCGATTGGTGGAAGGAGATCACAATATCGACTGCAAAATCGATGGATTTGGATCGATGGCTTTGAAGTCGGAGTTTGTAAGAAAGGCCTAGGAAACACCTGCCAGGTTTTCAAAACCTAGCAGGTCTAGGCAATAAAAAATCCCACTGAGTCTCTCCAGTGGGATTTTTTATAAAATGGATTAGTAATTAAGCCAAGAAGTTTTCTACCGGAGTGTATGGCATATTAAATGCATCTGCAACCGCTTTGTAAACGATCTCTCCGTTGATCACATTTAGTCCAGGGACTAATTCCGCATTTTGCTGTGCTGCCTTTTTCCAGCCTTTATCTGCAAGTTGGATGGCGTAAGGAAGGGTAGCATTGGTCAAAGCAAGAGTAGAAGTGTATGGTACAGCTCCTGGCATGTTGGCTACGCAATAATGAACGACATCGTCTATTACAAAAGTTGGATTTTCGTGCGTGGTAGGCTTACAGGTCTCGATACACCCTCCTTGATCCACTGCAACGTCTACCAATACTGCACCTTTTTTCATGTCTTTGAGCATGTCTCGGGTGATCAAATGCGGAGCTTTTGCACCCGGAATCAACACGGCACCAACAATCAGGTCGGCATGTTTGATCATTTCGCGGATGTTATATTCGTTGGACATCATGGTTTTCACATTCTTTGGCATGACATCGTCTAGGTATCGCATTCTGGCAAGGGAAACATCCATAATGGTGACATCAGCTCCCATTCCGGCTGCCATCCAAGCTGCTTGTGTACCTACGATTCCACCCCCTAGGATCAACACCTTGGCAGGAAGAACTCCGGGAACTCCTCCAAGAAGGATACCTCTTCCACCCAATGGTTTTTCGAGGTAATTAGCTCCTTTTTGAATCGCCATTCTTCCGGCTACTTCTGACATAGGTACTAGAAGAGGAAGGCTGCGATCCGCTTTTTCAACCGTCTCATAAGCCAAACAAACCGCCTTGCTCGCTACCATCGCCTTGGTAAGTGGCTCATATGATGCAAAGTGAAAATAGGTGAATAAAAGTTGGTTTGCCTTAATCAGTTTGTATTCTGATTCGATTGGCTCTTTCACCTTCATAATCATTTCGGCGATTTCATAGTTCGCTTCGATGGTAGGCAAAATCGTAGCACCTGCTGCCTCATATTCTGAGTCGGCAAAACCACTTCCTACGCCAGCGGTATGCTGTACATATACTGTATGGCCTCTCTTGATCAGTTCTTTGGCACCGGCCGGAGTAAGTGCGACGCGATTTTCATTGTTTTTGATTTCCTTAGGGACACCTATAATCATGGCTAAGTTTATTTGGATTTAAATGATTCGCCGCAAAGATAATAAGCTATAATTTTCAAAAACTCATTTAAAGAATTGTATTTGGATACCATTTTGTTTTTATGTCAAAATCCAAATGATGTTTTTATTTATTTTAAATTCATTTATAAAATTTTGATTTTTCATTTTTTGAAAACGAAAATTTTGAAAAAAAATTTCAAAAAATTTATCCAATTTTCAATTTTAGGTTTCTTGGGATTCACCCATTAAAAGTCTGTCAATTTTCCTTATTCAATATAAAATTTTATCAATTTGATAAATTAGCTAATTATGCCAAATAAATATTGGATAATGCCCTAATGGGGAATTTGCACAAACGAGCATTTTGTCTATTTTTGATCGCACTAGTAATTGCAAACCCAAAATAGCTTTAGTAAAATCGATTCTATGGAAGTCAAAATTCACGCAAAGACCCAAGCCAATTCAGATCTCCAAAAGGAAGCAATATTGGATGATTTTAGAGTTGCCGTCATGAGTAGACATGCTTCCCTCATGGGAAGGAAAGAAGTATTTATGGGGAAGGCCAAATTTGGGATTTTTGGTGATGGTAAAGAGCTCGCGCAGATCGCCATGGCCAGAGCTTTTAAAAAGGGAGATTTTCGATCAGGATACTATCGTGATCAGACCTTTATGATGGCTTTGGGCGAATTGACCGTGAAGCAATATTTCGCTCAGTTATATGCTCATACCAATGTTGAGGCAGATCCTGCAAGTGCAGGAAGATTGATGAATGGGCATTTTGCCACGCGCTCAATCAATGAAGACGGTACTTGGAAGAATCTTACCAATCGATATAATTCAGCAGCAGATATTTCACCTACGGCTGCCCAAATGCCAAAGCTGCTAGGCTTGGCCTATGCTTCTAAACTTTTTAGAGAAAACAAAGGATTAAAGTCCCTGACCCAGTTTTCGGTCAATGGTAATGAAGTGGCTTGGGGAACAATTGGTAATGCCTCCACTTCGGAAGGTATGTTTTTCGAATCTATTAATGCAGCCGGGGTACTTCAAGTTCCCATGGTAATTTCAATTTGGGATGATGGCTATGGCATTTCTGTTCCTCAGGAATTCCATACTACCAAAGGCAGTATTTCGGAAGCTTTGACAGGGTTTCAGCGAACAGAAAGTGAAAAAGGTTTTGAAATTCTCAGAGTAAAAGGTTGGGATTATGAAGCTCTGAATCAGGCATTTACTTATGCAGGTCACATTGCAAGATCTGAACATGTTCCTGTCTTGATTCATGTGGAGGAAATGACACAGCCTCAAGGCCATTCTACTTCCGGTTCGCATGAACGCTACAAGTCAGCTGAGCGATTGAAGTGGGAAAAGGATTGGGATTGTATTGCAAAATTTAGAGACTACATCACTACCAACGGAATAGCAACTGCAGACCAGTTGGATGCAATAGATGCTGAAGCTAAAGCTGAAGTTAAAAAACAGAAAGAAGCAGCTTGGCAAGAGTTTTCAAAAGAGATTAAAGAAGAGCTTGAGACAGCTGTTCAATTGATCAAAGCTGCAGCTGAACTTTCATCCCGCAAGGTTATCCTACTTCAAATGGCAGATGATCTTAAAAAGACCATCAATCCGATCCGTAAGGATGTGATCAGCACTGTTAGGAAAATATTGCTCATTCTTCGTGCGGAAAATGAATCTGTAAAAGGGGAGTTGAAGTCCTGGTATGAAAAGCAGGTAGAAAAAAATCACGACCGATACAGCAGTCATTTATACGTGGAAGATTCGTTTTCTTCTTTGAAAGTGAAGGAGGTTTTTCCAATGATCGACGAAAAGTCTGCACTGGTGGATGGACGTGAAGTATTGCAGGCATTTTTCGATTACACTTTGGAAAATGACCCCAGGTTTTTCGCTTTCGGAGAAGATGTAGGGAAAATTGGAGATGTGAATCAGGCCTTTGCAGGTTTGCAGGCTAAGCATGGCGAATGGAGAGTCACCGATACCGGGATCAGAGAATGTACGATCATTGGTCAGGGAATTGGGACAGCCCTTAGGGGTTTGCGCCCGATGGCCGAGATTCAATACTTGGATTACCTTCTGTATGGTTTACAGATGCTTTCCGATGATTTAGCTTCATTGCATTACCGTACTAAAGGAGGTCAAAAAGCACCCTTAATTGTTCGCACAAGAGGTCACAGACTAGAAGGCGTTTGGCATGCTGGTTCTCCAATGGGTATGATCCTTTCCAGTTTAAGAGGCATGATAGTGGCTGTGCCACGTGACATGACTCAGGCTGCGGGGATATATGCTACCTTGCTTCAGTCTGATGATCCTGCGATAGTCATTGAGTGCCTAAATGGCTATCGACTGAAGGAAAAAATGCCTCATAATATTGGTAAATATACAATTGCACTGGGTAAGCCTGAAATTCTCAGACAAGGCGAGGATGTCACGGTGGTTACGTATGGTAGCATGTGCAGAATTGTGATGGAAGCGGCTTTAGAGTTGGCTGAGATTGGGATTTCAGTCGAGGTAATTGATGTTCAAACACTACTTCCATTTGATACCTATGGTATCATTGGAGAATCAATTCGAAAAACCAGCCGGGTCATTTTTGCGGATGAAGATGTCCCAGGAGGCGCCTCAGCATTTATGCTTCAGCAGGTGCTCGACCATCAGGATGTGTTTAGATTTTTGGATGCAGAGCCTCAGACTCTTCCTGCAAAAGCTCATCGTCCTGCTTATTCTTCAGATGGAGATTACTTCTCCAAGCCAAGTGTGGAAGATGTAGTCGAAAAAGTCTATCTCCTGATGCATGAGTCCAATCCTAAGAAATTCCCATCTCTTTAATTAAAAAGTAACCTTTAATGAAAAATGGCGCTTCAATTTACGAAGCGCCATTTTTCATTATTTCTTAGTGATTTGTCGCAATGTCACTTGAGGACTTGAGACTTCATTAGATCTGTTGAGTGCTCTATCTTGTATCTGTACGTCAATTCTCAAGGTATCATTTCTGAATATGGATTCCCATCCTGAGGAAAGCATCCGATAGGCGATACTTCCTTCTACCGGTTGACCTTCTTCTGTGGTCAAGACTCGAGGAAATCTCCCATTGAAGGTGGTGAAAAATGGCGGATCCTGCCATCTGAATTCTGTGAATCTACCATTTCGCTTAATGTAAAAACGAACGAAAATATTGTATTGGTTTTCGTTTTTCTCAACCCAAACCGTATCTCGTACTGTTGTATTATTTACAATTGGATTGATCACCCAATCTACTGGATTGTAAGTTGGGGCGTTACTGGGTCTACGGGAATAGGTAATTAAATTGCCTGCGGCGTCTCTCTTGTAATTCAATGGATTAAAAGGAGGATTGATATCTGTTGCAGATAATCCCAAATCACCTTCTGCATCCTTAAACCTCAATGTCAAAATCAGTGAATCTTGACCTGAGGTAGGGGCGTATTCCAAACTTGAAAATTCAATTTCAGGTACACTTGGAAAATTTTCGGGTGGACTAATACAGGACGTGCCGAAAAGCAGCCCAAACAATATTCCCGAATAACTTTTGAATCGCATGCGATGGAGGTAAATTTGCTTTCTAAAATACAGGAAGTTTTCCCCTTTGAAAAACTCAAATTATAAAACGATGTTGGAATTCAAAAGTTTTTCGGAAAGGCTGGATAAATTGACCTCCGACCAATTTGAAGACTTTGCTTTAGAGTTGTTTCAATTTCAGTCACGTTCCAACCCGGTTTATGCATCCTATTTGAAAGCGAGAAGGATTAATCCTTCATCAATAAAGGAAATAACTTCAATTCCTTTTTTACCGATTCGTTTTTTTAAAGATAAGGAAGTGGTCAGCGGACCTTCCACTGCTTTTTTTAAGTTTTATTCAAGCAGTGGTACCACAGGTATGGTTACCAGTAAGCATTTGATTTGGTCAGAATCATGGTATTTGTCTCATTCAAAACGAATTTTTGAATCTTTCTATGGCGATCTGAGTGAATTTCATGTATTGGCACTTTTACCGGCATATCTTGAGCGCCCGGGTAGCAGCCTGGTTTCTATGGCCAAGTTTTTTATTGAAGAAAGTGGATCTCCCCATAGCGGCTTTTATTTATACAATCAAAAAGAGCTACTCAACAAACTCGCATTTCTATCTTCGGATGGAAAAAAAGTCTTATTGCTAGGGGTGACATTTGCTCTGTTGGATTTGGCTGAATCAGGATTGGCATTTGAAAAAATGGATAATCTAATTGTGATGGAAACAGGAGGAATGAAGGGAAGAAGACGAGAAATGATTCGTGAAGAAGTTCATGACTCATTGAAATCCTTTTTTCAAGTGGATCGAATCCATTCTGAATATGGGATGACTGAATTGATGTCTCAGGCTTATTCTCAGGGTGAGGGGAGGTTTTCTTTACCTTTATCCCTGCGCATTTTTCTCCGGGATGTAAATGATCCTTACAGCAAAACTGTCAAAGTCCAAGGAGGAATCAATGTAATAGATTTGGGAAATTTTCATTCCTGCGCATTTATCGAAACACAAGACCTTGGTAAAATCGATGAAAAAGGAATGCTGGAGGTCTTAGGAAGATTTGATAATTCAGAATTGCGAGGCTGTAACTTGTTGGTTCAGTAATTGCTATCTAAAAAATAATTGGACATATTTATCGAACTAAAACATAACCAAATGAAAAGATTTGCCTCAATAGCACTTTTAATCGGGATATTGGCACTTGGAGCGTGTGCTTCCAGTAAGCCTTGTCCAGCCTATGCCAAAGCTCCTGTCTCCCAAAAAGCCAACAGTTAAAAAAATATGCTGACCTCAATAGTCAGCATATTTTTTCACATCTTCTAGGCTAATAGTCTGTTCTCCAAGAATGACCAGTCTTTCGACCACGTTTCTCAGTTCCCGGATATTTCCAGTCCAGGGAAATTCCTGAAGTTTGGCCACTGCTTCTGCGGTAATTTTCTTTTTGGCATCTCCATTTTCCTGAGCGATATCTTCCAGGAATTTTTCAATTAGCAAAGGAATATCTTCTTTTCGGTCTTTTAAGGCAGGTACCTGAATCAAAATTACGCTTAGGCGATGGTAGAGATCTTCTCTGAATCTACCTGCTTCGATTTCTTTTTTCAAATCCTTATTGGTAGCAGCCAATACCCTTACATCCACCTTAATATCCTTATCACTTCCTACCCGATTAATTAGGTTTTCCTGTAGTGCTCTCAGCACCTTTGATTGAGCAGAAAGCGACATATCACCGATTTCATCCAGAAACAAGGTACCACCTTGTGCCTGTTCAAACTTTCCATTTCGTTGCTTATGAGCTGAAGTGAAGGCACCTTTCTCATGGCCAAACAATTCTGACTCGATCAATTCTGAAGGAATGGCGGCACAATTGACCGCTACAAATGGTTCATCTTGCCGATTGCTTTTTTGATGTACCCAATGCGCTACCAGTTCTTTACCGGTTCCATTCGGGCCTGTGATCAAGACCCTGGCATCCGTGGGCGCCACTTTTTCGATGGTGTCTTTTACCCGAGCGATGGCAGGAGATTCTCCTACCATGTCAAACTTTTTCGAAAGTTTTTTCTTGAGCACTTTGGTTTCAGTGACCAGTTGTTTTTTGTCCAGGGCATTTCTCACTGTAAGCAAAAGCCGATTGAGATCCGGAGGTTTTGGAATAAAATCAAATGCCCCTTTTTTAGTCGCTTCAACCGCTGTCTCTATACTGCCGTGGGCAGAAATCATGATAAACTGTGGGGATTTGTCTAGGGCTTTGGCTTGATCGAGTACCTCGATTCCATCCATTTTGGGCATTTTCACGTCGCACAGTACCAAGTCAAAGTCTTCTTCCTTTATTTTTTGAAGTCCATCTTCTCCATCTTGGGCTTCGGTGACTTCAAATTTTTCATATTCAAGAATTTCCCTGAGGGATGCGCGAATAAACCGCTCGTCGTCGATGATCAGAATTTTAGGCATAATGTAAAGTAAGTAAAAAAGTGCAAGTCTGTAAGCCGGGTTCTGTCCCCTGATTTCTCAGGGCTCTTGTCATTTATCTCGATCTTGATTCACACCAAGACTCTATCGATCTACCCACCCCGGAATCTTCCCCCAAAGAGAAAGAATCGAACGAGCAGCTCTTTGCCCGAGGCCTATTTGATCTTTCAACCCATAAGGTTTGCCATGCCTCCTTCATCACTGTCGGAGCGGTGGGCTCTTACCCCACCTTTTCACCCTTTCCCTTCGTGCCGATAGCTATCGGCATCAGGGTGGTTTATTTTCTGTGGCACTTTCTGTCCCCTGACCGTCACCAGTCAAAGGCCTTCCTGTTAGGAAGTATGGCGCTCTATGTTGCCCGGACTTTCCTCCCTGTCCCGATACGTACCGGGATCAAGGCGACAAGACGACTTGCACGATGCAAAGTACGGGATTTTAAAGGAAAGGATTTGGGAACTTGACGATTTTAAGATTCCTCGCTTTATCGGTTTCGTGCCTTTACTTGGTGAATAGAAAAATTAATGGGCGAAAACGATTTTAGTCCTTCCAATTTGGTGCTGTCATGGCAATCAATTATCCGCAGTTTTACTGTTTCATTTTTAGCAATTTGCCGCATTAATGAATCCCAAAGCCAATGATCCATCACTTTTTTGAAAAAAAATGACTTTTTTTTATTGAAAGGAAAACTTTATCGCAATAAGCCTGTTCTATCATTATAAAGGCTTAAAAAGCTTTTCTTCATAGTGCTGGGTTGAGCCGCTCCGAAAGGAGCGGTTCTTTTTTTTGCCTATCCGAAACTGGTTGGTTGGCCTCCTTCATATTGCTTACCTTTGGAAAAATTTGAATTGTGTATGATTCTGGTAGGAAACGCGGTTTTGTCTGACGATATAAAAGAGAATTTTTTTGTCTGTGATTTAGAAGCCTGCAAAGGGGCCTGCTGTGTAGAAGGTGATGCCGGAGCGCCACTTGAGGACGAGGAAACCAAGATTCTTGAGGAAATTTATCCTATTGTCAAGAATTACATCACTGAAGAAGGAAGAAAAGCCATTGAAACACAGGGTACGTGGGTTTTTGATAAAGACGGAGATAAAGGAACCCCAACCATAGGGGAAAATCGTGAATGTGCTTACGCTTTGTATGATGAGCGAGGGATTCTAAAATGCGGCATTGAGCAAGCTTACCTCGATGGAAAAATAGCTTGGAAAAAACCCATTTCCTGTCACCTCTATCCGATTCGTGTGACCAAGTACGATGAATTTGATGCGCTAAATTACGACCGGTGGCATATTTGTGATCCTGCGTGTCAACTTGGCAAAAGTCTTCAAGTTCCTCTATACAGATTCCTTAAGGAGGCCTTGGTAAGAAAATACGGAGAAGCTTGGTATGAAGAGCTCATTACCGAAATTGAAGGATAAAACCAGCCTTAAAGGCTAAATAAAACCTGCTCTTCGAATGCCATCTACAGCAAACTCTGCTATTTTTTGGTAGCCCAAATCCGATGGATGAATTTGGTCTTGCGAAAAAAAGTCCGGACTCAAATCCAGAGAAATAGGCTCAAAAATCAGGTTGAGATGTTCTCTTGATAGTTCAGTCATTTCTTTTTGCAGAAAATTTCGTTGTTCTTTCAAAAAGGACCTCATTCTGAAGGAAAAAGCAGGAAAAAGATGAACTGGTGGAATGTCTGCCAAATAAATCCAATCAGGATGTAATTCAGAGGAAATTTGGTCAATCAAGCTTTTGAGTTGTTGGTGAAAAACAGAAGGGGCAGTAAGCTTGAAGCAATCATTTGCTCCTAAAAATAGGACTAAGCCGCTAATCTTCCCTGAAGGTAAATAGTCTGAATTTTTATAGTAGTCGTAGGCTGAGCCTGCTTTTAGGCCATTTTTGCCTATGTTTTTTATTTCCCAAGAGGTCCCCAAAATTCGATGAAAATTACCTGCAAGTGTATTTTCTTGAGAGCTAGCACCCACTCCTGAAGCGGTGGATTCTCCCAAAATCAAAAGAGTCGAAGTTCCAGATCCAAGAGATAGATTCTCAGCAATCGATGGGAGTTTGATTCCTTTACGGCGAATTCCGGATGCTTCATTAATTAAAAATGGGAGGTATGGTAGAAGCTTTAGCCTGAAAAACCAATACATGAACAATCAGCCTCCGGCTTTTTTTGCCCCATATCCCGCCTGTAACAATACCTGCAAAACTTTGTCTCGGTGATCTCCCTGAATTAAAATCTCTCCATCTTTTGCCGAACCACCGACTCCGCATTTGTTTTTTAGCAGTTTTCCCAATTCTTTTAGGTCATCTTCTGTACCGATAAACCCTTCCACCAAAGTCACCTGCTTTCCTGCTCTGGCTTTTTTGTCCAAAAGGACTTTCAGTTTTTGTTGAGAAGGTGATAAAGTCTCTGATTCGCCTTCTTCTACAAAGTTGTATTCGAAACTATCCGAGGTGGAATAGACTACTCCATCTCTTTTTTTCCAGTCGTTATTTTTTTTGCTCATGGGTTTTATTAAAAAGCCTGTCTTTTGGACAGGCTTCAAAGTTAAGTATTTCAGTTTAGTTCGCTTTAAAGGTCCAGACAGGTCTTTTCGAATGATTCACCACATCCTCAGCTATGCTGCCTGTGATCAAATGGAGAAGTCCAGTGCGACCATGAGTTGTCATGGCTATCAAATCCGCATCAATATCATCTGCAAACTCAATTATGCCCGATTCCTCACTTAATGAATTGTAAACCTCTGCTTTGATATTTTCAAAGTTGTGCTTTTGGACAAAAGTTCGGATTCTGGACATCGAATCTCTTGTCGATTCAAAATTTCCAGGAGTATTTACCACCACAAAGTAAAACTGAGCATTAAAGAGGTTTTGAATTCTTTTGATTCGGGAAGCGACTTCATCTGCAGAGTCTCTAAAGTCTGAAGCAAACACGACCTTTTTCATCGTGCTTACGTCTGTCTCACTTTTGATGGTGATCACGGGACAGGGCGATGTTCGGACGATTTTTTCAGTATTGCTGCCCACCATAATTTCTTCCAAGCCAGAAGTTCCTTTTGATCCCATTACTACCAAATCGGGTTTTGCTTCATGGATTGCATCCGAGATACCTTTAAATGCATTGCCAAGAATAAGCTTAGTTCTCAGTGTGAAATCTGAATTTGCATATTCTTTTTCAAGCGCCTCAAGTTGTTTTTTTCTTAAATCTATCAACTCTTTGAAGAAGAGTTGATTCTCAAAATCAGGGATTGGATCCAGGCCACCACCCATGGTGCCAACTCCTGTGGACAGAGGAATTTCTACCACGTGAAGAATCGTAATAGAAATTTTTGAGTAGTTGGTTGCCAGGCTTTTGGCAAAATTTAATGCATAAGTTGCCGTAGTTGAAAAGTCAAATGGCACGAAAATACTGATCATAGCTTTTGGGTTTTATTAATCCAAATTAGGGATTAAAAACTAGCAGAAAAGGACTTTTGTCAGCTTTTGATCAAATCAACAAACCAATTCCAAAAAGTATGGTCCAAAGTAGAGTGCTGATCGCCATCTTTTTCAAATATGGATCAGTAGCTTCGGAGGATTGCGCATTTTGTACTCCCAAACCCACTTTTAGCATCATAATTCCTGCAAGGACCGCCAATAGAGTGAAGTAATTATTGCTGGATAGTGAAAAAAGAATTAATGTCAAATAGCCTATCCCGATCAAGGCCCAGTTATAAAAAACAGCCTTTTTTCGGCCGATTCTTACAGGGATTGATTTTTTACCTGCTTTCCAGTCTGATTCGATATCTCTGATATTGTTGATATTGAGTACGGCAGTGCTAAATGATCCCAATGAAATGGCAATCAACACAGCCAAGGGTTCAAAACTCAAGGTGTGGAGAAAATAGGTGCCCAGCACTCCCGTCAATCCAAAAAAAACAAATACCGAAATATCACCCAAGCCAGCATATCCGTAAGGATTGCTTCCGGATGTATAGGTAATGGCAGCCCAAATAGCTGCTAATCCAATTCCCAAAAAAAGAAGAAACATTTTCCAATCTTCCAGTGCCAAATAGATCAAAAGTAGCCCTGAGATCAGCGAGAGCATACCAAAGAGATACATGGCCTTCTTCATCTCTGCCAAAGAAATAATGCCGGATTGCACCGCTCTAATGGGGCCTTGACGATCGGCAGAATCCGCCCCATGCACCGTGTCGCCATAGTCATTGGAGAGGTTGGATAGGATCTGTAAGAAAATGGTGGTAAGAGAGGCCAAAAGCAAAATCTCCCACCGAAAGGCGTCTTTCCATTTAGCCAGAAAAGAACCTGCTAAAATGCTTGCTAAGGCTAAGGGTAAAGTACGAAGCCTGACTGCGTGCAGCCAGGCCTCTTTTTTGGTTGTAAATTCTTTTTTCAAAGGAATTCAGTCAATTCAAGCTTCGATGAGTTTTAGAATCTGTTCGTCCAAAGGAGTCACAGAAGAAGGGAAAAACTTCACCAATTCACCTTTTTCATTGATGAAGTATTTGCAGAAGTTCCAGCTTGGCTCCTCATTATTCCAGCCGTTTTGTTTAGCATCAGATAGCCATCTGTAAAGCGGATGCTTGTCAAAACCCTTTACTGATACTTTTTCAAACATAGGGAACGTCACGCCATATTCAGTGGAGCAAAACTCTTTGATCTCTTCGTTTGATCCGGGTTCTTGACCGCCAAAGTTATTGGCAGGAAAACCCAACACGATGATTTTATCACTGTGGTTCGCATAAAGCTCCTGAAGCTGAGCATACTGCTTGGTGTAGCCGCATTTAGATGCCACGTTGACAATCAGAAGCTTTTTGCCTTTAAAAGAAGAGAAATCAACTTCTTTACCATTGATGTCTTTCATTTTAAAATTGTAAAAAGAACTTTCCATAGTTTGATCGTAGGATGGGTGGAAACTTGCTGCGTCAGTCGGACGCTGTAGGGTTTTGCCGCAGGCAAAAAGGAGTACCGATAGGGTGATTAAAAGGATCTTCATAGTTACATTCGTTCTGGAACCTGTATACCGAGCAAACTCATTCCTCTTTTGATTGTTTTGGCTGTATGTGCAGAAAGTGCCACACGGAACGCCTGAATCGATAAATCTTTTTCATGGAAAATCGGGAGGTCCGCGTAAAATCGGTTGTATTCCTTGGCCAAATCAAACAAATACTGCGCGATAATGGAAGGGGAGTAATCATCAGCAGCCATTTTGATCTTGCGATCAAATTCATTCAATAGTTGGATCAAACCGGTTTCGGACTCGGCTAAATCTGATACTCCGGAAAAATCGGCAGCCTTGTAATCCACACCGATTTGTTCTGCTTTTCTAAGGATTGCAGCGATTCTGGCGTGCGAATACTGGACAAAAGGACCAGTGTATCCTTGGAACTCAATAGATTCCTGGGGATTGAAGAGCATTCGTTTTTTGGGATCCACTTTGAGCAAGAAATATTTCAAAGCTCCCAATCCCAAGATTTCATATAATTCATTAGCCTGCTCTTCGGTAAATCCTTCGATTTTGCCAAGTTCTTTCGTATGATGCTCGGCTGTTTCAATCATTTCCTGGATTAAATCATCTGCATCCACCACGGTGCCCTCTCGGGATTTCATCTTTCCGGTAGGCAAATCTACCATACCGTAAGATAAGTGGTATAGCCCAGAACCATAGGAACGGCCCAACTTTCGCATGATTTTAAACAAGACGTCGAAGTGGTAGTCTTGCTCATTACCAACTACATAGACTGATTTGTCAATTTGAAAATCTTTGTATTTCAAATCGGCTGTTCCTAAGTCTTGGGTGATGTAAACAGAAGTTCCATCTGCTCTTCGTACGAGCTTTTCATCCAAACCTTCGTCAGTCAGATCTACCCAAACTGATCCGTTTTCTTTTTTGAAAAACACACCTTTGGCAAGGCCTTCTTCTACGATATCTTTTCCGAGTAAATAGGTGTCTGACTCGTAGTAAAACTTGTCGAAGTTGACCCCCATTTTATGGTAAGTCGCGTCAAATCCGGCATATACCCACCCATTCATTTGCTTCCAAAGGGAAACTACAGCTTCATCTCCTGCTTCCCATTTACGGAGCATTTCCTGCGCTTCAAGTAGGATAGGAGCA
Source organism: Algoriphagus aquatilis (assembly GCF_042657405.1). Classification (NCBI taxonomy): domain Bacteria; kingdom Pseudomonadati; phylum Bacteroidota; class Cytophagia; order Cytophagales; family Cyclobacteriaceae; genus Algoriphagus; species Algoriphagus aquatilis. The sequence goes on from NZ_JBHSKS010000002.1 coordinate 35,873, forward strand.
TTTTTCTTGGCATCCTCTTCCGATTGGCCACCAGCAATGAGTTCTTTGATTTGGTTTTTGTATTCGATATCAAATTTGACGTAGTACTTTCCGGCTAAGTGGTCACCTTTCAAACCGGAGCTTTCAGGTGTTTCACCTTTGCCAAAGTGCTGATAGGCCACCATGGATTTGCAGATGTGAATTCCTCGGTCATTGACTAAGTTGGCTTTGATGACTTCGTATCCGTTTGCTTTGAGAATTTCTGCCACCGAATAGCCGAGGAAGTTATTTCTTAAATGTCCAAGGTGTAGTGGCTTATTGGTATTGGGTGAGGAGTACTCCACCATGACCTTTTGACCATTTGGGGGGAGTTGGCCTACGGCCGGATTGCTGTAGATTTTTTGGAAAAGATCCAGCCACACACGCTCGTTGAGCACCAGGTTCAGGAATCCTTTGACCACATTGAAGTCGCTTACCGCAGGCACATTGGCTTTGAGATATTCACCGATGAGATTTCCGGTATTTTCAGGAGTCGTTTGGGAGATTTTCAAAAAGGGAAAAACTACAAACGTGTAACTGCCCTCAAATTCCTTTTTGGTAGGAGCAAGGCTGATTTGCTCCAAAGGAAGATCATGGTTGAATATATTCTGGAATGCGAGCTGAATGCCCTGGGTAATGGATTCTTGAAAGTTCATATTTTAAACCACAAAGGTCTCTAAGTTGAAATGAGAGTTCGCAAAGGTAAGATTACTGCGTTGAGCCGCAAAGGTCACTAAGTTGAAATGAGAGTTCGCAAAGGTAGGATTACTTAAATTAATGGAAAAAGCAAAGGAATAAATGCCAAGTTCACATACTAAAAAGTAGATTTTCTAAATCGGTCGTTGATTACTCTTTGAAGTCCGAATTTTAAAGGATTACATTGAAATTCATAAGAAGACCAAGTTTGTAATTCCCTAAACTTAGATAATTGATTATTTGAGCTAAATGAAGATCATTCAAATATTCAACCGATTTGAGTTCCAAAACCAGCTTGCTTTCTACGAGAATATCGATTTTATAGGCTACTTCTATTCGAATGTCATCCATTTCGAGAGGAAGGATTTTTTCAACTTCAATGTTAAACCCTTCATTCATTAACTTTCTAGCTAACACTTTTTTGTAAGCATTTTCCAAAAGTCCGGGACCTAAAGCTTTGTGAACCTCAATAGCACAGCCAATTACTTTGTTTGCTAATTCGTCCTCAGAAAAATGTGAAAAAGACATGATTGAAAAATTTTTAATTACTAGAATTTACTATTCATCTGAAAATCAGGATATAAATTACCTTAATTATTTTAAATTAATTAGGTGGCACTTGGAAAATAATTTGTGTTGACCATTAAGCTCCGGGTGACAGAAATACTTTGAGAACCCTATTTCAAACTTTGTAAGCTTTGAGATAAAAACTCTTTGTGCCCTCTTTTTTAACTTAGTTAACTTGGCGGCTTAAAAATTATCCACCAGCGACTTGGTAGTGATTTCCAAAACATCAAAAGCGATTTCGGCCATGGTGTTTTCGGTGTCGAGGGTTGGATTCACTTCTACGATTTCCCAGCAGCAGACACGTTTGTCCTTGATCAATTCTGCATTGAGCTGGATCGCTTCTTCCACAGTCAGGCCATTGGGTACAGGAGTGCCTGTTCCTACAGAAATGGAACTGTCCAAGCTATCCACATCGAAGGAAATGTAAAGCTGATCACAGTCCTTCAAGATGTGGAGTGCTTCTTGGGCTACTTTTGAAATCCCCAATTCCCTGACCTCAGCAGTACTGAAGTTTTTGATTCCATAGTGTTTGATCAAAAAGTCCTCAGGTTCCTCGGTGTCACGCACGGAGATAAATACAATATTTTTTGGATCTATTTTGGGAGTATCGCCTCCGATTTTCTTGATTTTTTCCCAATAGGAGAGGGTTTCCGTACTGGGTTGGTTGATTTTGCAGTCAAGATTATCCAACTGTGCTACCATAGCCAGAGGCATTCCGTGCATATTCCCTGAGGGGGTAGTGTAAGGGGTGTGCAGATCAGCGTGAGCATCAATCCAAATCACTCCTAGGCGCTTTTCTGGATGGGCTGCTTTGATCCCCATGATCGTGCCTGCCGCGGTGCTATGATCTCCTGCCAAAACGATGGGGAATTTCTTTTCCAAGCGGAGAGACTCTATCGTGGAGTATACGTTTTTCAAAACCTGATACACTCCATCGATGTATTTAGCATGAGGATACTTGTTTCCTCTCCAAAGGAAATTATTGGCATCTGGTACATTGATTGGATCGAATTGGGTGAAAAAATTCGACTTTTTGTCTAAGCTAGCGATCTTGACAGCATCTACTCCAAGACTCGCGCCTCTTGTTCCAGCTGCAATTTCTGAGCGTACTTCTACTAGTTTAATTTTTCTCATTAGGTTAAAATTTGGGTTTTGTGTTTTTAAAAGTCTGAAACAAAACTACTCAAATGCCCCAATTTATCGCATTTGAGCAGGATTGAATAATTTTTTCACTAAATAACCTATAAAAATTATAGGGAATATAGGTTTATAAATTTTTCTACTTACTTTTGAGCTCTTACAAATAAACACTAGTTCTTATGAGCCTAGCCTTACCCATCAGCAATTTGGAAATCGCATCACCTGCATGGACTGTAACTTCTACACCGGAGTTAATCAGATTTAATCTTGGTCAGCAGGAAATCCTCAAGATCTTTTCTCAACCGATTGCCAACAAAATGCAGGGTATGTGTCGTTTTGAACGAGGTTTTGAAAAGTTGCTTCCTCTATTTAGAGGGTTGATTCTGCTCGGTAAGCCATCCTCCTTGAGCTTGATTTATGATTTTGATCGAGCTCAAGCGTTTTTCACTTTTTCTCAATCAGAATCCCAAGAAGTGGAAAGGTTCTTCAACAGTGTCATCGAACTTCTGAAAAAAGAACTCAAGTTTAAGCAGATTCTAGAAAAAGTGATTGAAAACAATCGAAGATTTCAGGCCGAACAAGCCCTGCTTCAGGCTTCGCTTCATCGTGTGACTTGGGATTGATACTCAAACAAGTAATTGAATTAAGGACAGATCTACGGTAGACCTGTCCTTTTTTATTTTCCGCGGTTGTTTTTTCCAGATTATCCTCAATCGAAACTCGTTTGGATTTGTTATCGCTCTGTGAAGTTTTCACTATTGCATTTGATATACCCCAATAAAAGAGCAATTTTTGCACCCTTAAATTTCCGTAGTAAATCCCCTTGGTAAATGAATAGATACATTGACTTGATTCAGCAGACATTTGACTTCCCTACCAGAGAGTTTCATGTTGAGAACAATGAGCTTTTTTTCAACGGAGTCAATCTGATGGAAATCATCGAAACCTACGGTACGCCACTCAAGCTGACCTATTTGCCTAAAATCTCGGAAAACATCCAAAATGCGAAACGGTATTTTGGTAATGCCATGGCGGCACACAATTACCAGGGCAATTACACCTATTGCTACTGTACCAAGTCTTCCCATTTCAGCTTTGTCCTTGACGAAGCTTTGAAAAACGATATCCATATCGAGACTTCTTCGACTTTTGACATACCGTTGGTTCGCAGTCTATATGCTAAAGGCAAAATCACCAAAGACACCTACATCGTCTGCAATGGATTCAAGAGGGAGAAATACAAGGAATACATCTCCGAACTTCTGAATGACGGGTTTAAGAACTGTATTCCGATTTTGGACAACCTTACTGAGATCGATTATTACCTCGAGCATGTGAAGGTGCCTTTTCAAGTGGGGATTCGAATTGCTTCAGACGAGGAGCCGAAGTTTGGGTTTTACACCTCCAGATTAGGCGTGCGCTATAATGACATCATTAGCTTGTACGAGGAGAAAATCAAAAACAATCCTCAAGTCAGCCTGAAGATGCTTCATTTCTTTATCAATTCAGGGATTAAGGATACGGCATATTACTGGTCCGAATTGACCCGATTTATCCAAAAGTATGTGGATTTGAAAAAAGTTGCCCCAAGCCTGGATACCATGGATATCGGTGGGGGTTGGCCGATCAAGACCAATGTGTTTTTTGACTACGATTACCAATACATGGCAGATCAGATCGTCAAAAACATCAAGTGGATGTGTGCCAAAAACAACACCACCGAGCCCAATATATTCACCGAGTTTGGAAGCTACACCGTAGGGGAGAGTGGGGCAGTGCTCTATTCCGTGCTGGAAGAAAAACTGCAAAACGACAAGGAGCTTTGGTACATGATCGACGGGTCGTTTATTACCCAGCTTCCGGACAGCTGGGGTCTCAATCAGAAATACATCATGCTTGCGGTCAATAATTGGGATGAAACCTACCAGGGTATTTCCCTAGGTGGGCTCACCTGCGACAGCATGGATTACTACAACTCAGAAGCTCACCAATTCAATATTTACCTTCCCAAAATCCAGGAATCAAAGAAGCAGTACATCGGCTTTTTCCATACCGGCGCCTATCAAGAATCACTTGGGGGCTATGGAGGCATTCAGCACTGCCTGATCCCTGCACCTAAGCATGTGCTGATCGATCGGGACGAAAGCGGTGAAATCAAGCATTGGCTTTTTGCCAAAGATCAGACTGAGGAGAGCATGTTAAAGACTTTGGGATATTAGAAGAGGGAAGACAGGAGACGGATACTTCGACTTCGCTCAGTGCTGGCGACAGAAGAAAAAAAGACCGCTGAAAAGGCGGTCTTTTCGGTTTTTTAGAGGGTATTCGTTCAGTTGGCTTTTATACCATCATCCGCTTTGACTGTCGACCGTTGACTAATTCACCTCACTGTCACATGATAGCAGCTTTGTCTTCGCTCCTTGATGACGTATATTTTTCCAGTTTGCTGGAAGTGATTAAGTACCTTTTCCAAGTTTTGTTGTGCTTTTCCATCCCACTCTCTGATGCCATTAAATCGGATGTAAGATATATCGAAGGAAATCCCATAAGAATGAGAGCTATTGCCGTCTGTCGCATTTCGATTTCTTCGCTTGAGTGCTTTTTGCTGAGACTCGGTCCGCGTGGCAGAAGATACCGTAAAGAAATTCCCTTCCCCTGCTAAGGCTTCGTAGGCTTTGCCAAGCTCTTCAAGTACCGCTTTAGAATCAGGAGTGATGAATGGAAAACTGTGGGTCAAAGAATCCACTCTGTATCCACGTCCCTGGCTGACATCTACCAAGGTACTGTCATGAATTTTTTGATAAAGTTGGTATTCGTCCTGAATGAGTCGAAGGTCCTTGAGTTCTGCGGCAGTCAAATGCTCTTCATAGGTGTCTTTTTTTAGCCTTCCGGAAAAAGAAACCAATTCATTTGGATCAAATTCTTTCTCAGTGACCACTGGCAGTGTTGACAGTTTGACTTCTTTTTGAGGTGAAAAAAGGCCCTCATAAATACTGATGAATTCATTTTTGATCTCAGGCTGAAAATGTAAAAGGGCCAGAAGCCCAAGTGTAAATAATATCAGAAAGGTGGTGACAAATAGAAGGGTGGAGGACTTCATAAAGCAATTAACTGAGATCAGGTTGACTTTCAAGTCATTTTTGATCTCAGCGGTAAAATAGATTGAAATGAAAAAGACCGCTTGGAGGCGGTCTTTTGAAGTTTATTCGCTCAGAATCGAATCAAAATAAGCGATAGTCTTGACCAAGCCTTCTCTAAGTGGAACTTTGGGTTCCCATCCCAGCTCCGATTTGGCCAAGTCGATGACTGGTTTTCGTTGCATGGGGTCATCCTGGGGCAGTGGCATAAACACCAGTTTACTTTTACTATTAGTCAATTCAAGCACCAATTGAGCCAATTCCAACATGGTAAATTCTCCCGGATTACCAATATTCACAGGGCCGGTAAATCCGTCTTTTGAATTCATCAATCGGTACATGCCGTCGATGTTGTCATCTACATAGCAGAAAGAGCGAGTTTGATTTCCTTCGCCGTAAATGGTAATATCTTGGCCTTTCAGTGCCTGCACGATGAAGTTGGAAACTACTCGACCGTCATTGGGATGCATTCTTGGACCATAGGTGTTAAAAATACGCATCACCTTGATGGCTACCCCATGCTGACGATGGTAGTCAAAGAAAAGGGTCTCTGCACATCTTTTACCCTCGTCATAGCAAGCTCGAGGTCCAATTGTATTGACATTTCCCCAATAGGATTCTGGTTGCGGATGCACATGTGGATCGCCGTAAATCTCTGACGTGGAAGCCTGAAGGATTTTTATTTTGAGTCTTTTGGCCAGTCCCAACATATTCATCGCACCAATTACAGATGTTTTGGTGGTTTGAACCGGGTCAAACTGGTAATGGATAGGGGATGCTGGACAGGCTAAGTTGTATATTTCATCGACCTCCACATACAAAGGATGCGTAATGTCATGGCGAAGGAGCTCGAAATTTTTATTATCCAAAAGATGATGAATATTCCTTCGATTTCCGGTGAAAAAGTTGTCCACGCATAGTACTTCATTCCCTTCACTGAGGAGCTTGTCGCAGAGATGGCTGCCCAAAAAGCCACCACCACCGCTTACTAAAATTCTTTTCATTGATTATTTCTTAGGTGAAACAAGTTGGCCAAAATTAATTAAATGTGAATGAATTCAAATTTTAATACCCCTTGCATTTTGTAGATAATCTGTATTCTTTTTTGGGTGGTATAGGGATGGATTACTATTCCATTTAAAACCAATCGCTTTGCATTTTCACGGTTGGAAAAGAAGTGGAATGAAATCTTGAGATCAATCCCTGAATTTTGACCAATTCATATTCCATGTAATAGGTGGCCGTTTCAATTTTCCCGAAGTAAAAACCCTGATCACTTGCTCCTTGGCTGAGGGCTTTTTGGGCCGAAACAGCTTGCCGAAGCCACATCCATCCGATACATAGTATGCCTGTAGCTTCCAAAAACAGACTGGCATCTGCCATGAATTTTTCAGGATCCAGATTTCGTTTGAAGAGCAATCCACTGGCGGCATGACCAAATCTTTTCACCACACTTTCAAAATCTTCTGTGATTTGATTTAGCTCTTCTTCCTGCTTGGCTTGTATGATGGTTTGTTCTATATGGGCCTGTAATTTTTTCCAGCCCAATCCTTCGTGCATCCAGATTTTCCTGCCCAACAGATCCAAACCATGGATTCCGGTGGTGCCCTCATGAATCGGATGAATTCGGGACTCTCTAAAATATTGCTCTACCGGGAAATCTGTTGTGTAACCTGCACCGCCAAGTACCTGTACCGCCATGGAAGTACTCAGTACACCCATTTCGGATGGGTAGCTTTTGGCGATAGGGGTAAGTAAATCCAATAAGGCCTCCAGTTCAAGTTTTTCTTCTGCATATGCCATTTGTGAAATTTTATCGGAAAGGATTCCGCAAAATACCAGCAAGGCTAACGCTCCTTCGGTTACGCTTTTTTGGAAAAGTAACATGCGCTTGACATCCGCATGCTCAATGATTGGAACTTGGGGCCTGTTGAGGTCTTTCTCGGATATTTTTCTTCCCTGTGGTCGCTCTTTTGCATATGCTAAAGATGCCTGAAATGCAGCAGAAGCAATCGCAACGGCATTCATCCCCACACCTAGGCGGGCCTCGTTCATCATTTGAAACATGTATTTGAGGCCTTGATTTGGCTCCCCTACCAAATACCCTTCACATCCCTCAGTTGAACCAATCATCAAATGGGCAATAGGAGCACCCTTGTAGCCCATTTTATGGTAGATACCTTGCGTCAATACATCGTTTGGAGTACCGTCCAATCGGATTTTTGGAACCACAAAAAGGGAAATTCCTTTAGTGCCTGAGGGAGCTCCGTCGATGCGGGCGAGCATCAAATGAATGATGTTTTCACAGGCATCATGATCCCCTGCAGAGATGTAGATTTTTTGTCCTTTGATCTTAAAAATTCCGGCAGTGGAAGTTGGATAAGCAGTGGTGGTCAGATCGGAGAGCGAACTTCCAGCATCTGGTTCTGTCAGGGCCATGGTGCCTTGCCATTTGCCAGCGTACATAGCTGGGGTAAATTTTTCTTTCAGCTCAGACGAACCAAACGTCCGAATCAGATTTGCAGCACCTGTGGTCAAAAAAGGAAAAACACTAGCAGAATAATTGGCGGCTTGAAAAATAAATCCTGCAGCCATGTGGAGTGTCCAAGGCAATTGTTGTCCTCCTTCTTCGTATGAGAAAATGGCATTGATCCAGCCGTCCTCTCCAAACTTTTGAATGATGGATTTCAAGCCTTGATGAACCTTAATTTGGCCATTTACCAATTGAGGCTCTTGACGATCCATTTCCTTAAAAATGGGAAAAAGAGATTTTTCAGCTATTTGCTCAGCGGCATCGAGGACTAGTGTAAAGGTCTCCTTGCTATGATCAGAGAAATAAGGGATTTGGGTTAGTTCGAGACAGTTTTGGTTTTCAAAAAGCTGAAAATAAAGGTCTCTTTTTGAGTAAAAGGAAGGCATAAGGGCGTCTTTTGGGCTTGTGTGGGAAGTTACTGGAAAACTCACCAATGCGTTGAATTTTTCCAAATTTTCAACCTTGGGAAAAGTTGATTGAAAAAAAATCCCCGACAAAAAACATTGCCGGGGATAGATTATGGGGTAATTAATACCGTTATTTCTTGTTTTTTACCCAAAGTAAGGCTTCTTCTACACCTCGGATTTCAGCGAGTCCTTTGAGTCGTCCGATCGCTGTATAGCCAGGATTTGCGGTTTTTTTATTCAAATCGTCCAGCATTTGATGGCCGTGGTCAGGTCTCATCGGGAGACTCTTGCCTCGTTTTTCCTGCCACTTTAGGATCTCATCGATCACATCGACCATGGGTACATTTCCCTCCAGGTGGTTGTCCTCGTAGAAGTTACCTTCGGCATCGCGTTTGGTACTTCGGAGGTGGATAAAATGGATTCGATCTCCAAATTCTCTTACCATCGCAGGCAGGTCGTTGTCAGCTCTTACTCCATAGCTTCCTGTACAGAAAGTCAATCCATTGTGATGACTCGGGGTTTGGCTGAGGATTCTGCGTGCATCAGCTGCTGTACTTACGACTCGAGGAAGTCCATAAAGTGAGAATGGAGGATCATCAGGGTGGATGCACAGGTAAACCCCAACTTCTTCGGCCACAGGTGTGATCGCATCAAGGAAAAGACGAAGGTGATCTGCCAGTTTTGGTGCGTCTATTCCTTCGTAGGTTTTGAGCATCGCACGAAACTCGTCCATGGTATAGCCAATTTCCGAACCAGGCAATCCTTTTAGGATATTGTCAATGATGAGTTGTTTGGCTTCAGGAGAAAGAGCTTCGTAATACGCACGGGTAGCTTCTATTTCTTCAGGAGCGTGTTCCTGAAACGCTTCAGGTCTCTGAAGGATGAACAAATCAAAGGCAACTACAGCTTTTTTCTCATAGAGAAGCGCTTTAGCACCATTTGGAAGTTCGTATTCCAGATTGGTACGAGTCCAGTCCAGAATAGGCATGAAATTATAGCAAACGGTGAAAACTCCTTCGGCCGCCAGATTTCTCAAGGTCTGTTTGTAATTTTCGATCAACTGTAGGTAATCACCAGTCCTGGTTTTGATTCGTTCGTGTACAGGAACTGATTCTACCACAGACCAAGTAAGTCCGGCTGCTTCAATGATATTTTTTCGCGTTTTGATTTCTTCTCTGGACCAAACCTCACCGTTGGGGATGTGATGTAATGCAGAGACAATTCCGGTAGCCCCCGATTGCCTGATATCTCTAAGGCTTACCGGGTCTTTGGGTCCATACCAGCGCATGGTTTGCTCCATTCTATAGCTCATGGAAATGGTGTTTTAGTTATTGAGTTGTTAGTTAATCGTAATAGAGTTATTGGTAATTGGCTTTCTGGAAGGTAAAGGTTAAACGATATGTGTTAAAAGTTAAATCGTCATGCTATTGACGAAAAACAAGTAACTATAAACTCTTAACCATTTTACACTCCTGAATAGGCGCTGAATCCTCCGTCCACCGCCACAATGGTACCTGTGACAAAGGCGGAAGCATCACTGCAAAGCCATTGCAAGGCGCCTAATAAATCTTCAGGCTTTCCGAATCGGTTCATTGGGGTATGTGTGATGATTTGGTTGCCGCGTTGGGTCAGACTTCCGTCTGACTCGGTGAGTAGCGTTCGGTTTTGTTCGGTCAGGAAGAATCCCGGCGCGATGGCGTTGACACGGAAAGTTGGTCCATGCTTATGCGCCAACTCTACCGAAAGCCATTTGGTAAGGTTGTCAATTGCAGCCTTAGCTGATGCATAGCCCATTACCCGGGTCATGGGCCGAGTTGCGGCCATGGAAGAAATATTGAGAATATTTCCTTGGCCATTTTTCAGCATCAGCGGGAGCAAGGCTTTAATTGGCAATACGGTACCCAGGTAATTCAGATCAATCACTTTCTTTAATGAAGCGGTATCCAAATCAAGGAAGTTTTGATCAGGTCTGATGACAGCACCAGGCATATTTCCGCCTGCGGAATTGATCAGGGTGTCTATTCTGCCATGTTGGGCTTCAATGACTTCTGCCATTTTCTTTAGAGAATCCTCATCGGTGACATCCGCATAGTAGCCCCAAGCTTTTCCTCCTTTGGAATTGATCTCGCTGACCAAATCACTGACTTTTTCGGGGCTTCGTCCAAGAATTAGTACTTCTGCGCCTTCTTGTGCCAGATGAAGTGCCATCGTATGACCGAGTACGCCTGTGGCTCCGGAGAACGCGATTTTTTTACCTTGGAGAGAAAATATAGTCGAAGGATTCATTCTTATAAGTTGAAATTGTTTCGGGAAAAGTTGAAGTAATTTTTGGCATTGTGGTAGCAGATGTCTGAAACTAGTTTTCCAAGCCATTTTTCATCCCAAGGCAATTCTCCATTTTCTACATCCTGACCGAAAAGGTTACATAGAATCCGTCTGAAGTATTCATGTCTTGGGAAGGACAGAAAGCTTCTTGAGTCTGTCAGCATTCCAATGAAACAGCTGATCAATCCCATGTTGGACAGGGTATTCATCTGCTTTTCCATACCGTCTTTTTGATCAAGGTACCACCAACCTGAGCCAAACTGTACTTTTCCCTTAATCGATCCGTCGTTAAAGTTACCGATCATCGTAGCAAAAACTTCGTTGTCTCGAGGATTTAGATTGTAGATGACACTTTGCGAAAGCTGATCTGTGGAATCCAGTTCATTGAGGAATTTGGACAAAGGCATCGCCTGACTGAAATCTCCGATGGAATCAAATCCTGTATCCGGGCCAAGCACCGAAAGCATTCGGGTATTTGTATTTCTCAGTGCTCCCAAATGAAACTGCTGCACCCAACCTTTGGAATGGTAGAGCTTGCAGAGTTTTTTAAGCACTTTGAATTTAAAGTATTCGATTTCCTCAGAATTAGGGAGATTTCCGCGAAGCACTTTTTGCAAAATACCATCAGCAGAAAGTCTGGAATCAGAAGAGTAGTACAAATTTTCCAAGCCATGATCGGACAGTCTGCAACCTCGGGAATGGAAAAAGTCCACTCTCTTGGCGAGCGCTTCGATTAACGTATCAAAGGAACTGATCTCTATCCCTGCAGCAATTCCAAGTTTTTGGAGATAGGATTTATAAACTTCTGGATTTTCTATGGCAAATGACTTATCTGGCCTAAATGCAGGATACATACCTACTTGTTGATTCTGGCTTAGGTAAGCCGTATGATGCTCAAGGGAATCTACCGGATCGTCTGTAGTGCAGACTACTTCCACCTTCATTTGTTCCAATAGACCCCTAGCCCGAAAATCTTCCTCTTGGAGAATGGAGGTAGTTTTCATGTATATATCATTTGCATTGGAAGTGGTCAGTAAATCGTCTATTCCAAAATATCTACTGAGTTCCATTTGACTCCAATGATAGAGTGGATTGCGCATGGTATAGGGCAAAGTGAAGGCCCATTTTTCAAATTTTTCCAGATCTGAGGCATTTCCCGTGATAAATCGCTCATCGACACCAAGGGTTCGCATGGCTCTCCATTTGTAGTGGTCACCTGCCAGCCAGATTTTACTGATGTTTTCAAACTTCCTGTTTTGGGCAATTTCGGCAGGAGGGAGGTGGTTGTGGTAATCTATGATGGGCAGGTGTTTGGCGTAATCGTGGTAAAGGATTTTTGCAAAGTCATTCTTCAACAAAAAGTCCTCTGAAAGAAAGGTCTTTTGGGTTTGCTCAGTGATCATATTCCTGGATTAGTGGACAGGGTGTAGAGGTTACAAGGATAAATTTATTCTTTCTGTGCGGCTAATATTTTTTAAAATACGGAAACGATTGCAAGCATTATTTTTTAAGTAGGTGAAAAACAATTTTGATTTAGCTAAAAAAAATATGCATCTTTTTAGAACAATTAACCCAAAACAATCATGAGTGCCGGAGTAAATTTAAAAGAACTGGCTGCAGAGCTTAAGCTTTCGCCTTCTACGGTGTCCCGAGCGTTGAATGATAGCTACGAGATCAGTGAGGCCACCAAAAAAAAGGTGATCAGCATGGCTGAAAAGCTCAACTACCAGCCTAATCCTTTTGCCAGAAGTCTTAGAGAAAATAAAAGCAAAACCATTGCAGTGGTTATCCCTGAGCGGATCAGTAGTTTTTTCTCAAAAGTGGTTGACGGAATAGAAGAAATTACTCAGCAATATGGCTATCATCTTCTAGTCTACAGTACTCATGAAGACGTAGACCGAGAGAAAAAAATTGTAAATCTCTTGATGAATGGTCGGGCTGATGCCATTATTATGTCGGTGTCCAGTCAGACAAGTGATATTTCACACTTGACCCGATTGCATGAAAGAGGATTTCCACTGGTATTTTTTGACAGGATATGTGCAGACATTCCTACGACCAAGTTTATCACCAATGACTATGAAAGTGGATTCGAAGGTACTAAGCACCTAATTCAGCAAGGATGTCGAAAAATTGCCTTTTTGATGCTTTCCAAGGAGCTTTCTATTACCAAAGATCGATACAGAGGGTATCTGGATGCATTGAAGCAGGCCGGGCTTTCACCTGAGCCCCAACTTAACATTACCTGCTACCAAGAGGAGGAGCAAAATGTGGAAGCTATCCGTCAATTGCTTATTTCTCCCAATCGCCCAGATGGAATTTTATCTTCAGTAGAAAAGCTCGCGCTCGCAACCTATCATGCGGTAAAGCGTACAGACTTACGGATACCGGATGATTTGAAAATTATCAGCTTCTTTTCCAATCTGAGTATTGCCAGTTTGCTGCATCCTTCTTTGACCACAATTACCCAGCCGGCATTTTCGATCGGAGAGGAGTGTGCCAAACTGCTGATGAAAAAATTGACCAAGCCAAGACAACCAGACTTGCCCAATCAGACCATCAGTATTCCTTCTAAAATCACAATTAGATCTTCAACGATCGTCACATAACTTGTTATTGGTTTTTTTAATTATGAAAAAGGCCCTGAGATTTCAGGGCCTCTTTTTTTTCTTTGCTTTTACGGTTGATTATTTACTTTGAAAAATTAATTCACCTTTTTTCCATTTGGTCTAAAGGAAAACCGATTGGTAAAATGAAGTTGTTCTGGAAAAATAATGGGTAAAAAAAAGGTCCTGAAAATCTTCAGGACCTTTTTAACACTCAATACAGATGATTAATAACCAGGATTCTGAGGGAATGCATTGGCGCCACCTTCAGCTCGGTCGATCTGATTTTGAGGAATTGGTCTCAACACATGGAATTCCTTAATGTTTGGAGCTCCTTGTGGATTGTAAAGTTTTACTCTCTCAATCAAATTACCCCAACGCTTAAGATCCAACCATCGGAACTGTTCACCTGTCAACTCTCTTGCTCTTTCCTCCATCAAGAAATCGAAAGTCATTTGATCAGCAGTAATTTCCATAGCTGCTTCTTTTCCTGGCCAAGCTGCTCTTCTTCTTACGATATTGATGGTAGCAGTAGCATCAGCTATTTTGCCTTGGCGGAATTGAGCTTCTGCAAGCAGAAGATAGGTCTCAGCTAATCTCATGGCGATAAAGTCTCTTCCTCCTTCGAATTGAGTCAAATCTGCTCTTCCTGGATCGATGTGCTTGGACAAAGAAGGGAACAGTTTTTCATCATATCGACTTGGTACAAGAACTTGGTATTTCTTTTTAGCTCTTTCCGCAAGTGGGACTTCAACTCCAGGTAAATACATAGTGGTATCACCCTGTGCAAAAGTCAAAGTTGTTTTGCTATTGTCAAAACTTGCATTGAATGTCCCTGGGCGATTAGATCTGTACGTATCCTTAAATGACTTTTTGTATCTGCTGTCATTTTCGCGGTTTTGATAAACCGTTTCCATGGCATATACAGTTGGTCTGTATCTTTTGAAAGGACGGCCATTTTCAGTATCTCTACGCATCCCCGGTTGAGTATCGTATTCCATCAAATAGAACACGTGAGAGTTGTTCCCTCCACCATTGGTCAACTGGACTCTTGTGTATTGTACTGACCAGATTACCTCATCATTAATTTCATTTCCAAAAGCGTGAACAAGACCGAAATCAGGAAGAAGCTTCAATCCATAGTTTGCAATTACATTCTTGAATAAGGGTTCCGCTTTGGCAAAATCATCTGCTGCTTTAGCAGAAGATGTTCCTTTGGTTACATAAACCTTTCCCAAAAGGTGTTCAGCTGCTGCTCTTGTTGCTCTTCCATACTGAGTAGCCGCTTTTTTAGCTTCCAAGCCTGGAATCGCCTCGGTCAAGTCCTTGATAATTGAGGCATAGATTTCAGATTCAGGATTACGCTTAACCACTTTGGTCGGAACTTTTGTCTCTTCCAATCTTAATTCAACCGGGCCGAATAATTGGACCAGGATGAAGTAATGGTGAGCTCTGATAAACTTGGCCTCTGCGATACGCTGGGTTTTGACTGCGTCAGAAACACCTGTAATGTTTGGGGCACGCTCAATCACTGCGTTGCAGGTATTGATTCCTCTATAGAAATCATCCCAAAGTTCCCTTACCTGACCATTTTGAGAGTCAAATTGGTTGGTGTAGGTGTTCATGAATTTCCAAGAACCATCTGCACCGTTAGTGTAGATATCGGTACCAAATTCTGTCAAATTATGACCTCTCTCCGTACCATACCAAGATCTCATTGAACTATAAGCGGCACTGACCGCATCATCAAGGCCTTTTGGAGTATTCAGATACTCTGCACCAATTTGAGAAATAACATCCTCCTGAAGAGCGTCTTGGCAGGCTTGAGTAAATGTTAAGCCTAATACCAATGACCCTGAAAGCAAGAGGGATTTAAATTGATTTTTTATTGTCAGATTTTTCATTGTCTTCATGCTTAGGATTAAAATTTAGCATTAATACCAAAGGTGTATTGAACTACAGGAGGAGCAATGTTAGCGTTGATCACACCGCCTTCTACGCCTTGTTCCCCGTCGATAAAGGTCTCTGGATCGATTCCTTTATGTACTTTTCTATATTCAGAGAAAATGAATGGATTTTGGATACTTGAATAGAGTCTCAAGCTGGTCAATCCAATCTTCTTGGCAATGTCAGAGCTGAAGTTGTAGCCAAAGTTGATGTTTCTCACTTTCACGAATGTTCCATCAAATAGTGACATGGAGGAATTGTATTTAGGGAATTCCTGGTTCTGATTTGGTCTTGGATAAGCGTTGGTTGGATTGGATGGTGTCCAATAATCCACAGCAAGGTTGTTGTATCGACCAAAGAGAGAGTTAAAGCTTTGGTGGAACTGGCTTCGGATCATCGAACCGAATCTTCCAAACAAGAAGAAGGATACATCAAAACCTTTATAATTGAATCTGTTGGTCATACCCAAAGCAAAATCTGCAACTGCTGAACCCAAGATTACACGGTCCAAAGAGTTAATTCTTCCGTCACCATTGGTGTCTTGGATTTTTATTTCACCTACTTTATCTCCGAAGCTGGCAGCTAAGTCTTTTTCTGAGGTTTGCCAGATACCGATCTTCTTCAAATCATAGAATACGGTCAAAGGCTGTCCAATAAATCTACCAGCAGCAATGTCGTCTCCGTTAGGAAGAGAAACGATCTTTTCTCGGTTTCTGGTGAAAATCACATCAGTTGACCAGCTGAAGTCACCCTTTTCAATATTCAAAGTAGAAAGTGACATTTCAATACCTCTATTTTGGGTCTCACCGATGTTGGTGGTGAATCCGCCAAAGCCAGTAGAGTTTGGAAGAGGCTGAGGAGCCAAAAGGTCAGAAGTATTGGTTACGTAATATTCAATCGAACCGAATACTCTGTTTTTGAAGATAGAGAAGTCAAAACCAGTATTAAATGTAGTGGAAGTTTCCCATCTCAAATCAGGGTTTCCAATCGTGTTTGGCCAATAACCAAAAGCAGCCGTGTTGTCCCATGAGTAAGAAGTTCTGGCCAAAAGAGCTTGTGTTTGGTATGGCGTAATCGCTTGGTTACCGATGGAACCGTAGCTTACTCTGAATTTCAATTGATCTACAAATGAGGAATTTTTCAAAAACTCTTCTTGGTGCATGTTCCAACCGAAAGCTGCAGAAGGGAAGAAACCAAACTTGTTGTTTTCGCCGAATCTTGAGCTACCATCGGCACGTGCAGACGCAGTCAATAGATATTTGCCCTTGTAATCGTAGTTCACACGACCCATGTAAGAAAGTAATGCCCACTCTACCAAATTGGTACTTGCACCTGTAATCTGAGAAGCATCTCCCAATCTATGATATAACTGAGAAGGAGCTGGAATACCCAACACGCTAATAGAAGATTGCTCAAAACGGTCTCTTTGGAAAGACTGAAGGGCTGTGAAATTCAAATTGTGAACTGAATTGAATGTCTTCGTATAGTTCAGAATGTTTTCCAAAGTATAGTTGAACTGGAATCTGTCATCCACACTGCCGGTAGGATCAGCACCTCGACGGGAATTGGTTTGAGCACCTGTAAATCTTCCGTTTCTTCTTACGGTGTAGTCAGGGCCGAAATTTACTCGATAAGTCAAGCCTTTGGTTATTTCCCAATTCACATACAAGCTGTTGAAAATTCTGGTTCTGTAGGTTTCATCTACCTGAGCACCTGGTACAACTTCAGCAAATGGATTGGTTCTCAAACCATCAGAAGTAGGAAGGAAAATCAAATTTCCTTCGTCATCATAAGGTTTTCCTAGCGGATTTTCTTGTAGTGCTCCACCGATTGGGTTGAAGTTTTCACCATTTCTTTCACTCATTGTAAATAGAGTGGAAGTACCAATGCTTACATTTTTGGTGATTTTATGATCCAGGTTGATTCTAAAAGTATAGCGGGTAAAATCCTGATTGATAATCACACCCAAATCTTTGAAGTAGTTTCCAGATACGAAGAAAGTGGTTTTGTCATTTCCGCCAGAAACTCCCACCTGATGGCTTTGGATGTTTCCTTGTCTCATCAAGCCTGCCACATAATCTGTGCTTCTGCCCAATGCGATACTTTCCAATTCTACAGGCTCAAATATCTTTTTGTCGGCTTCTTCTGTTGCTGGACCTTCAGGGTAAGCTCCAGTAGCTCTTCTTGATTCTCTTTTATATTCGGCGAATGCAGGTCCATCGAATACTTCGATTCTACCCAATTCACTAGAGATACCGTAGTAGCTATCTAGAGAAACTACAGTTTTTCCAGCACCACCACGCTTGGTTGTAATCAAAACAACTCCATTGGAACCTCTAGAACCATAGATCGCTGTAGCAGAGGCATCTTTCAACACTTCCATGGAAGTGATATCCTGAGGGTTGATGTCTTCCAGTCCACCCACAGTTGGGATACCGTCAATTACATAGAGGGGCTCATTGGAAGCGTTGAACGAACGACGACCACGGATACGAACTTGTGGCGCAGAACCGGGCTTAGAACCGGGCTGAACCACGTCCACACCTGCAGCACGACCCTGAAGGGCTTGACGAGCATCTGTAATTGGAAGTTCCTGGATTTCTTTATTGCCTACTGAAGATATCGCACCCGTCAGCTGGCTTTTCTTTTGAGTACCGTAACCGACTACTACCACTTCTTCTAAGTTGGATACATCCGGATTTAGAGAAACGTCAATCCTGGTTCTACTTCCAATAGTTTCTTCAATATTATTGTATCCAATAAAGGAGAAAACCAATACTCCGGAAGCTGGAGCGGCGATGGAATACTTTCCATCCAAATCGGTTGTGGTGCCACGGGTGGTACCTTTTAGAAGAATCGAGACACCTGGCAAAGGCATGCCCGTTTCATCCAATACGGTCCCACTCACTTGCACATCTTGAGCTTGCACAAATCCTGCGCTAAGCATCAGCATGAACACCACCGAGAGGTAAGTGTAAAACTTTTTACGCATAGTAATTAGGGGTTATTGTTATAGATAAATTGGTTACTTGTATGGAGAAGTCCGATTGTGGACAAGTGGACAAAAACCGAACTTTTCGATACTAAAAGGTAGATAGAAGGAAAGGTATGATCAAATTATCAAACCCCGGAATTACGGAATCGATTGCGAAACAATTCCGTAATTTCGAATAAGTTATCTGTGATTTTTATTTTTTACCAAACAATATTTGGAATAGCTAAATCTGTTTATTTCCTGTTATAAACCGTCTAATTTTTATCTTTTTCAAATCAAAAAATCATAGTAAAAAATTATAAATAACATTAAAGTTTATATGCTATTTCTTTTGATTACTTCTAATCAAATGCTAAAGTATAATTCTTGGTTTACCCCAGTAGACAAAAAAACACCCGGCCTTGAATCAAAGCCAGGTGAGTGTAATTAAGAAAACCAATCAAACGAATTACCTGATGAGTATTTTTAGATTTTGGGAGGTTCCCAGCCTTTTTCATATTCTCTTGACCAGAGTGCCATTGCTTTTGGAGAATTGGTGATGTGTCCATTTTTCGGATCACAAACCAGTTTTTCGCCAGTTCGGCTACTGATATTGGCCAAGTGACAAAGCAGAGTAGAAACCGCGCCTTCCTCGATGTTGGAGTTTTGTTTTTCCTTGCCTCTTACCGCATTAAAGAAATTAACCACATGAGTGGTACTCATATCGCCTCCGCCGCCGAGCACAGTTCCTCCTTCGTTGTTACTGGCTAGGTTTGACTTTATTTCTTTGCCTGTTCGGTCAAATTGCTTGTAGCCACCGCGATCAACATACACCGAGCCTTCGGTTCCGTAAATGATTGTTCCTCTATCCGAACCATAGGTTTTGTAGTTGTTTCGGCTTTTTCCTTCCCATTGGATGATTCCACCATTTGCAAACTTGAACGTAGCATCCATGGTATCATACATGGTCCAACCGTCCTCGGGGTAATGCATTTTTCCTGACACCACTATCACCTCACTTGGATAATCCACCTGTAATGCCCACCGAGCCACATCCAGCTCATGGGTTGCATTATTTCCGGTCTCTGCTGTACCATAATCCCAACCGTACCAATGCCAGTTGTAATCCCAAGTATCGTGCATGTAAGGCTTGCGAGGGGCAGGGCCTTGGAAAAGATCCCAATCCAAGCCTGCAGGTGGTGCCTGCTGAATTGGATTAGGAACAGCACCTCGGTTGTTGCTATAGAAGGCCTTTGCCATGTACACTTTTCCGATTGCACCATTGTGAATTGCGGAAATGATTTCGCGGCTTTCCGGTGCGGAGCGCTGTTGGTTGCCCATTTGGACTACTTTGTTGTACTTTTTTTGAAGTGCAATCAGCAATTCACCTTCACGAGGATTGTGTGAGCAAGGCTTTTCTACATAGACATGTTTGCCCCGATCCAAGGCAAGCCAAGTACCTGGCGCATGCCAATGGTCAGGTGTGGCATTGATCAATACATCAACTTCCTTGTCATCCAGTACTTTAAAGATGTTTTGCTCTTGCTTCGGTTTGTAATCAATCCACTTTTCAAAGTTTTTAGCGGCCTTGGGCATCTGGGACTGCATGGCGTCGCACAAGTAAAGGAGATTGACATTGCTGCTTTTCAGCCCAATGGGCTCATAGAACGCTCCCAATCTTCTTCCCAAACCAGCAATGGCCACATTCAAGCGGTCATTGGCTCCTAGGATTTTAGCATAGGATTTTGGGGAAAATCCCACTGCTCCAAGTGCGGATAGTCCCAGCGTAGCGGCAGCACTTTTTTTTATAAATTCTCTTCTGTTGGATTTGCTCATGATTCAATAGGTTTTACTACCAATTATTTCAATGGCTTGATTTTGATGTTTTTATAGCTCACTTCATCTCCATGGTCCTGTAGGAGGATTCTGCCTTCTTTGGCTTCTCCGAAGTTTGGCCAAATCTTGTATTTGCTTATTGCCACGAGGTCACGGTATTCTTTAGATCCTCTGACATATTCTACCACTTTGACACCATTGATGTAATGCTCCACTCGATTGTCAGGATAAACTACGACTCTGCCTTGGTTCCATTCTCCTGGTTTTCTGACAAAACGAGGCTGTTTGTTGGCTTTGATCAGGTCGTAGAGAGATGCCAAAGTTCTATTTCCGTCTATACCTTGCTTGGCGTCAGGATGGTTGACATCGTCCAAAATTTGGTATTCCAAACCAATTGCAGAGCCTTTGTTTCCTTCCGAAAGGGTTACAAAATACTTCACTCCACTATTTGCACCTTCAGTAATTTTGAAATCAAAGGCCAAATCAAAGGCGCTGTACATCTCGGTAGTCACAATGTCCCCAAAGGAATTGGATTCGCTACCGTCTGACTTTTGAATGGTCAAAATTCCATCTTTGATATTCCAACCTTTTTCAGGGAAAGTGTTTTTATATGCACCTACCCAGCCATTGCTGGTTTTTCCATCAAAAAGCAGCTTCCAACCGTTTTTCTTTTCAAGGTCAGTGAGTTCATTTTTTAGTGTGCTTACCACAAATACATCGCCTTTGAAGGGAATTGGCTTCAAGTTTTCAGTTTGGATTCTGACATTTCTGAAATAAGTCTTTCTTCCTTCGTCTTCTTTTTTCTGGATGCTGTGTACTTGTAATCCAATAAAACCTTTGGCATCCATGTCATCTACGAAGTAGGCTACTTCCTGACCATTTACCCAAGTTTTGATGGTGTTTCCGATGGCTTCGATGCGATAGGTATTCCATTCACCCATTTTGAAAGCAGATTTGGCAGCAGGGTTGAGATCTAGGGTGTAAAACCACCCTCTTCTTGCTTCATCGTATACGCCTCCAGACCAAGCACGAGGTGTAGGATCTGCTTCGATCTGATAGCCAAATACCAAGCCTTCGCCATTTCTTGCTGCCGGGTCAAATTGACCTCTTGCCATGATCCCGCTATTGGAAGATATGTGGTTGATTTTGAGGTCGACTTCCAGAATAAAATCTGTGTACATTTCTTCGCTGACAAGGAAGGTATTACCTGTACCATGTACTGCTGTACCCTCGATGACTCCGTCTTTTACTTCAAAGGTTGCCTTTCCGGCAATAGCTTTCCAACCGCTCAGGTCTTTGCCATTAAAGAGGTTTTTCCAGTTGCCGTTTTGTGCTTGAGCCGCCATCGTAAACAGGGTCAAGACGGCTAAGCATGCGATTCTTAGTTTCATAGGGTTTTTCGTATTTGAATTAGCTAAAATTGACCAAATCGAGGGGGAGGGACAATATTAGATGGATTCAATTTACGAAAACGATTGCGAGTTTTTCGTATGAAAAGGGGATAGGCGGTCAGGTATTTTTTGGAGTTCTGAGGTTTGAGCGATCTGTTTAGTACTTTTGCGCATGCTTGATTTTAATCAAAAAGGAAAAGTATTCATTACCTGCAAAGACCGTTCGGTCATGTATCTTGAGCAGGAAGTTCGGGAATTAGGATTTGTACCCAAAGAAGTAACTCGGACAGGCATAGAGCTGATCGCTTCGATGGAGGATTGCATGGATCTCAATCTTCACCTCCGCACGGCTTCCCATGTGCTTTATGAGATCAAATCTTTTTACCTCCGAGGGGCAGAGGATATTTACCGACGATTCAAAGCCATTCCTTGGGAAGACTATCTCGATGTGGATGGGTATTTTTCAGTGAATTCGGTAGTGGAAAATGAATCCGTAACAACGCCGCTGATCGTGAATGTCAAGGTGAAGGATGCCATTGTGGACCGTTTCCGAGAGTTGAAAGGTAGAAGACCGGATTCGGGCTCGGATTTTATCGGCATGGTTTTTCAAGTTTTTTGGAAAGAAACGCAAGCCTCGGTTTACATCAATACCTCAGGTGAAACGCTGGCCAAGCACGGTTACCGCAAGATCCCCGGAAAAGCACCCATGATGGAAGCTCTTGCAGCTGCAACAATTTATGCAACTGAGTGGAACACCCGAGTACCCTTTATCAATCCCATGTGCGGTTCGGGTACCTTGGCGATTGAGGCGGCCTTGATGGCGTCCAAGCGCTATCCGGGGTTGTATCGAACTGAATATGCCTTTCAGCATATCCTCGGCTACGATCCGCAGGCTTTTTTGGCTAAAAAGAAAAAGCTGGAAAGTAAAGTCATCCATGATCCTGGTGTGGTCATTGTTGCTTCTGATATTTCACTACAGGCCATTTCTTTTGCCCAAGAAAATGCGGCCTTCGCCGGAGTGGAGCACATGATTGATTTTCAAGTGTGTGATTTTGCGGAAACCGAAATTCCGGAACGACCTCGAGGTGTGATTATGTTTAATCCTGAGTACGGAGAGCGATTGGGTGAAAACGATGAACTCGAAGTGACCTACAAACGAATGGGGGATTTTATGAAGCAAAAATGTGCCGGATACAGGGGTTATATTTTCACCGGAAATCTGGAACTAGCCAAGAAAGTAGGACTAAAGGCGAGCCGAAGGATTGAATTTTGGAATGGGACGATTGACTGCCGATTGCTCAAATATGAAATGTACGAGGGGAAGAGGGAGTAGGTAGCAGGCAGTGGTCAGTCTCAGTAAGTTTAGAAGTATGAAGTGAGAAAGCTGAATCAGTGGTCGTGTTTACAATTCAGTAGACCTTTTTCAGTATTAAGTTTTGAAGTTTATTTCATACCTACCAACCGAAAGGGAAGCATAAAGAGATTTCTGACTAGGTCAAAGCTTAAGTTGACCGCAAATCCTAAAAGCCGGAAGGGTAGAAGCAAAAGCCAAATGATCGGATATAGGATCAAGGCAGCGATAGCTAATGGCCAACAAACGATAAAAAGGAAAATCCAAAGTAGAAAGGTAAGCATTGAGTTCAGGTTTGGTTGCTTGGTGTCAAATTGCATTCCAAGATAAAAAAGATGCCTTCCCATTTCAGAAACATGATATTTACCATCAAGCTTGTTTAAAAATCGGACAGTTTTCTGCGGACACTTTTTGTAAAGAGACAGGAAGGAGCGAAGTCTCGAATAAAGGCTATTCGGATAAGCAAAAAGATGGGTGCAAAGGCTGTAATGGGGGAAATTAGCTTATATTCGAGAGTTAGGTAACTAATTGTCCCCCGTGATTTTCATGCGCCTGTTTCTTTTGCTATTGTTTTGTATGGGAAATGGATTCTGTTTTTCCCAATCCATTTCCGGTACGGTGCGAGAAAAAGACTCGGGTTTGCCGCTTCCGTTTGCCAATGTGTTTGTCAACAATACGACCTTAGGATCTTCAACAGATGCCGCGGGTCGGTTTCAGATCAGCGGAAATTTTACCAATGAGATTGAGTTGGTGGCCTCTTTTGTAGGCTATTCGACCGAGGTAAAGACGATTTCTTTTCGAAACAAAAAAGATGTACAAGTCGACTTTGTCCTGGCTTTCAACGAGAGTAATCTTACCGAGATTGAGCTCAAAGCCAAGCGTGATAAGTCCTGGGAGCGGGAATTACGCCGATTTAAAGAAGTCTTTCTTGCTTTGCCAGACGATCCCTACAGATCGCAAATCGAACTTGAGAACCCGTGGGTGGTAGAATTCGAAAAAGTCAAACCTGAAAAAGGTCCGAATTACCTTCAAGCTTCTGCGCAAGAGCCGTTGAAAATTACCAACAAGGCTTTGGGATATAGGATCGATTATTACCTCGAGGATTTTCGGGTATTACGAAATGGGTCAAGGTTTTATGGTCAGGTTTTTTATTCCCCCATAGATTCTTCCGACGAAAAAGAGATCAATAAATGGGAGGAGGCGAGAGAATCCAATTTTCATAGCTCACTCCGTCATTTGAATCAAATTCTTCTCTTGAATAGTTCTGATTCTGTTTATTTCAAAGTTTACCATGCATTGCCTGAACAGATGGATCGTCGTCGAACCAATGATTTTCAGGAAGAATTGAATGAATCAATCGTGTTGGTTTCCAAAGACTCAATCCTAAGAAGGCCTTTGGGGGATGGCAATTTTCGGATTTTTCTACAGGGCAGGATGGAAGTTCACCACTTGGACAAGCCTTGGCGAAATGACTATTACACCAACATTTATCACGCGATCAGTTGGATTCAGGCGCCGGATGGCTACTACGATGTGGATCGAAAAGGTGTTCTGCTCAACCCCACCCAACTCGTCCTTTCTGGCTATTTAAGCCGGCAGCGAATGGCCAGGATCCTTCCGCTTGATTTTGAGCCGGAAGGGAATTTTGTCACAGAAGAAGCCCTGCAGGAGGTGATCACAAGTCCTGCCATCCGCTTCAACCGACTTCGTGAAAAGGCCTGGCTTACAACCAATAAACCTTACTTCTATCCTGGGGAGACAGCTTGGGTTGGAGGCCGGATGCTGTATCAGGGACCGACCATGGCCGATTCCCTCAGCCGGGTGCTCTACGTGGACTTGATCAATTCCAAGTTGGAAGTCATTCAGTCGGCCACGTTTCCGATTGAGCAGGGGAAAATTTCAGGAGGATTAGCTTTGTCAGCGGATTTAGCTCCTGGAGATTACGTGATGCGAGGATATACCCATTGGAATCAGAATTTTGGGGAGCTCGATCAGTTTGTAGCTCCGTTTCTGGTGATGGAATCAGGGTTTCAGCCCAAAGTAGAGGCTGTCGAATCGGAATCCGTACAGGGAGAGATCACCGTAAAGCCTGATTTTTCGCTTAGCGATTCGCTGAGTTACCGGGTGATGGATCTCAAGCTGGAGTTTTTGGATGAATTTCAAAATCCGATTGACGGAGAATTTATTCTATCCCTGACCGATGGGGAAACGGTGGTGGAATTAGGACAAGCCAATTCCCTGGAAGAGGAGTTGAACTGGCTGGACAAAAAACTTCCGGATGACTTTGACTCACCGCTTTCTTATCCGATCGAGTACGGGATTTCCGTTCAGGGGAAGTTTATCGCTGACAACAAACGTCGTCCGGCAATCAATCCGATTACGGTGGTTCGGGGAGATTTGGAAGATTATGGTCAGGTGATGACAGATTCACTGGGTAATTTTTGGGCAACCGGATTGTATTACAAAGACACTGCACAGATTGCTATAGCGGCGATGGACGAAAAGAGAAGGCCCTATGGTTCGGTGGAGCTTTTGCCGCTGAATCGTCCGAAAGTATCAATCAATCATCCGAAGTTATCCTATACCAAGGAACCCATTCTCATTGAAAACAAGGAATTGGATGTTTCCGGAGATTACATTTTGCTCGAGGAGTTTGTGAAAGAAGAAGTCAAGGAGCGGGAAACCATGGCTGAGCGGAATTATGATTATGGAATACCTACTCGAGAGATGGGGCAGGAGGAATTGGAAAAAATGGCTACTTGGGAGCAAGTCTTTGGAAAATTAGCTTCATTTAGCAATTATAACTATGGGGAGAATACCGGTCCTCCGATGGTCATCTTGAACGGACAAAAATTTCCTTTTATAGATCCCGGTGAGATTTTAAGTACTTTGGTGCCAGCTGAGGTGGAGTCGATAAAATTATACACTGACAATCTCAGTAAATCTATTTTTGGTATGCTAGGCTATGCAGGAGTGATAATGATTGAGACCAAAAAAGGGTTTAGAACAGGGCCTGAATCCGATAGGAAATTCAATTCTGAAGGTTTCCAAATCTTTCCAGTACCTGGATTTACAGATTTCGCAGAATTCCCCAAAAACCCGCCTTCTGACCAATACCTAAAGAGAAAACCTACTGTTTATTGGGAGCCAAATGCCGAAACCACAGAGGGTCTGTTTAAAGCCAAGGTGAAAGTGCCTTATGGTGTGAAATCGATCCAAATCCGCGTGGAAGGCAGAACTTCGGATGGAGAGGCTTTTTCAAAAATGCTGAAGATTGAACTTTAGCGTCCTCTTTGGTAGATGGCCTTCCCCACTCGCTGAATATGTTCCAAAAGGGAATCGTTCTGAATCTGGTGTAATATTGCCACATCAAAAAAGTAAGGCTGATAGCTATCGTCCAGATCGTTCCAAAAGGCGAGTTGATCGGATAGTTTGAGATCTTTTCCTATCAACACCATATCCACATCACTACCGGGTCTATAGTTTCCTTTTGCTCGGGAACCATACACCACGATCTTTTCGATCGAAGGGTATTTTCTGGCAAATGCCCTGATTTCCTCCAATTGGGAGTCTTTCAGACCCAATTCGGATGCTAAAATCTCATTTGCTAAGGATAAATTCATTCTTTGGTTTCAAGGTTATCGAGCAATTGCTTTATCAACGGGTAATACGTAGTGATTACGTCTTCCTCTATAGATTCGGCAGTATCTTGATTATAAGTGTGTGAGGTGAGATTTCTACTTTTTACCATTTCCATCCAAATTTCTCCATCGGAGATCAATCCTAATTGAAAGGCTTGACGAAAGGTGTCCTTTGATCCCATAAGTTCGGTATAGCCCATTTCTATCAGGTAATCTTTTAAAGTAGTCCAAGCTAGTTCATAGGTGAATTCAAAGGCTTTTATCAAACCTTGCCTTTCTAATTCATTAAGATCAGGAGTTTTTACAGCTTTTTCCAGTTGAATAAAAGCCCTCTTAAAATTTTGAAGTCTCTGCTTCCATCGGACATCCATGTTTTCCATGATTCCAATTTAATCACATCCAAGGGACAAAAAAAACCGCGAAAATCTCTCTCCGCGGTTTCTTTTTTCTGCTGGTTAATTGAGTTGACTCGTAAGCTTATCAATCTTTTTGCTCAGGTTCAAAATTGCCTTAGCATAACGACTGTCCCATTCCTCCAGTCTGCTCGTGTTCTTGATGGCAACCTCATATTGGATTCCCGGGAGGATCCAGGAAGCATAGCCTGAGAAAGGGTCATTGCAAACATAAAGTGATTTGTACCACTCTCCATAATACATGCCCTTTGGATCGATCCAGCTTTTTTCCAGACCGATCAGCCCTTTGTTGATTTTATGAAGGGATTTAGCGGAAAGCTTTCCGTTGGAAAGTCCGCTTTCTAAAGCTGTTTGATAAGCTGCAGAACTTGCCTCCAAAGCTCCCAAAGCTGTGTCAACCTGGTCAAAGCCTGTAAAATTGGTGTCAATGGTTTTTACATTTTTAACTGCCTGCTCAAAGTGTCCTTTCAAATCTTTGGCATAGCGTGGCACATCGTAAGGAATCACCGCAGCATTCGCCTGACGAATTGCTACCAATCCAAACAACTGGGCTACTGCTCCTCCCATTTTGAAACTTGGGTCAGAAAACTTCGAGTAGTAGTGGAAATTGTCATAGTTGGAATGATAAGCTGTAGGTCCGCCTGAACCACCGCTGAGGGATGGAATGCCCACATGCATGTAGAAGGCGATGTGATCTGAGCCACCACCTAAATTCCCGATTCCGGGCTCGGGATTTTTTCCTGCCCAGATTTCAAACACAGTTTTGGCTGAATCTGGATAAGTGACCTCTTTTGAAGCGTCGATGATGAGTTTTTTCAAGGTTGGCGCAGCAGAAGCACCGAAGTTTCTTCCTGATACACCACCGTCAAAGTTCATGTACGAAATGGTTTTGGCTCCTAGTTCTTTTTTCAGGTGCTCCACCCATTCGGTCGAACCAATGACTCCTTGTTCTTCTGCATCCCAGTGTCCAATCAAAATGGATCGGGAAGGCTTTTGACTGTTTTTATACAACTCTCCCAATGCTTCAGCAAAGGTCAACAACATGGCAGTACCCGAATTTGGATCTGTCGCACCAAAAGACCAAGCATCGTAGTGGCTTCCCATGATGATCCACTCATCAGGAAAATCTTTCCCCACAAACGTACCCACCACGTTATTTGCTCGGATAAAATCAGGCTTTTGATCTACCATCACACGGACTTTTAACTCAGGTCCACCTGTGATTCGGTACTTGAAAGGCAAACCACCCTGCCAGGCTTCAGGCGCTTCCGAACCGGTCATTCGGCTCAGGATTTCTTTGGCAGCTCCGTATCCGATCGGTGTGACTGGTATAGTATGGAAATCCACATCAGCCGGATCATCCCGCTTGATTTTCTTTGTTCCATCCAAAGGAAGAGCAGGTCGATTGGGCGTCAGAGGATCACCTGTGAAATCCAAGGTCAACATCGATCCTCTCTGGATGGTAGTTTCATTGAAGAAGGGACCTTTTGGATATACTTCACCACGGGTAAAACCAGAATCCTTTGGATCGGTATACACCACCAAGCCAATCATTCCGTATTGTTCCGCGTATTTCGCTTTATAGCCTCGGAAATTGCCTCCATAGCGTGCCACGGCTACTTTTCCAGCCAAGGGAACACCCATTTCGGCAAGCTTCATAAAGTCTTCTCGTGTGCCATAATTGACATATACCACCTCTGCAGTGACATCTCCGCTTCCTGAAAAGGCATTGAATCCCAAATGCAGTCTAGGATCTGCAGAAAATGGGTCGTCGGGTAAGGCACCTTCTTTCTGAGACAGCGTCATCTGAACAGGCGAGATGATCTGCAATTCAGATTTCCCGGGGTGATTGGGTAGGTACACGTCATAAGGCCAAACTTTAACATCCATGCCCGCGTCAGCCATGGTTTTGACCATGTAGTCTTTGACGAGTTCATTTTCCGGAGTACCGGCGATATGCGGGTTCTTGGTGAGTTCGGAAAGATGAACTTTAAATCTGTCGAAGTTGACAGCTTTTAGGAAGTCCCCTTCAAACTTCTTTTGTTCTGCCAGTTGGGAAGGAAGAAAACCATCCTGCTGAGCCAAAGCCTGAAAGGAAAGGAGGGAAGCCGCGGTGAGAGCGAATAATCGTTGTTTCATGGTGCTGAATGTAATATTTCAAAATTGGAAGATGGCAAAACTGAGATTTGAGTCAATTTGTGAATTGAAATTTTCCAATCTTCCGATTTTCAATTAATAGTAAAAAAAGCCACAAGAATAAATCTCATGGCTTATTGGAAGGATTATTTCGATTTTAATCCAGGAGATCTTTCGAGGAATTCCTGATATAATCGGATGTGTCTGTTTGACATCGGGATTCGGTATCCGTCAATGAAGACATGGATGATTTGGCTTCGAGTCTCAAAAGGGTCACCTGTCGAGACGATCAGATTAGCTCTCTTTCCAGCTTCGACAGATCCATATTGATCGGCGATGCCAAAGATCTCTGCAGGATTGATGGTGACTGCTTTAAGCGCTTCTTCTTTTCCAAGTCCATATGCAGCGGCAAAGGCAGCGTGGAAAGGCAGGTTTCTTACATTTTCTTCTTCATCAGTCCTTAGGGCTACTTTTACTCCGGCTTTGGCTAGCTTACCTGCGTTGGTATATGCTGCATCGTATCGGTCAGACTGACGAGTTGGGAGTTCCTGCACAGGACCTGTAACTACTGGAATACCGGCTTTCGCAATTTCCTCAGCTACTCTCCATCCCTCGGCTACTCCAGTGAAGATCACCTTGATATTTTTTCCCTGCACCCATTTGATGGCATTCTGTATATCAGAGGCAGCATTGACTTCGATTAGAAGCGGAAGCTCTCCGGAGATTACCTTAGCCAGCTGATCCATTTCTGGATAGTATGACAACTCAGCACCTGACTTTTTCAGTTCGAGGTAGCTTTTGGCATTGTCCCAGATATCATTGGCATCTTTCAAGGCTTTGTCTGAGTCTTTTTTGATATCCTCTTCAGATCTGCGATCGAATCGACCACGTCGGCCTGAACTTGGGAAGGTCATTGCAACTGCTTTGAATCCTCCGTACATCTGATCAGGTGTGTAGCCATTCAAGTTGATCAAGGCAGCTGTACCTGGAAACAATCCTCCGGAAGGAACTGTCAATACTGTAGTCACTCCGGAAACCCGGGTTACTCCGATGGCTTCAGAATTAGGATTGACTGTCGTCAAAGCCTGCATGTTTGGAGTAACATTTCCATTTTCTGCATAATCCACGGTCTCAGGTACAGAACTTACTTCAACCAAGCCAAGGCGTGTGCCGCCATCAATCATTCCCGGATAGATAAACATTCCGGTACAGTCGATAACTTCTGCATCAGAGGCATTTATATTGGTTCCCACTTGGGAGATTTTACCGTTTTCCAACAGGACAGAAGCGTTGTTCAAGGTTCCTTTGGTCACGGTGACTACGGTAGCATTTTTCAGGAGAAATTTACCGGTGCGAGGTTTTACAAATTCCCCGTCGATCTGGGCCATTGCCACCACGGGAAGCAGGGCAAGAATAGAGGCGCAAAAGGTTTTTAAAATTCGGTTCATGTGATTCTTGAATTTTCGGGGTGATTAGTGTTTTTCGTGGTAGAAAGCTCCTTGGAAGGCTTCAAAGTAAGCATCTACATCTTGCATGCAGCGATGTGCTTCTTCATTGGCTCTCAGGAAAATCGGTTCCACCATTTCGGTGGCAGCAACAAGCTGTCGCTGGTCATCCTTGTCCGCTTTGATGTCGAAGTATTTCACACCATCCACAAAGGTCATTTGTGGTACTGCATAAGAAGAAAGCGGATGGGTATCGAAAATCACGATATCCGCCTGCTTACCCACTTCGATAGAACCCACTTTATCATCTATTCCCAACTGCTTGGCAGGGTTGATCGTGATCATGGCCAAAGCTTCATCGTCTGTCAAACCTCCGTAACGCTGAGTTTTGGCAGCCTCATGATAAAGGTGACGAATTAGTTCAGCAGAGTCAGAGTTGATTGAGGTAATTGCTCCGTTACGCTGAAGGATGGCTGCGTTGTAGGCTGTGGAATAATAAACTTCCATTTTATATGCCCACCAGTCTGCAAAGACCGACGCCCCCATGGTGTATTCGGCAATTTCAGGAGCTACTTTGAAGCCTTCGTTGGTATGCTGGAAAACGAGCTTCTTGATGTTGAAATCCTTTGCTACATTGATTAGCATGTAAATTTCATCTGCACGGTAGGAGTGGCAATGGATGATGATTTTGCCGTCCAGAATATCCGCCAACGTTTGTAGACGCTCACTGTAAGCAGGAGGGGTAAGGGTGTTTCCCTTGGTTGCTTTCGCAGCATGGTAAGTTTCCCATGCTTTTTTGTATTGGAGTGCTTCGCTAAAACCATTTCTCAACACTGCTTCCACACCCATTCGGGTACGAGGCTGAATTCCGTTTCCACGTCCGTGTACTCGGGTTGGGTTTTCACCCAAAGCAAACTTGATCGTACGCGGAGCGTCTTGCATGATGATGTCTGCAGGGTCTTTGGCGCCCCATCGGTGTTTCAAGGTTGCGTTTTGTCCACCTACTACGTTGGCTGATCCGTGCATGGCATGAGAAATAGTCACCCCACCTGCCAAGGCACGGTAGATTCCGATTTCAAAAGGATTGACCACATCTTTCATTCGGACTTCTGAGGTGATCGGTGCGGAGGCTTCGTTCACTACATCCAATGCGACGTGTGAGTGTGCGTCGATGATTCCAGGCATCACGTATTTGCCTGTGGCATCAATGGTCTGAACACCGGCAGGTGCTGCAATATTTTTGCCGATTTGCTTGATGATTCCGTCTTGAACCAGTACATCCGAGTTTTCCAGATTTCCTTTGGTGACGGTTAATACAGTTGCGTTTTTAATCAAAACACTTCCTTTGGGAGCTTGTGCCTGAGCGGTACTCAAACCTAGGCCCAAGAAAGCAGCAAGTATAAAATTGAGCTTTTTCATCTGTTTAGTTGCTTAGGCTTGGTGAAGAAAGAGTGGCTTTAACTGGGAAAGAACCCATTTGAGGAACAGAGAGAGAACCTTCCATGGTATTGCCGTTGATTTCCCCGGTGACCGTGACGTTGAGACTCATTCCTCCGGCAGATACTGCAAAATCAAAGCTTAATGTTTTTCCATTGAGTGTAGCATTTTTGATCGGAGAGGTGACTTTACCTGATCCGGCAGGATCGTCATAGCTGATGGTACCACCCAAAACACCGTTTTCTCTTTTCAAAACGATTTCACCACCAGAGCTTCCTGCAGGTGTTTCAGAGGTATATTCCCAAACGCCCTCTACCGAAGTGCCAGCCGCTCCAGTTGATTTTTGTTCTTCTTTGGCAGCTTTCTTTTTTACTTCGTAGGTGAAAATATTTCCATCTACAACCACATGCTTGATTTGAGCATCTTCATGGAATACAGCGTCCGTCGATACAATTAGATTAGCCATTTTACCTTTTTCAATAGAACCGGCTACTCTTGAAATTCCTAAAATGGAGGCAGGATTGGTAGTAAGGGCTGCAAAGGCAGCTTTTTCGCTCAGACCGTTTTTGATCATCGTTTGAATGGCCTTCATGGCATCGCCTGGCTTGGCGTCAGCCGTAGAAAATGCAAATGGAATCCCCGCCTTTTCAAGCATTGAAGCTTGCTTAAGCGCTTTTTCATAGGATTCTTTCACGCGCTGGTATTGGGCTTTTGTAGCATCTGTTACCCCTTCAGTTTTCTGTGATTTTACAGCCTTATCGTCCGGCACTTGTAATTTGATCAGCACCGGAGTGCCTGAGGCTTTGATTTGATCGATTACGGTTTCGTAATTTTCAAGTCCGGTTAAGACCAGTTTAAATCCCAGCTCCTTTTGCAATGCTAATGCTCTTCTGATTTCAAGATCTGATGAAGCAGTGAACAGCACAGGAATCTGCTTTTGAACAGCAGCTGCCATAGCAGCTTGAGTGGGAGTAGTCTGAGGTCTTTTCACCCCGGCAGTGGAAGCATACATTTTTTCATGCTCAAGGGCTAAGGTGGTATTCTGATAGACATCTCTGAACTTTGCCATAACCCCTGCTAAAGTTGCAGGATACATGTTTCTAGAACCACGGAAATTTGCAGCTAAACTGGAGTTAACCTGAATAAGGTTTGTAGCATTTCCGTCACCCAAAACCATGATAGCGGCCTTTCCAGGGAGCATGCCTCCATCAGGGAGAATTTGGCTGATGGTAAAACCAGTCTTTCTCCAATCATCCACTTGATTTCCGCTGATCGCAAATTGATCTACGGCAGATCTCCATGGAGTTATTCCAGCAAATTCATCGGGTGGATTAGAGGACACGAGGTCTTTGGGTCTTTCTGCCTCTTTGGGTCTGGTGATTCCCATAGAACCAGCACCATCTATAAATCCAGGATAAACAAATAAGGAGTCCCCTGAAATGATTTTAGCTTCTTTAGGTATCTGGAGTCCAGATCCTACACCCAAAATCACTCCATCTTTGAATATAACGGTTGCTTTGGTGCCAGCTTGTCCAGGAGCTGAGATGACCGTTGCATTGGTGATAGCGTAGGTTGAGGTAACCCGCCTTTTGCCGGTAGGGTCACTTTGACCCCATACGGTTTGGCTGAGTATCCCCATCACCAAGCATCCAAGCATGCTTGCTTTCAGAAATAGTTTTTTCATTCGTTTGATGGTTATTCTTTAGTCAGCAAGCTAATAAATGCCCTTTGACTATTTAGGAAGATTTTTTTTTTGAAACTTTTTTTTTGACAAATGGCTCTGAAAGAAGGCTAAAATGCGAATAAGTGCATTTGATTTTCACCCTATATAAATTCTCCTTATTTGAATGGTATAATCTGTTAGATAATAGGTTTGAGATGCTATATTTAAGATTAGAATAACCGTTTATTATGAAAAAGATCCTTATTATTGAGGATGATCGCCTGATTTCCAGCCTCGTCCAGTTTCGATTAAAGAAAGATGGCTATGATACACTTTTGGTGCAAGATGGAAATGAAGGTGTAAAAGCCATTGACTCTTGGCTTCCTGATCTAATTATTACAGATGTGATGATGCCATTTAAAAGTGGAATAGAGATTATCCATCATGCAAAAAAGAATCACCCAGATACTCCAATCATTGTGCTGAGTTCGCTTGGTGAAGAAGAACAAGTTGTGTTGGAAGCCTTCAATTTGGGGGTAGCTGATTTTATTCCAAAACCATTCAATCCCAATGAATTGGCCATACGAGTTAAAAGGGTTTTGAGATAGGTCATATGAGAAGAAAACTACTTTTAACTTTCCTATTTATTGGATTGGGAAGTTTTTTAGCTTCCGCTCAAGAGAATTTGGTTCCTAAAGACAGTGCGGAATTTTTGAAATTTATCCTACTACAAAAAAATGTCCCTGGACTTGGATACAAATGGAAAATTGAAAAAAGTACTAATCAAGCTACCATAGATTCTCTAAATACTTTTGAGTTTTCCAAGACTGATTCTGGTTATTATTCTAAAGTCTTTGACGACTTTGATCTTTTAAAGATTCAGGAAAATGAGCTAATAGAAGACAGCGTGGCTTGGGCTTTAACTTTTTATGTTTTTTCAAGTCCATCTACTCTTTCAGCTACTCAAGAATACGTGGCTAATCTGATTCGGAATGGTGATTTTCAACCGGTTTTTGAAGAAAGTGATCCTAGGGAAGACTTGGTAGCATTAGCTCAAAAAGCTCCTTATTCACCTTTATTGAAGTTTAAACTTCTGTTTATTTCTGATTTCAAATTATTTATTGTTACAGGTATAATTGTTTTCTTTTTTGTTGTTTCTATAGGCATGATCATTTTTATGATATTCCTAAAATTGAAAAAAACAAAAAGAGATAACCTCCTCCAAGAATATGAAAATAGAATAGTAGATCCTCTTACCAGCCTTCTTTTTGAAAAGGAATTGGAAGAGATACATGCTATGAACACGGTGGATTTTTATGAATATTTTTCAAAGGATGATATTAATAATCAATTATTTAAAGAGGTTTTAATTGATAACATTATTGGCCTCAATAAAAAAATGAAAGGCGAATTCAAGGGTAAATTAAAATTGATTTACCAGAAACTTGGATTGGATAAGTTTTCCCTTGAAATGTTGGATTCTCCCAAATGGCATAAAGTTACCGAGGCCCTGGTTCAGATTAATGAAATGGATCTGTCGGAAGCGTTGACACGTGTAGAAAAGCTTGCCAATTCCGAAAATTTCCACGTCAGATCGCAAGCAGTAGCCACCTTGCTGAATTTGTCCCAAAAAGCAGACTTAACCTTTTTGAAAGATCAAAGCTTCCCATTGTCTGATTGGCAGCAAATGAATTACCTGCGCATTATCAAGTTTGTAAACAACTTCAAGCCTCTTAGAATAGAGGTTTTGTTTGAATCTACTAACCCATCAATCAGAGTTTTTGCCATTAAACTGGTAAGAATGCTTGGACGTGTGGACCTTATTGGCCATTTGTCAAACATCAGCCAGGAGGCCTCAGAAGAGGAGAAATTGGAGATTCTTGAAACGTTTGAAGTGCTTGGTGCTCACATGGAGATCCACTTCATAAATGATTGTTTACAATCTGAACATGAGAAAGTGGCATGGTATGCCGCAAAGGCTGCCGCCACCTTGGGAGACACGGCTACGGTGGATATCATTTTCAAAAGATTAAATACTGGTTCCTATTCTTTTAAGCTCAAAAAACAATTCCTAAGGGCACTTTATCATCTTGACAAATTGAAATTTGACCAAGTCACCTTAGGTAAAGTCGATCCCACCACGGTTCAATTGAGAGCTCACATCCTAGACCCTATGTTAAGCTATGTATAACTTTCTTTTTTACTTTCTTCTGGAAGTTTTTGGATGGATGTTTTTGATCCTCAGCTTTGGTGTAATCGCTATATACATTACCCTGATGATATTGAGTGCATTGGAGATGAGAGATTACATTCGGAAAAATCGATTTGCCGATTATGGAGATATCATTACCTCTCCAATTGCACCTGGTGTTTCTATCTTGGCGCCTGCTTTCAATGAAGGAAAAACTATTGTGCAAAATGCGCAAAGCTTACTTTCTCTTCACTATGGCAAGTTTGAAGTCATCATCATCAATGATGGCTCGAGAGACGACACCCTGAATAAACTCATTGACTCATTCGATCTTGAAAAAACCAATTTTGCATATCATCCTGAAATCGAAACGAAGCCGGTAAGAGGAATTTACAGGTCCCGTAATATTTCCTATAGAAGGCTTATGGTTATAGACAAAGAAAACGGAGGAAAAGCCGATGCTTTGAATTCCGGGATCAATGTGGCCTCTATGGATATTCTTGCCTGTATTGATGTGGATTGCATTCTTTCAAGTGACTCCATCAGCCGAATGGTGCGTCCATTTATGGAAGAGACTAACAGGAAGGTCATCGCAGTAGGTGGGGTAATCGGGATTGCAAACAATTGTGATGTACAGGATGGTACTGTGACTCATTACCGAATACCAGAAACTACCTTGGGAAAATTTCAGGTGATTGAATACTTCCGAGCCTTTTTGATGGGAAGAATGGCATGGTCCAGAATCAACGGTTTGATGCTTATTTCAGGAGCATTTGGTTTTTTCAAAACTGACCTTGTCCGAAAAGTGGGAGGCTATTTTCCCAAAACAGTGGGTGAAGACATGGAGCTGGTCGTGCGGATGAGAAGGTATATGGATGAGCAAAATATTCCTTACAAATTGGGCTTTGTGCCCGATCCGCTTTGCTGGACAGAAGTTCCTGAAAGTGAAGAGGTACTGTCTCGTCAACGTAACCGATGGATGAGGGGTACGATTGAGACTTTGCAGCTTCATAGGACCGCGCGGTTTAATCCAAAGTATGGTGTATTGGGTATGGTTTCCTATCCCTTTTGGTCCATTTTTGAGAAGTCCGGGCCTGTTTTGGAAATTACCGGATTGATTTATACCCTGATTCTTTTGTTCACAGGAGACTTCAGTGCCATCTACTTTTTTGCCTTGTTGGCTTTGATGTATTTGTTATCCTTGTTGGTATCAGCATTCAGTGTCTTGTATGAACAAGTGGCTTTCAACAACTACAAGGACAAGAAGGACCTTAGAAAATTAATCTGGATGATTATCATGGAGCCATTTATTGTACACCCAAAAATTATTTGGTGGGGATTGAAAGGCCATATCGACTTTATCAAAGGAAAAGGTGGATGGGGTGGAATGATCCGAACAGGATTCAAAAAAGCAGATGACAAAAAGAACATTCAAACCTCAGCCTCAACCAACTGATGAATAGAATAATACTCTCTTTAGTGCTCATCCTTTCACTTACTTTTGGATCAAAAGGCCAAGAGTCATTTGATCCGGATGAATTATTAGGTCAAGCTAGGACACTTATCCTCGCAGGCAAATACCAAGAGGGAAGAAAAATAGCTTTCCGTGCTTTGGATAAATATCCAACCTATGCGGATATCCTGATTTTGGTGGGGAGAAGTTATGCCTGGGAAGGGAAAAATGATTCCTCTTCGATCTATTTTGAAAGAGCAATTATTTCATCTCCAGCATATGCCGATGCTTATTCTGGCTTTTTGGACAACCTGTTTTGGTCGGACAATCTTCCAAAAGCTGATGAAGTCCTTAAAATCGCAAAATCCAATTTAGGTGATCCATTGCCTGATCCAATCGCATACAGAGAATCCAGACTTCTTTATTTCAGAGAGCATTACGAAGAAGCTTTCGCGATCGCAAAGCCGCTTTTTGATAAAGGTTACAGCCAAGAAGGAATACTTGGATATATGCAAAATCTCCAAAGGCTGTTAAACACCAATGCAGTAGGGGCCACCTATGATTACGATACCTTTTATGGAGATATTGCTTCTTGGCATACGTGGTCAGTCTATGCCCGTACCCGTACCAAGTTGACTGGAGCATTTATTGCAAGGGTAACCCAATCATCGAGATTTGATCGGTTTGGGACTCAATTTGAGTTAGATGCCTATCCCTCAATTGGGAAAAATGGCTATGCCTATCTCAATTTGGGAGGTTCTGGTGCCAGCTTTTTTCCTAAAGTCCGATTCGGAGCCTCATATTTTCATAATCTTCCCAAGGCCTGGGAGGTGGAGGGTGGATATCGATACCTAGGCTTTACCACCGCTACTCATATATTGACGGGTTCGGTAGGGAAATATGTGGGCAATTGGTGGTTGAATCTCAGGACAAATGTGATCCCTTCTTCTACGTCTACCGGCACTTCAGGTCAGTTTACGGCTAGGTACTATTTCAAGTCTGCAGAGGATTTTTTCAGCATACAGCTTGGAACAGGGGTTTCTCCTGATGAAGAGACCAGAGACCAAACTCAGCTGTTGAATTCCTACAGAGCTCGTCTGGGGTACCAGCATTTAGTGACTTCCAAATTTATGATTTACGGGTTTACCGGATATTCGAGAGACGAATTATCAGTAGACAACTTTAGAAACAACCTCAATCTATCTGTAGGTTTTGAATACAGGTTTTAAGCCAGCCCTTGTCCATGAAAATAGAATTAAAACTTTTTTTGACCCGATTACTTCCATTCATCTTGATCCTGATCGGCATTCCTTTGATCAGTTATTTGATCTGGTTTTCTACTCCCACCCAGCTTGCAGATATTTTGATCATCGATAAAACTGTCAGGGACAAGTCTTATTCCGAGCATCAGGGGATATTTTGGACGATGGAGCACGGTAAAATTCAAAATTCGTCCGGCCATTTTTATGACAAGTCAATGGATTACCTCGGTTTTTTTCCAAATGGAACTGAAACTAGGGGAGAAAAAAGGGACTTGACTGGGAAATCAAAAAGCCAAATCGATTCGTTGGTTGCCAAAAATGACCTCATCTTTTTTGCTGATACCTATGGTGTATTTGAGAATGACTTTGATAAACCGCCCGTGGAAAGCCCAAGTAAGAAAATATACGGCGGCATGGACCTGGCTGAAATTCAGCTAATCAGTAGTGCCAAGCGTCAGGGAAAAACGGTCATTGCAGAATATAATTCAATGGCCTCACCCACACCCAAACCAATTCGAACTGAATTTGAAAACCTAATGGGGGTGAAATGGACAGGTTGGATAGGCAGGTATTTTGATGAGCTGGATACTGTTCAAAACAAAGACATACCCAGATGGATGATTAGTCAATACCAAATTCAACATGGAAAATGGGATTTGATAGGTCCGGGTTTAATCTTTTTGAAAGAAAGCGGAGAGATTGAAGCCTTTATTTTCAATAGGGATGTCCTTAATAAAACTCCTCTGATCCGGACTCAAAAAGTGAATAAACATGGGTTTTCATTGCCTCAGGTAGTTCCCTATCCAGATTGGTTTGATGTGGTATTGATAGAGCGGGATTATCAGGTAGTTTCTTATTATGATATCAACCCTACCGCTGAAGGCCTAAAGCGATTGAGAACGATGGGTTTGCCTAGATTTTTCCCGGCTGTGGTCTTTAGGCAATTGGATAAAAGCAGGCAATATTATTTTGCTGGGGATTTTTCAGAGATAAAGGAAGACTTGGGTTCTCCTAGATTCTCAGGCCTTCCGTTCCTTTGGAGATCTCTGTATGTGGCCGCTGATTTTTCAGATCGTCGAAGTTTCTTTTGGAATTATTACAATCCTCTTTTGGAGCAGATCATGGATGAAGCTCTAAAAGCTAAAGATTAAATCAACTATCTATCATTCAAATTCCTTTCGGTTAGGGTATAAGAGCTTTCGATTTTCGTTGACTCCTCACCCACGGTTGAATTGGCTTCTCATCACGCAGTAGCTGATCAAGAATCATCGTTTTTGATCAGCAAATAGCTGAAAAACCGGAATACCCGCAGTTTAGTTGCTAGACAGCGTAGGTGGAGGAAGGAGTTTTCTGGTTTGAACCATGTAGTTGTTTTTGTTTTTAAACTCCTCAAATTCTCCAATTAGTCGATTCAAAACATCTCCATCATCAATAGGATCGATGTTTAAACCATCAGAAACTAAAAATACCTGACCGTCAGACAGGAAAAACTCTCCATGGATGTAGTCTAGGAGCTGGTTTTTGTTTCTCATCAAAGGCATGGCAATTTTTGACTGAAAAGTCCTGGCTGTATCCAAAACTTGACCTTGCCAAGTAACTTCCTCCGGTAAATTAATTCCAGCATTTTTTTCCAAAAAGGCGAGAAGGGAAGGAGTGATTTCATAGT
The DNA here is from genome assembly GCF_042657405.1 of Algoriphagus aquatilis. Classification (NCBI taxonomy): domain Bacteria; kingdom Pseudomonadati; phylum Bacteroidota; class Cytophagia; order Cytophagales; family Cyclobacteriaceae; genus Algoriphagus; species Algoriphagus aquatilis. The sequence goes on from NZ_JBHSKS010000002.1 coordinate 76,105, forward strand.
GACTGCTTAATCCCTTGAAGTAATCCCTGCGCTTAATTAAAGGAGAATAAATCATCAGCGGGACATGAAAACGGTCTATTCTGGAGGACATCGGAACCTCAGGCAATCTATGGTCACCGGTGATGACAAAAATGGTGTTGCTGAATTCAGGCCGTTTCTTGTATTCATTTATAAAAAGCTTCACCGCATCATCAGCATACAGTACCGTCATGTAAATGTCCTGATAAGCCATGTATTCTGCCACTTTCTCAGCACTCAATCCCAAGTAATCGGTCAAATGAGACTTTAATTTTGCAGCATAGGCTTCCCTTTCCGGAACGAGGTAGGGGTCGTGTGAAGTTTGGGTCTGAAAAATCCTGACTTGAGGCTTTTCTGGATTTAGTGGTAATTTCTGCAACCCATTTTTGAAAAGTTCCTTGTCTGCATATCCCCAAGAAAATCCATTTTGGGAGGGTGACTTAGGAAAGCCTGAAAGAAAAGTGGATTCATCCTCGAGTTGATGTACTTGTTGGTATTCCAGAAAGTTGGAGACTTTGTCAAAGTTTCGATCGGCACCTATGAAATACCTTACTTCATAATCGTTTTCTCTGAGCACGCTCAATAAGGATTGATGATAAGGGAATTCTTCCCAAAGTTCAAGAAACCCTTTTTCTCCAAAAGGTAAACCTCCAAATACACCCGGTAAGAGTCCGAAAGTTCGACCTGTGGATGAAATGGCATTTGTCCAAACCAATGAATGTTGCTCCAACGAATCCAAAAAGGGAGTGAACGAACCCAAGTAGGCATCTTTTCCGGAGTAGGCTTTACCCAAGCTTTCAATGAAAATAAAAACAATATCAGGTCGTCTTTGGAGCGAATCGAAAAATGGACCTAAAACATCAGGATAATTGCTTTTATGAACAAAAGGGTATTCATCGTTGGTAAATTCTTTTTGCACCAAAAGGTCTTCGTTGCTGCCCCTCAGATAAAAATCAAAGTAGTATTCACCTCCATAGAGCCAATAATCAAACGCTTCCTCAGTCAAAAAACGGGATTTGTTCAATTCAACATTTCGTCTGGTTTCACTGGTACCGGCACTGATGAGGTTAGGTAAAACTGCGAAAGAGACTACCATGGAAAATAGTACTCCTGTCAGAAACAAGGAAAGGTTTAGCTTAAGCGGGATAAACTTGATCCCAAGGTTTAAAAGCCAAAGCAGGAAGGCAATCAATACGATTCCCAGGATGCCATTAGTGAAATTCAATTGGCCGGATGAGGATATCGTCAGTACGAGGTCATTCCAATTGTAGGCAAAAAGGTCTTTTCCAAGAGGCAAAAGCGTTTTGGTAAAGTAAAAAATCAGTGCTACATGGATAATTAAGGCCAAGGTCATTACGCCTTGTGCTAGGATTTTTGCAAAACCTTTTGACACGAGGGATAAGGTGAGAAAAACGATGAAAACAAGACCTAGGAAGTAAAAAATCCACTTTAGATCTTCTAAAACACCATACATGACTACGTCTGAAAAAGTAAAATCTACCACGTGATTGTTAAAAATCAGCAGTAGCTCAATCACCCTGAAGAGTAACATTAACACCAAAAAAATCAAGGACATACCCCAAAAATTCCTAAGTACTTTCTGAGTTTGATCCAAAAATGTCGATCGGATTTCAGCCTTTTGGGCCATATTTTCTTAATTAAGTTTTGTCAGTTTTTCCAAAATATAAGCCAAAATCAGGTATCTTCCATGGTCATTTTCACAATATGAGTAAATCAGATTTGTTGGTTGAGCTTTATTCCAACCTTACTACCACAGGAGCTGTGACTTTTAGTTCTAAAGCTTTAGTTAAAAAAATGTTGTCCTTTACTGATCTTGCACACGCTGATTTGGTAGTCGAACTGGGAGGTGGTGATGGAAGCATCACACAAGGTATTGTGGATCGCTTAAATCCCTCTGCGGAGTTGCTGGTTTTTGAAATCAACCCGTCTTTTTGTGCAGCTATGAAGAAGCAATTTCCTCAAGCTAATGTCAAGATCATCAATGATTCTGCGGAGCATATTGCCAATTACATCGGCTCGAGAAAGGTGGATTACGTGCTTTCTTCTTTGCCCTTTAGTTTGATTCCCAAAGAAGCCACGGATCAAATCATGAGGCAGTCAAGAGAATGCTTGAAGCCTAAAGGAAAGTTTATACAGATTTGCTATTCCTATTTGCTCAAAAAACTATTTCTTAAATACTTCTCAAAAGTAGATGCCAAATTTACCTTCAAAAATCTCCCGCCGGCTTTTGTGATGGTTTGCCATTAATTTGGAGAAATGGAAGTATTGAGGACTGCTATTCTTGATTTTTGCTACAGGAGAAATTCAAGTTTTTGTCCCTCTGAAGTAGTGAGGAAACTTTATCCTGAAGATTGGAGGTATTTTATGCCCGATGTTCAGGAAGTTATGATGGCTATGTATCGGGAAGGGCTCATCCTAGTCACCCAAAAAGATCTGCCGGTTGATCCGAATGAGCTTCCCAAAGGACCGGTTAGAATTTCCCGTATAAAAACTTATTGAGATTTTCTGCAGTTGTATTCCCAAAAAAATCAATGACTTTCAATTCTCAACTTCCTCTTACAAAACTTGAAATACCTGTTGGCTACGAGGTGATTTTACTTGGAGGTGGATGCTTTTGGTGCACTGAGGCTGTTTTTCAAAGGCTGGAAGGTGTCAAAGAAGTGATCTCCGGCTATGCAGGTGGACTGGTCGAAAAACCCACTTACCGGCAAATCTGCACCGGAACCACGGGCCATGCAGAAGTTATTCAGGTGATTTTCGATCCAAACAAAATTACGCTCGAGGCCATTCTTGAAGTTTTTTGGGCAACTCATGACCCCACCACGCTCAATAGACAAGGCGCAGACGTAGGTCCTCAGTATAGATCTTCCATTTTTTATTTGCTAGATGCCCAGAAGGAAATTGCTTCAAGAATGAAATCAGAGTTAAATCAGGCTCAAGTTTTTGATGCTCCGATTGTAACAGAAATTACTGCATTTACCAATTTCTACCCAGCTGAGGATTATCATCAGGATTATTACAATCAAAATGGCATGCAGCCCTATTGTCAGTTTGTGGTAAGGCCCAAAGTAGAAAAGTTAAAGAAACACTTTGCTGATAGACTAAGAAAATAAGAAATAAAGACTAGGATCTGTTGTATTTTTAGTTTAATATTTTTTTCTTGATAGGGATTTTAATTTTATCAGAATGATGTCGTTGTTGAGTTTTTGGAGATCAGCCTTATTTCTTTTTTCAATTTTGTTTTTTCCTTTTTCCCAAGGATTTTCCCAAGAGAAAGTTTCGGACAAAATGGGAATCCTGCTTGCCGGGCAGTCTATGGAATATGACTTTAATCCGATAGCGGGTATTACCTACGAGCGTGGCTTATCCAGAAGAGGTAGTTTGGAGTTTGGTCTTTTTTATAGGACAAACCAGCAGGACATCTATTTATCTATAGACGGTCCGAATTTTTCGATCGGCGAATGGACGAGGGTTTCTGAAGGGTTTGTTTCGATTCCAATCCTTTACCGAATTTCCACTCGATTTGCTCAGATTTCCCTTGGACCTCAAGTTGAAATTTTTTCTACTTGGGGGCAACGAGACCAGGGGGAAATTTCCCTAACCGACTATCGTATCAATCCCGGGGTCACGTTTGGACCACTGTTGAAAATTGGGAAAGAGTTAAAATTCAAAGAAACTCTTATTCTAGAACCTGAAATTAGGCTTGGAATAAGGTCTTTTGGTTTCGGAGAAGGTTTTTTTGGTTTGGGTCTTAGGCTCAAAAAAGAAGTGCATAAAAGAAACTGATTCACTTGATTTTTAAACCTTCATGATACATTAGGATCCGTTGTGAGAGGTCAAAATGCTAGAAAATCAAGCGTTTAACAAGTGAAGCATAGTGTCGCTCCTGTGAATGAGTTAAATGCAACAAAGCGATTGATTTTAAAGCATTCTGTGCTCGGAATAGGAAGTCTAGTTCATCATGCGGGTTTAATCTCCAAATCGTATGGATATCCTAATAAGGGAAAGTAAATCGGCTCAATTTGCTCAATCTCGACTGGCTAAATCAGGTTTTATCTCTAATTTCGCCGAATTAAACTGATTTTTATGCAAATGAAGAGAACCAGAGCCCAAGAGTCCCGAGCAGCAATAGAGCGCTTATATATTACGATGCGCCATCTTTTTAACCGGGGTAGTTACAAGCCTATGGGTGTGTCAGGCGAGGGACTTATTCAAGCTCTGATGACTCTGAGCCCGGAGATTTACGGGTCGCTTACCGATACCGAAAAGATCGAATTAGACGGTTTGCTTTATGTCATGGAGCGCTTGCCTAAAGGAATCGAAGAGTGTCGCTACATCCGTCTGATCAGCCGAGAGGGGTATGAGACCTCCCATTTGGTGCCTTTGGTGCCGCCCCGTCGTAAGCGGAATTGTTATAGACTCGACGAACAAATCATGTATGTGGAGATGACTCGTGGCCGGTCGGATATCTACGATATCTTGACCCACCTTTCGTTTCTCTACATCGAATCCAATAAAATTTACCGAAACAGCACGGATCCCAAAGGAAGGATTTCTTCCAATTGGAGCATGCTGGAGGAGTTTGTCCAAAGAGAACAGCGAGGTGAGGAACTCGATATTGAATGTGCTTCTGCTTACCTGAGTCATATCATAGGACGAACTTTTGAAGAAACCATCGCTGCCGTTGGTAAATTTTCCAAAAGCTCCAATTCCAATAGCCTTTTCTCCATTGTTTATCACTTGGGCAAATTGGCAATGGAGGAAAAAACACAAGGCCTGGATAGAGAAATCAGCTTCTCAGCTACGCTCCGGGAGCGGGTAGGACACCATGTTTATGGCGAACTTTGGGCAGATCGAATCAAGGAAACCTTACTCGAGAAAGGGCTGATCAATCGTCCGATTCACATCATTTCTGCCAACCTGCACAGTGTCCTGAATACCATTTACGCGCATCAGGCACTCGGATCCAAGAGTTATGAAGAGATCGAGCAAATAGCTACTGATATTTCCATCAAAGCCAAAAACAATCAAGGCAAAAAGATTCAGGAATATGCTGAAAAGCACGGATTCATCGATTTGCCAGATGAATCAGGAACCAACATCGGGGCTCAGATCATTGATACAGCACACTTGGAAAAGAGTTCTCTGATCCCGGGTACATCGCTTCCGGAGGAAAAAGAAAAGCGCCCGGTGTTTGTCGTCATGGATTATGCCTTTGGTGAGCAAGCCTATGAGTGCTTTGATGAGTTGCTAAAGCCTTATACCAAAAACGGTAAAAAGTATCCACTCAATGTAGTTTCAACTTCCATCATGGGAAAAGCAGGCATCCTGCATGGTGGCAAAGGCGACTTGATGGTGCCAAATTCTCACGTATTTGAAGGAACTGCCGACAATTACCCGTTCAAAAATGAGCTGAAAAAGTCTGATTTCGAAGGGTATGGTTTGGGTGTTTACCAAGGTTCGATGATTACTGTGCTAGGTACCTCCCTTCAAAATAGGGACATTCTGACTTACTTTATGGAGTCATCCTGGAAAGCAGTAGGCCTGGAAATGGAAGGCGCTCACTACCAAAAAGCGATTCAGTCGGCATCCAAAATCCGCGGAAATATCCGCTCCAATGTCAAGGTACTTTATGCCTATTATGCATCAGATAATCCGTTGGAAACAGGCAGTACGCTAGCTTCGGGAGCATTGGGTATGGAAGGCGTGAGACCCACCTATCTGATTACCTACAAAATTTTAGAGAAGCTGTTTAAGTAATCTCAAACGTCCCAGACCCATAAGGTCTGGGATTTTTTATTTCTCCTGAACCACTCGAGTGGAGTGAAGCATGTCCAGTCTCCAACCTCTTTCAGTTCGGATGGCAGTCGCACTTTCCAACCAATAGAGTTCACGAAGGACTTTTCCGTCCCGGGAGATCGTGGCGTAATTGTGATAGGCTACCCAGGCCCGGTCTCCTTCGACTACGGTCTTGATAAACTCAAATCGGTTGGTACGGGTAGGAGGGTTGGGATTGCTTTTTGCCTTGCCGAGGTAGTCTCTGATAAACGCCATGTCCCATAATTCGCCGTGCTCCAATAGTAAAAAGTCCTCCGTGTAAAAGTCGGTAAGCTTTGTCGCATCATACTTGGAGAATATTTCATCAAAGGAGTTTTGGATCAATTGCTCCACCTGAAGCTGATCAGCCGATTGTGAAAAAGCGGGAGAAGTAAAAAGAAAGACGAATAGGATAAATAGGTTTTTCATGTGTTTATAATTTAACTTTCATTTGCCACATGGAATGCTAGGGATAATCATTCGCCTCCCGAAACCAGTTCGGGACAAGTTGTGTGAGAAGCATTTTCTCATGGGCATTTCATAAGGTTAATTGATTGGGAAAGAGAACATTCAGATTTTATGCCTTTGAATCTTCTGACTTTTTTCGAATAGAGAGAAAAGGACTTTTCATCAGGTAAAGAAAAGTTTGCTTGTCTTCAGAGTCAAATTCATCCAATCCAAAGTCATTCTTTTTTACAGGAATCCATTTAAAAGTTTTGAAAATCCTATCCCAAAGGATAAAGATGTCGGCAAAATTGGAGTCGGTGTACTGTTGATCTTTGTGGTGGTGTACCCGATGATGATCCGGCATGACGAGCACCAGTCCAAGCGTGTGATTTAACCACTTCGGGTATTTCAAATTGGAATGCTCGAGAAAGAAAAAGATGTACACAATAAAGTAGTAAAGTGCCAAAGCTGTCATATCTGTGCCGAAGAGCCCTGCAGTGATGACATTTCCGGTTTGGTAGATAAAAATGATCTCCAATGGATGAAACCGTAAGGTGGTGGTGGAGTCCATGTGGGTATCGCTATGATGAACCCGATGCAATCTCCAAAGCAGGGGAACTTTGTGTGATGCCCGATGAATCCAATAGGTGGTTAGATCATACAAGGCTACACCCAAGGCAAGTTTGACCCAATAAGGCCACTCAGCCCAATGCAAAAGTCCGATTTGGTTGAGTGTCAACCATTCGATCCATTGCAGTTGGATTCCGAGAAAAATCAGGTTCAAAAGGGTCAAGGAAAGCTGGAAAAGGAGGTTTTGGAAAAGGTGCTTCCCTCGGTTTTTGAAGGGATAAGGATTGACGGTCACTTGTTCCAAAAAGAAAAAAAGACTCAATAAGCCAATCAACATATAGTTTGGATCAATGCTCAGGATGTAGTTGATCAGTTCCATACCTCTACAGTTTCAGTTGAAGTGAATATAAATCAATTCGACCAACCTTCCTAAGTGCAATACCCCCTTTACGATTTTGCCATTGATGTTTGAGGACTTCACTCCACTACGATAAATCCCCGTTGGATATAAGCCTTCGCAAAGCTGATTCCCATGGCGCGCTGTCCTTCGGAATCGAAGTGAATGAAATCACCTTTATGGTTCAAGTCCTTGGTTTGGATCAGATAAGAAAAGGGATCGGTTTTTTGGTAGTCTTCCATTTTGGCATTGATGGCTTGCCAGGATTCATCCGTTTTGGAAAAAGAACCCAATCGTCCAAAGCAGATGCTCAGATTAGGATTCCCGACCTCAGCCCTAAACTTGCTGAATAAAACCCCCAATTGCTTATCGTAAATGTCGATAGTCTCCCGTGATGCCGCATCACTTTCTCCCTGATGCCAAAGGATGGCCTTGATGGTTCCGTATTGTTTCCCAATGGCTACTTTTTCCTTGAAATTGGAAAATAGAGACACATTCCGATACGTCTCATCGCCGATCCATTGCTGTATGGCACTTCCGCCAACTGCTGTGGGAAGTAGCAAAATGGAAACGCTGTCGGGAATGTACTTCAGCAGTTCTTTGCCAAAGGAAAGTCCGCAATCCAATCCGGTCAGGGTGGGTTCGTAGAAGTGAAGCGGTTCTTTGGCAAGAATTACCTCTCCGGTTTTGTTGATGGTCAGAATCCGAGGATCGGGAATCGTGTCCATCGGTTCGACTTTTCCCCGTCCCGCCATATTGGATTGACCTGCTAGAATAAACACCCACAGGTTTTCTTTGGCAGGAATTGCTTCAGGCTTCTCTTCCAACTTTGGGAAAAATTCAGTTCGTGGATCTTTTAGGGTTTCACTAATCCCTAACATAAGAAAAAAGAGAAGGAGGGTTTTTGAATAGGTCATTGGGATCTTGTGATCTTGAGTAATATGAATTTAAAAGAAAAACCACTTCGTCAAGCGTATACTTATCGAAGTGGTTGTTTTATAATTCTAATTCTAATTTATCAATATCCAGCCTTCAATGGCGGAGGGCCATCAGGGATAATGCCCTTGTAGACATAGTCTCCTTTTTTCTGCTTGAATTCGGCTTTGATCTCGTTTCTCAGGGTTTCGTTTTGGTACAGATCCACCATGGTCATGGCAAGTGCTTTGGCTGCATAGCCCATTCCTTTGTGGCCGATGGACATCCCCACAGAGGCGACTACCGCCCAAGAATGCCAAGGTGTACCGGTGGGGGCTACGGTTGCACCCATTCGGATGGTAGGCACGACCCAGCTGACATCACCTACGTCTGTACTTCCGCCCATGCTGTGCTCTTGGGTTTCTTCCATCGGCTTAATCTCAGAGATCACCCCTACGAGCGGTTTGCCATTGGCTTCCTGTATCTTTTTGGCAAATTCCTGTTCTTCTGCAGTATAGGTGATCGCTCCTAGGCTTTCAATGTTCTTTTGCATCACCGCCGAACCGGTTCGGTTGACCAGGATCTCATGCACACCGGATACGAGTTTCACTTCGTGGGATACATTAGCCATGATGGCAGCTCCTTCGGCCATTTTTTCCACGTGTTTCCATACCGGCATAAGTCCTTCACGGCTGGTATCACGTACTCTCACCCAAAGTCGGCTGTAGTCAGGTACTACGTTGACGACTTGTCCACCATCTTGGATATGGTAGTGAATGCGAACAGTAGGTTTGATATGCTCGCGGTAATAGTTGATGCCTGTGGTGTAGAGTTCGAGGGCATCGGAAGCGGAGCGGCCATTCCATGGATCACCGGAAGCGTGGGCCGCCTGTCCTTTGAACTCAACGATAAAGTCTACCAGAGCCAGTCCTTTTTGGACTTCGGTTTTGGTTTCGTCGGCAGGATGCCAGTCCATCATGATGTCCACATCGTCCATCAGTCCGGCACGGATCATCCAGAGTTTGCCGAAGTATTTTTCCTCGGCTGGAGTACCATAAAAGCGGATCGTGCCTTTCAGTTTGCCGGAAGCGATGAGATCCTTGATGGCAGATGCTGCGCCAAGGGATGCAACGCCGAAAAGATTGTGACCGCAGCCATGACCCGGTGCTCCGGCATGGAGTGGGCTTTTGAAAGGGACTTTGTTTTGGGAAAGGCCCGGTAAGCCATCAAATTCTCCCATGATACCGATGATCGGGCTTCCTGAGCCGTATTCTGCCACAAAGGCGGTTGGGATTTCGCCCACGCCTCGGGTGACTTTAAAACCGAGTTTTTCGGCATAGGCGGAAAGAGCTGCGGAAGATTGGGTTTCTTGAAAGGCGATTTCTTCAAAAGCCCAGATTTTGTCGCTGAGCTCCATCATGTCTGCAAACCGGGAATCGATGGCTTGCTGTACGGATTGCTTGAGCGGATCGGGTTTTGGGGCGGCTTTTTTCTGTGCCATCAGTGGACTTGCAACGAGCATCAAGGCCAAAGCACTGAGGTAAATTTTTCTCATAAGGTAATGGTTGGTGTTTGGTAAACTAAGATGGGGATAAGTTAAGAAGGAAGAAGTGATTTTTCAGCCGCAACGGGCTCGAAGGTGAAATAAGAGTTCATAAAGCTTAACCGCTAAGGTCACCAAGGATAAATTAGAGAGCTCAAAGGTTAAACCGTATAGGTCTGGAATAATGGGGAATTGCCACGAAGGCATCAAAACGCAAAAGATTTGGATTCGAAGAAAATCAAGGACACACCTATGAGTTATGCATGTATCTACCGTGGTTTTTAATCTTTTTTTCTATCAAGGTTATTCTCCTACCGAAGCAATTGCCACGAAGGCATCAAGACACAAAAGTTTTGGATTCGAAGAAAATCAAGGATACTCCTATGTGTTATCTATGTGTCTAGTGTGGTTTTTAATCTTTTTTTCTATCAAGATTATGCTCCTAACCGAGTAATTGCCACGAAGGCATCAAGACGCAAAAGATTTGGATTCGAAGAAAATCAAGGATACACCTATGTGTTATCTATGTGTCTAGTGTGGTTTTTAATCTTTTTTTCTATCAAGATTATGTTCCTACCGGAGTAATTGCCACGAAGGCATCAAGACGCAAAAGATTTGGATTTAAAGAAAATCAAGGATACCCCTATGTGTTATCCATGTGTCTAGTGTGGTTTTAAAATGTCTTTTTCTATTGCGTTGGTACAAGCTTTCGTTTCCAAACCAGCTTTTGGTGTCCAGCGCTAGGGGTAGCTTTGACTTTTTTTCTACCAAGATTATGCTCCTGACGGAGCAATTGTTTCAGTGTGAATTAAGGAATAGGGTTTTTCTATGTGCCTATTGTGGTTTAATAAATTTCAGTTTTAGAAAAATAAATGACTTGAAAAGGATTTTGATTGATATTTAAGAGCCTATTTGATTTACTCTTTAAAAGAATCCCAACATGAATATCCACTACCTCCCTGACTTTGAAACCATGAGCCGTAAGGGCTTTGAACTTGTCAAAAATGAAATTGACCGAAAGCCAAATCTGTTGTTTTGCGTGGCGAGTGGGGGATCGCCTTCGGGGCTATATAGCCAACTAGTAGCTGAAAAGGCAAAAAATCCAAGCTTTTGCAATCAGCTACGCGTGATCAAATTGGACGAGTGGGGTGGTTTGGAGGAAGGATCAACCTTTACTTCAGAGCTCGATGTGCAGACCAAGTTTGTTCAGCCTATGGGGATTTCTTCAGACCGCTACTGGACCATCGATCCTTTCACAGCTGACCCGGAAGGGGATTGTCGTCAAATGGAAGGGGTGATTCAACGAGAAGGTCCTTTGGATATCTGTATTTTGGGGATTGGGGTGAATGGACATATTGCCTTGAATGAACCTGGAGAGGTATTGAAACTGGAATTTCATGTCTGTCAATTGGCCGAGTCTACCCTGAATAATGGCATGATCAAATCCCTCAAGCAACCTCCAACATTTGGAATGACGATGGGAGTGGGGAATATCCTTCAATCCAAAAAGATCTTGATTTTTATTGCAGGTTCAGGCAAAAAGGAGGCTTTTGAACGCTTGTTAAAGCCGGAAGTAAATACGCAGTTTCCTGCTTCCCTGCTTTGGCTTCATCCCAATGTGGATGTGCTGGTGGATGAGCGAGTGGTTTGATGTTTGCCACTCAGGCTCAAAGGCGCAAAAAACTGACTTACCAAATTCATTTTTGAAAAACAGGGAAGTACTAGAAAAAGTCCATGACTACCTTTGGAATCTTCTCAATTTGGTTGGTTAAAGACCAATTGGAGGAAAATCTATTTCTGTTTTCAAAATTATCTTTTTGAAAAAGAATCAGATAAACCCCGAGTTCCAAAAAAATAAACTTGATGTCTTGCTGTTAAAATTCATTTATCTACCTTTGCACCACTTCAAAAGTGAAGGTAAACGGAGTGGTAGTTCAGCTGGTTAGAATGCCTGCCTGTCACGCAGGAGGTCGCGGGTTCGAGTCCCGTCCATTCCGCATAAGATTAATTAAAGCTTGACCATTAGGAGTGGTAGTTCAGCTGGTTAGAATGCCTGCCTGTCACGCAGGAGGTCGCGGGTTCGAGTCCCGTCCATTCCGCTTAAAGCCTTAGAGAAATCTAGGGCTTTTTTGTTTTATTCCATTTGGCCACGAAGACTCAAAGGCGCTAAAGAAAATGGTTTGGTGAAAGGAATCTGCACTAATAAAAGATTTAAAAAGACGGTCTCGTGGTCGAGTCCTCTGGATGCTCGGGACAGGCTGTCCATTCTCCTTAAAGCCTCAGAGAAATCTGAGGCTTTTTTGTTAGTAGGCTTTTTTAGTTTCTTCCTTTTCCTTCCATTAAAAAATATTGTCGAACTCTAAGGATCAAAATCACCCTGAATTTTGAAGTTTATTGATTTTTTTAGGCTTGAAAACGAAACCAAGAAAGTCAATTAGACACCCAGCTCTTGTTGACGGTAACTAGATATCCTTATCTTTGCCTCTTCCAAAAATCACCAAAATGGTATTAGAATTCGAAAAACCCATTGCTGATTTAGAGCAAAAACTTCAGGAAATGAAAGACTTGGCTAAGGGCCGGAACATTGATCTAAGCAGTGATATTGAGTCTTTAGAAGAAAAAATCCTGGCTTTGAAAAAAGAGACTTTTGACAATCTCACTCGCTGGCAGCGTGTGCAGCTTTCCCGACACGCAGACAGACCCTACTCGTTAGATTACATCTATGAGATTACCAATGACTTCATAGAGCTTCATGGAGATCGTACCGTAAAGGATGACAAAGCCATGATAGGTGGGCTAGGAGATATTGATGGCCGTACGGTCATGTTTATCGGACAGCAAAAAGGCCGAAATACCAAGCAAAGACAGGAACGTAACTTTGGGATGGCCAATCCTGAAGGCTACCGTAAGGCACTCCGCCTGATGAAAATGGCCGAGAAATTTGGAAAGCCTATTGTGACCTTGATCGATACTCCGGGTGCATTTCCAGGATTGGAAGCAGAGGAAAGAGGTCAGGGTGAGGCGATTGCCCGCAACTTGAAAGAGATGTTTCTGCTCAAAGTGCCGGTCATCTGCATCATCATCGGTGAAGGTGCTTCCGGTGGTGCATTGGGTATTGCTATTGGTGACAAGGTATATATGCTCGAAAATACTTGGTATTCAGTGATTTCTCCTGAATCCTGTTCTTCTATCCTTTGGAGATCTTGGGACTACAAGGAGCAGGCAGCTGAAGCGTTGAAACTGACAGCCAAAGACATGAAAACCAACGGATTGATCGATGACATCATACCCGAACCACTGGGAGGTGCGCATAAAGACCTCAAAATGATGTCTAAAACCATCAAAGAGGTAATCTTAAATGCACTCAAAGAACTCGATAAAATCAAACCTGAAAAACGCATTGAGCAGCGAATTGATAAGTTTTGCTCCATGGGCGTGGTGGTTGAATAGTAGAAAGAGAGTAAGAGATTAAGAGATTGCGGAAACGCAAACCGATATAGCCAAAAAGCAATCTATCCACCCTGGGAAAGGTTGCTTTTGGTTTTTAAACCCAAGAAGAACCCAAGATGGAATTGTATACGGTAGATACTGGATTTTTCAAATTAGATGGTGGTGCTATGTTTGGAGTGGTGCCCAAGTCTCTTTGGTCTCGCACCAATCCTGCTGACGAAATCAACCTTTGTTCTTGGGCTATGCGATGCCTTTTGGCAGTAGATGGAGATCGGGTAGTTCTGATCGACAATGGGATAGGGGATAAGCAAGACGCCAAATTTTTCTCTCATTACTACTTGCATGGAGAGGCTTCTTTGGATCAAAGCCTCAGAAATCTGGGCGTACATCCCACCGATATTACCGATATGTTTTTGACCCACTTGCACTTTGATCACTGTGGGGGAGGGATTCGGTATGGTTCACATGGGCAATATGAACTTACCTTTCCTCGTGCGACGTATTGGTCCAATTCGGATCATTGGAATTGGGCAACCAAGCCTAATCCAAGAGAAAAGGCATCTTTTCTCGAAGAAAATATCCAACCGATGCAGGATCACGGAGTCTTACAATTTGTGGATTTGGAGAAAAAGTCACTTTTCCCAGGCTTTGACGTGATGACTGTAGATGGGCATACTGATAAGCAGATGCTGCCGAAAATCAGCTACAAAGGCCATACGGTGGTTTTCATGGCGGATTTACTTCCCTCTGTCGGCCATATTCCTTTGCCGTATGTGATGGGCTATGACACCCGACCATTGATTACGATGAGTGAAAAGCAGGCATTTTTGGAGGAAGCTGCACGCGAAAAGTATGTGCTTTTCCTCGAGCATGATCCTGTCAATGAGTGCTGCACGGTAAAAATGACCGAGAAAGGCGTACGATTGGATCAAACTTTCCGTCTCGATGAGCTCTAAACTTAAAATTGGTCTTGCCCTTTCGGGAGGCGGTGTTCGTGGGATTTCTCACTTGGGAGTCCTGAAGGCACTTAATGAGCTTGGAATCTACCCCACCAAAGTGACTGGTAGTTCCGCTGGTTCGATCGCCGGGGCAATGTATTGCCAAGGCTATCAGCCCGAAGAAGTATTGAAAATCATTTTGGAGACCAACTATTTCCGCTTCATGCGGCCTGCAATTTCTTGGAAAGGCATCCTCAAAATGGAAAGCTTGGCAGACCTGTTTAAAGTGTACCTGCCTCATAACGAATTTGCGAAGCTCAAAACTCCGCTTACCGTGGCCGCTACAGATATCCGAAAGGGAAAAGTGGTCTATTTTGATGAAGGAGAATTGATCAAGCCGATTTTGGCTTCTTCCTGTATTCCTGGCATGTTTGAACCGATCCAAATTGGTAACCGATTTCTGGTAGATGGTGGAGTGCTGAATAATCTTCCTGTGGAGCCCTTGGAAGGGATTTGCGATGTGGTGATCGGTGTCAATTGCAATCACCTACCGGAAGAAAGCAATATAAAAAACATGAAAAATCTGATCGAGCGATCGGTGATCATGACGATGAACTTCAATGTCTATAGCCGAAAATCCAAGTGTGACTTTTTCATCGAAGCACCCGGTTTGGGAAAATACGGCGTGTTTGACATTAAAAAAGCACCAGACCTCTTTCAGGCAGGATACGATCAGACCATGCGTGTGTTTGAAGAAAACCCATCCATGCAAGACCTCATTACTTCACCCCAAAAAGAAACAACTGAAACGCTATGATGAAGGCACTTTCCCGATTTATCTTCTGGATTACCGGATGGAAATTGAATGCCAATTGGCCGAAGGGACTTAAAAAGGCTGTCCTGATTGCTATTCCTCACACCTCCAATTGGGATATTCTGTATGCCCGTGCGGCTTTTTACCTAATGGATATTCCGGTTCGATTTACGATCAAAAAGGAAGTCATGATCGGTCCTTTGGGTTGGTTGCTTTCAGGACTTGGGGCTATTCCCATTGATCGAAAAAGGATCCCCGGAGGAAGAAAACAGACCTACACCGAGGCAATGGTACAGATGCTAAAGGAACGGGATGAGCTGGTGGTCATGGTGACTCCAGAGGGAACACGAAGTGCGGTAAAAAAATGGAAAACAGGGTTTTATCACATTGCACTTGGAGCGGATGTTCCGGTGGTAGTTGGCTATTTGGACTATAAAAAGAAAGAAGCTGGGATTGGACCCTGTATCTATCCTAATGGGGATATGGATGGGCAAATCGAGGAGATGAAAGCCTTTGGCCGAACCGTCACCGGAAAGCATCCGGAGAAGGGCATAATTTAGTATAGATACTTAGCGCTCCGTTTAACTTTTCCAAAGTTCTGAACTTTGGAAAAGTTTCTTTTTTCAACCTGTTTGTTCTTTTATTTCAAGAGGAATTATCCAAAGATCTTTCAAAGCCGGGAACCTCGAACCTCGAACTTTCTTTAACTCATTTTACCTCGTACTGCTGCTTCAGAAGAAAATAATACGGCCGGATCATGTGATGCTGGAAGACTTTATCCTTATTGTCAGGAAATCGGTCCCAATAGGCATCATTGGTCTGAAGGATAATAAAATTGCCCGCCCGGGTAAAGTGGTTGCTTGGATAAAAATCAGGTGATTGGAATTCAGGCAGGGTCTTTAGCACTTGTTTTCCTGCAAATTTGCCGAGGTATTTTTCAAAGTTTTCCTGTGCCTTGCGGGTGGGTTTATTGAGTTTGTTATACACTTTCCGAAAGACCAGCTTTTGAGGAAACTTTTGCTTTTTGATAAAACTGCTAGCATCCGAAAATGGATTGGTGGCATTGAAGTCATTTATCGTTTGGATGGAAAACGGAACTTCAGGTACCCAATCTGCGGCATTGACCACATTGTAGGCCCAACCACCCTGAGTAATAAATTCGTAGTGGTAGGCAAAAAACAGGTTTCCAGGCTTTGGTGCAGCACTTGCATAGGTCTTAATCCGGATAGGTTCTTTCCAGCGCCCTTCCTTTTGCAATTGATAAAGATGGGAGGTCATCAAGTAGGTGATCGCCCCTCCTTGACTATGACCAGAGATGACAAAATCCCGATATCCAGCCAGATACAATGAATCCATCTTTGGAACCAATGTTTCTGCCAAAGCTCCTGTAGAAAGTGTCCACCCAACATGTACTGCAGCCTTAGGATGATCTGCAAATTGGTAATTGAACTGGTAGTCCTCTCTGATTCTCAAGCTTCCCTTAGCTGGAATCATCGCAGCATAAAAGTTAGCCAACCAGGAAGTAGGATTATTTGCAGTGCCTCTGATGGTAAGCCAGGCTGTCTTTTTTCCATCCTCAATCCACAGATACCATTTGTTTTCAAGTCCTACCAAGGGTGATTCATACACCTTGTTGAATTTTGGATTTTTTGGGATTCCGTTGGTGAAAGAAGTGTCATTGACGCTACCCGCTGTGATGGTTAAGAAATCCCGGTATTCTTCCGGGGAAAAGCCTGGTTGAAGCTGGGAAAAAGTTTGGTGTCCAATTAAGAAAGCTAGTGAAACGGAAAAAATGAATTTTTTGATCATTTGTCGGTCTTTCAATACAGAATTTACAAGGTAGAGTTTGAGGCAGGTTTAGAAGCATCTTTGACCAGTCGGAATCCCACATTGGAGGTGCCCGAATCAAAGGCATGACCTTGACGGGCTGAGGGCCGGTAATTGACGCAATAGTTGGCAGCACAGAGGAATGATCCCCCTTTGATCACTCGCTCCATGGCGTAGGGATTGTTTGGATTGTAGCAAGGATTCATGCCTGCGTCAAGCTTTGGGGCGTGTCCGGCAATCCGAGCGTATTTGAGCGCATCGTACCAATCTGAAGTGAGCTCCCAGACATTTCCGATCATGTCAAACAATCCAAACGTATTGGCTTGAAATGCTTTGACCGGTGAGGTGCCGAGGTACCCGTCAGATCCTTCGTTACGATTTGGGAAATTGCCCTGAAAGGTATTGGCCAAGAATTTTCCTTCAGGAGTGAGTTCATCCCCCCAAGCAAATCGCTTTCCGTTGACGCCACCTCGAGCTGCAAATTCCCATTCAAACTCTGTTGGCAATCTTTTTCCTGCCCATTTGGCGTATGCTTCTGCATCTTCATAGGCAATGTGAACTACAGGATGATTTTCTTTTCCTTCAATGCTGCTTTCAGGTCCCTCGGGATGCTTCCAATTGGCTCCGATTTTCCAAACCCACCATTGGGAAATGTCTGTCAATGGAACGGGCTGAGTAGGTGGGGAAAAAACCAAGGATCCGGGCTGAAGTGCCGCATCATCGGGCTTGGGTGTACCGGGAGGCAATTGCTTTTTCAATTCTTCCCAACTGATCGCTCTTTCTGCAACAGTTATATAGCCTGTGGCTTTGACAAACTCGGCAAATTGTGCATTGGTGACTTCTGTCTCATCCATCCAAAATCCGGAAACATCCACATTGACTGCAGGCTTCTCGGCATCGTAGGCATCAGAATCATTGGTACCCATGGTGAATTCCCCTCCAGGGATCCATACCATTCCCGGTTCTTTGATTGGTGGTTCAGGATCTGAAAAAGTAACAAAAGATTCTTCTACTTCTTGTATGCTTTCTTTAGGCTCAGATTTACAAGCCCAAATACTCAGCAAAATCACTACTTGGAAGGCGTATTTGGTCGAATTCATTTGCCCAAGATACCGAAATGATCAAAGGACTCAAATGGAAAATAGACAGTTGGCAAGAAGAGTTGAAATCAAATCAAGGCAATTTTGGCCTGTACCTTTTTTCGGAGTTTATTGAAAAATTGCTTGCGTTCCTTTTCTCCTGTACCGCTGATGAGGGTGGACTTTTTCATAAGGTTTTCCAGGTTGCGAAACATGCTTTCGTTGAATTGTTGATCCACCGATCCAGCAAAATACATGACGCTGTGATTGAGATAGGTGATTTTAGTATCGCCGATCTCGGCCATAAAGGTGTTGTCTCCCAAAACAATTTCATTGACATAAAGCCTATACTCTGCACTTTCTGAAGTTGGGGATTGGCCCAAAAATGACTTTTTTCCATTTTCCGCCATTTTCTCTAAATGGTCTATCACTTCAAGAACGCATTGATATAGGCGGTTTGTGATGTCAGAATTTGCGATAAGCCCCATTTCATGATAGACTTCAATTTGCCGTAGCGTGGTGGTTAGACTTTCTTCATTCCATATTTCCGAAGTGGGGACCCGGTTATATACCCGCAGTATTTTCTGGGTGATTTCCTGAAAAGGGGCAAAGTAATTTTTGTCTGTACTGAAGATGTCATTTTTTAGACTTTCCATGTCCAGGATGGATTTCATCCAAAAGAAAAACTTAAATCCAGCCAAAAGCGGGTGATAGTAATGATGAAAAGGGGGCATGTCTTTGACCAAAAAGTACACGTGTTTTTTGCTGAAACTATTGACCAGATTCAATTGGGCAAGCACATCCTCCATCCAATCCATAAAGGCGCTCGCTGTTTTGTTGGGAAGTCTTCCCTGAAACAGAATCGAGTTGGAGTTTAAGGAAAAGAGGTTGTCCAAGGAGATGTTGAATTTGCGGCTGAGCTTACTTAACTCTTCCAAGTCAAGTAGTTTTTCTCCACGGATTCTGCGGTAAGCACTGTCTATGCTCAAATCCAACGTCTCAGCTACCTCATCCACCAGAGAAGCATGGGATGGAATGGCTGATTTTAGCCTTTGGAAAAACTGGATCTGTAGATCAAAGGTTGAATTACTCATGAAAGTGCTTTTTAAAAATCAGATGAAAATCGAATTTGAATTAACACATAAAAATCAGATCACAAAAGAGACTGGAAGAGAATAAATCATGGTCATTTGAATAGGTGAATTTTGATTCAACCTATCTTATGTAAAGCAAAAAAGCGGCAATTGCCGCTTTTTTGATACGTACTAAGACCTTCCTATTGACCGGAATCTGCTGCTGCATGTAGTTTGCCCAATTCCTGATCAATGGTCCAAAGGCCAATGCCTTCTTCTCCGATAATGTCAAATAGCTCAAGCGCTCTTCGTGACATGGTTTCTTCTTCGCGTTGTTCGGTTACATACCACTGCATAAAGCTGAAAGTAGCGAAGTCTTTCACCCCGAAAGCATGGTCAACAATGCTGTTGATCGATTTGGTTACTTTGATTTCATGCTCCAAAATCAATTCAAAAACCTCTCTCAAGGAATTGAAGTGATGTCTCACGCCTGTAATTTCCGGCTGAATGGCATGACCTCCCGCCTCGTTTACATATTGAAAAATCTTCATCATGTGCATTCTTTCCTCATCTGCGTGCGTGTAGAGGTATTTGGCAGCATTAGCATAGCCCATCATATGACACCATGAAGCCATAGACAGGTAATAGGCAGATGATTTGCCTTCCATTTCAATCTGCTTGTTGAGTAAAACCTCGGTATCTGGAAGTAAGGAACGCTGAAGCGTTACGATTTCTTTCTGTTTCATAGAAGTAGTTTATAAAATGTTACTTCAATCTAACTAAATCAGCCCACTCAAAGATTCCCGAAATGCCTTTTTTCTTGAAATTTAGAATTGGTTTAGATCAACGGGTCTGTGGAGAAGGGAAAACGGCCAAGCTTTCTTCACCTGATTCACTTACTGATTGAACAGCGAAGAAATAGTTGTCCTTGCTATATGGAAGGGAAATGGTGGTTTCGGTGGTGAAAAATTTCTTTTCCCACATCGGTGAGGAGGTTTCTCGCATCAGCACATAATATCCTTTGACCTTTCCTTGTATTGGAGCTTTCCAGTTTAGTGTTGACTTATTGGTTAGACCTCTGACGTCAATTCGAACTTCCTGAGGCATTCCAGCAGAGTTGGCTAGGGAGGCCGCAGAAGACAGGTTGACGGCAGACACTTTTCTCAGGTATTCAAAATCCATAAATTCAGGTAGATCTCCATATTGGATTCCATTTTCCTCCCGCACATTTTCATGCTGATGGAGAAAGTTTTCATTCATTTCGGACATTCTCACAGCGGTAAATCCATTGCGCATAAAAGGTGTCTGATCACCTCCTCTGAGGAATCTATCGCTTCGGTAGATCAACTTCACCTCCATGTGATCGACATAGCGCTCTCCTGTTTCCTTGATGTATCGGGCCAGCTGACGGGAAGGGCTGTCATTGTCCGAGTTGGTAGAGCGACGGATGGTGGCACCTCGTTCATCCTCTGCCAAAGGAACAGTTTCGGAGAAAATCCGCATCAGGGTGTTGTTGCTGATAAGTGTTTCGGATGAGTTGCTGTTACCTACAATGTCGTTGTTGAGGACAGCTTCGATCTGCCATCCTTCAGACTTGGCTTTGTCGGCTAGGTAGGTGGCGCCTTTGAGTCCCTGCTCTTCACCGGTAAATGCTACAAACAAAATAGTAGAGGAAAACTCTTTCTGTGCCAGCACTCTCGCTAATTCCATCACCACAGCCACACCGCTACCGTCGTCATTGGCTCCTGGTGCAGCACCTTCGAAGTCCATCACATCACGATTTCTGGAATCCAAATGTCCGGAAACCACCACGATGCGCTTATCAGCCGGATTGGTACCTTTGAGCGTGGCAATCACGTTGGCAACTTTGGAGTCAGCTACGATTCTGCGTCCATCGCCTGGAGTCATAAACTCTTCGATCTGAGCAGTCATGCGACCATTTGAAGCTTTGGCAAACTCATTGAATTTTTTGAGCACGTAGCGTTGTGCGGCAATCATGCCGTTTTTTTCATCCGTATTCAGTGTATGTCGGGAATGAAAAGAGGATAAGTCGTAGATGTATTTTTTTAGGCTATCTGCGGAAACCTGCTGCACTAGTTTTTCGATCACGGGATTTCGGATGACCGCCTGCTGTGCAAAACTGCCCAAGGATAAAATCGCCAAGGCTAGGGTGAATAAAATTTTACGCATGGTAGGTTTGGTTTTTTTTGTTAGCCCTAAATTTATCCCTCTGACGATACTTCTCTCAAAAAATTACATGAAGACATTCTCTCTCCCCAAAAAAGGCGAATATCCCAGCTACTATGAGACCTACTTGGATATAGTTCCGCCAGCGGATTATTCCGAATTGATCCTAAGTCAGCTTATTGAAATTCGCAATCTCTTTGCCTCTAAGCCACTAGGCTGGGAATCCATCGCCTATGCGCAAGGCAAATGGACCCCAAAGGAAGTTTTGGGACACATGATCGATACCGAGCGAATCATGACGTTTCGGGCCTTATGTTTTGCCCGGGGAGAAAAACAATCCCTTCCCGGATTTGATGAAAATGAATACGTACAGTCTGCTGATTTTTCAAAGAACTCACTGGAAGATTTGTTGGAGGACTTTGAGGCACAGCGAAGAGCTTTGCTTACCTTGGTGAAGACACTTTCCGAAGAAACGCTAGATGTCCAAGGACAAGCCAACGGAAAGCCAATCACCCCAAGGGCTTTGCTTTGGATTATTGCAGGCCATTTTATTCACCATGTTCAAGTTTTAAACGACCGATATTAATGTTGCAAATCCCTATTGCAGTGGTGGATGCGTTCACCTCAAAGCCATTTTCCGGAAATCCAGCCGGAGTTTGTCTTTTGGAGCAGGCCCTGTCCAAGGAACAGATGCAGGCGATCGCCATGGAGATGAACCTCAGCGAGACGGCTTTTGTGGAGCGAACTCAGGAGCATGGGAATTTTTCTCTTCGTTGGTTTACGCCCACACTCGAGATCGACCTTTGCGGTCATGCTACCTTGGCTTCTTCCCACTGGATGCTCCAATCTGGCTGGTCAAAAGAAGGAGAGACGGTGAGATTTCAGACCCGAAGCGGAGAATTGAGAGTGAAGTGCAGTGCCGAAGGATCCATCATGGATTTTCCACTGCTTCCTACTTACACAGATACGCATCCCTTTTTCTCAGCTGATTTGTTTGGGAAAAAGATCATTCAAGCCGCTCAACTGAAGAAAAACTGGATTTTTGAGTTGGAAAATGAACAGGCTGTCAGAGAATTAGTGCCCGATTTAGCTCTCATTGCAGCCCACAGTGAGGAAGGATTTATCATTACGGCCAAAGGGGATTCCTATGATATTGTAAGTCGGTTTTTCGGTCCAAATGTCGGTGTGCCAGAAGATCCGGTCACCGGATTTGCACACTGCGCGCTGATGGATTATTGGAATCAAAAGACAGGAAAAACTCAGTTGAGGGCATACCAAGCCAGCAAAAGAGGAGGGGAGCTTTTTCTTGAAAAGCACGACGATCGGGTTTTTATTCAAGGAAAAGCGGTTCAGGTTTTGACCGGACAAATCACCATTTTCTCTTGAATAGATGAGAAAGCATTTACAAAGACTGGTCAAACATATCAATAACTACTGGCTGACAGACGCTAGTTTCGTAGTCTTGTTGTTGGTACTCCTATTCACCGTTTTTGTACTTCCAATTCTGATAGAATTTCAGCAAGTAGAATTGATTTTTGTCAATGTGGTGTTCTTGTTTCTGTTTTTTACAGGGATTTGGTCATCCACCAATAGCTTCTTGATTTTGCTAACCTCCAGCTTGTTTTTTACCCAACTGATCCTTCGTTTTTTGAGGTTTAGTGATTTGCCCGTAGAGTTTTATCTGGCAGAGCGAGTGATAGGCTTACTGAATATGATTGTATTCATATTTCTGAATTTCAGGATTTTATTCAGAAATGATGAGATCAATTTTTACCGAGTCATAGGAGCTATAAATGTCTATTTGCTCTTGGCGATTTTAGGAGCCTTTTCATTTGAGATCACCAATTTGCTCCTGGGAGATTCGATCTCAGGACTGCATGAATTCAGTGGTTTGGACAATGATTACTCAGCCTATATTTATTTCAGTCTGGTGTCATTGACGACAGTAGGCTTTGGAGATTACATCCCGGTAAACATTGTATCCAAGATGATTTCGGTTTTTCTGTCGGCAGTCGGTATTCTCTATCCTGCAATTGTTATTTCCAAATTAGTCGGCACCAGCAACCTGAGAAAGGAACATTAATTTTCCATTCCTGTAAAATGAGCCCTAAAAAATCACGAATTACCTCTAATTTCTAACCCAATAATCAATGAGATACCTATGAGAAAAATTTACTTGAGCATGCTGCTACTACTTTTTGTAACAGTAGTTTTTGCCCAGACGACCAGAAAAATCGAAGTGGAATCCAAAGTGGAATCTACCGCCGAAGTCACTATCAAAGGCAAGCGGGTGCCTTATAAAGCCACTGCAGGTACCCAGCCAGTTTGGGATGATAAGGGAGAGCCTATCGCTTCCCTTTTTTATACCTACTACGAGCGTACCGATATTGCCGACAAAACCAAAAGACCTCTGGTGATTTCTTTCAATGGCGGTCCGGGTTCGGCTTCTATCTGGATGCACTTGGCTTACACTGGGCCAGTAATCCTGAATATCGACGATGAGGGATATCCGGTACAGCCGTATGGCACCAAGTCTAACCCACATTCCATTCTTGATGTGGCAGATATTGTCTATGTGGATCCTGTAAATACGGGCTATTCCCGAATTGTGAAGGAAGATACGCCACGTAGCACCTTTTTTGGGATCAATGCGGATATCAAATACTTGGCAGATTGGGTGAATACCTTTGTGACCCGTCAAAACAGATGGGTTTCGCCAAAGTACCTGATCGGAGAAAGCTACGGCACCACCCGAGTGGCAGGTTTAGTTTCTCAACTCCAAAATTCCCACTGGATGTATTTTAATGGGGTGATTTTGGTATCCCCAACCGATATGGGACTTGAGAGAGGTGGTCCTGTGAAAATGGCGAACTATTGGCCATACTATGCCGCTACGGCTTGGTACCATAAGGCACTTCCTGCCGAACTTCAGGCTAAAGATCTGGATGAAATCCTAGCGATCGTAGAACCGATGGCCATCAATGAGATTCTTCCTGCCATGACCAAAGGAGGCATGCTTTCGGAAGCAGAGCGTGATGCGATTGCTACCAAGATGGCTTATTACTCTGGTTTGAAAAAAGAAGCTATCCTACAATACAACCTAATGGTGCCAACAAGCTTTTTCTGGAAAGAATTGCTCAGAGAAAGAGACGGAATGACCGTAGGCAGATTGGATAGCCGATACAAGGGTTTTGACAGAATGGAAGGGGGTTCGGTCTACGATTTTGATCCTGCTTTGACGAGCTGGAATCATGCTTTTGCTCCGGCATTCAATCACTATGCTAAAAACGTCCTAAAGTTTAACACAGACCTGACCTACAACTTGTTTGGCCCTGTCAATCCTTGGGACAGAAGCAATGAGACAACCGGAAATGACTTGGGAACGGCTATGAGACAAAATCCATACTTACATCTGATGGTACAGTCTGGTTATTATGATGGGGGTACGGATTATTTCAATGCGAAATACAGCACCTGGCACATCGATCCCAATGGGAAAATGAAAAACCGTATTGATTTCAAAGGCTACCGTTCCGGTCACATGATGTATCTAAGAGCGGAGGATTTGGCGACTTCCAATGAAGATATCCGCCAATTCATCCAAAAATCCGCTGTAGCACCAGGTCAGCCTGCGAAATACAAATAAGAAAAAGTTAAACTGAATGCTAGAAATGGCCCCGAATCTAGTTTGGGGCCATTTTTTTTAAACCCGGATTTTGCATTAGGGTCCGTAGTGAGAGGAAAAAATGCAAGAAAATCAAGTATTTAACGAATGAGTCATAGCATCGCTCTGGTGAATGAGTTAAATGCAGCAAAGCGGTTGATTTTAAAGCATTTTTACCTCGTAATAGGAATTCTAATGCATATTCCGGGTTAAAATGAAAAAAGCTGATTGAGGTCTTGGTGGTCTAGAAACTCTTGTTCTTTTCCCAGCATTTTTGCGAGAAGCAAATGAATGTCCTGAAGTTTTTTTCCTTCCTTTCGCAAAAACTGAAGAGAAGTATCACCTGCTGATTTGGAAAGTTTGGACTGATTGGGCCCTTTGATCAGTTCGTGATGGAGAAAGGTGATTTTTCCAAATCGCTCTTCTCCTAATAGTCTGGCCAAGTCAAGTTGTGCTAAGGTAGAGGCATAGAGATCTTTTCCCCTTACAATTAAGTCTACCCCAAAATGAAGGTCATCTACTACCGAGGTCAGGTGATAGGCAGGAAGTCTGTCCTTTTTTCTCACTACATAGAAAGCCGTCTCCTCGGGTATCAGGTCAGTTTTTTGAAGACTCGGGTATTCGGTGAATTGGGTGAAATCTGCCTCTAGCGTATTCACTCGCCAAGCTGTATCGGGTTTGTCCAGCTGGATTCTGCGATCCAGGCATTGTCCCAAATAGTACCCCCGGGAATCTATTTGCTGGATTTTATTTCTCGAGCAGTCACAGGAAAACACTTTTCCAGTCGACCGTAATTTGGTCAATGCATATTCGTAGAGTTGCATACGGTGCACTTGAGACCATTGGGTTTCTACTTCATGAATCGATTTTGGCCCGAGGTCAATTGGGATCTCTAGGAAATCAAGCGTGTCAAAGATATCCTGTACATACTCCGGTCGGTACCGTTCCCTATCCAAATCGTCAATTCTTAACAAAATCTTTGCTCCATGTTTTTTGGCTAAAGCCTGAGTGAGTAGAAACGAATAGGCATTGCCAAGGTGAAGAAAACCGCTAGGGGTCGGGGCAATTCGGGTCAGTGAATACTTCATAATCCAAAGGTAAAGATTTAGGCTACTACAAGTCTCGAGAAAATCTGCTCTCTTGACGTTCTTTAACAGCGATTCATTTTTCGCTAGGCTAACACTTCCTACTTTTGAGTCTTCATGAAATCACCTTCACTTCTATTCTTTTTCCTACTGATCGCCGGGCAATCATTTGCTCAAAGTTCCTATTCTGGAAATGTCATTGATGCTTGGGATAAAAAATACCTCGAAGGGGTGGAAGTTTCGATAGCGGGAAAAGGAAAAACAGTAACCAACGCCCGAGGATATTTTTCCATTCAGGCATTTCTTGGCGATACACTTACCTTGACTTTCCCTGGATTTATAGAGCGAAAGCAAATCTTGGGAGAGGAGAAGTTTTTTCTTTTGGAGCTCCAGGATCGCGCCAGATTACTGCCCACGTTTCAGGTCAAAGCTGAGCCTTACCGTTTTCGATTCAGAGATGGCAAATTGACGTTGGTCGAAAATGAAGAATACACCGAACAAAAGTTGAGTCAGGAGATTACGGGTGGTGCAGATAAATTTTCCCCTAATCCCAATTTCACTATTTACGGACCTATCAGCTACTTCACTAAGCGCAACCGACAGCTGAGGGAATATGAGGAAAAATTGGATTGGCTGAGACGGCGTGCAGGTTATCTGGAAGTGATTGACTCGGATTCAGTAAGGACTGAATTAATGGCTAAATACCAATTAGACCGGTCCAAATGGGATCAGTTGATAATCCGATTCAATGAATTTCACCAAAGCCATGACTTTTTGGACTGGAATAAAGAGCGGGTTTTGGAGGCCCTTTCTGAGTTTTTCAGAATCGAAAGCTTCCTTGGAAATTAGCTTTTCCTTTTGAAAGACCAAGTGATGTAAAATTTGGCGACGGTTTCCCCTGAGGAGTTTTTTCCAGTAGAAACCATGGTCAGCTGATCTGTGGCTCCAGGTTCCATGCTTTCAATCAATTCAAAAAGCGCTGTTCCCTGATCACAGGTAAAGGTGATTTTGGTATTTGCCTTTTTGAAATATTCAGCCCGAAAATCAACCACGAGCATGCTGAAGCTGCCCTTTCCTGCAAGCGCCAATTGGCAAAGAGCCCCTGTGCTAAGCTCTGCTGCACCAGCCAAAGCAGCGAAGTAGATGGATTTGAAGGGATTTTGAGACCTCCAAAAGTAGGGGATGGTGACTTCGCAGGATTCCATTTCCAGTGTTCTGACTCTCAATCTCCAGAAAATAGCTGAGGGCAACTTGACAAGCATGGCCAACCAAAAAATGTAGGGGTTAGTCATTTTATTTCGGTAACTTATAGCATCCTGCGAAAGTGTTTTCATGGTATTCAAATTTGGAAAACTGGAATTTGAGTCAAATTAACAAAATTTGTCGCGGTACCGAACCTTGGTATCCTTTTTGAAATTTTACCTAACACTAATTATTAGAGATATTATGAAAAAGTTAGCCCTGATTTTTGCACTCGGATTGCTCATGTACTCTTGTGCCAAAGTGCCATTGACCGGTAGAAGTCAACTGGCTCTAGTACCTAATGCGGAACTTCAGCCACTGGTAAATGAAGAATACCAAAAAGCTTTAAAAGCCAATAAGGTCCTCACTACTACCAAAGATGGTCAGATGGTAGTGAGAGTCGGTAAAAGAATGGCTGCATCCGTTGAAAAATACCTGACCGACAATGGATATGGTGAGCTGGTAAGTGAACTGGCTTGGGAATTTAATCTGCTAGAAAGCGAGCAAATTAATGCTTGGTGTATGCCTGGTGGTAAGGTTGCGTTTTACACGGGTATTTTGCCTATTACAAAAGACGAAACAGGTCTTGCAGTGGTCATGGGACATGAAATTGCCCACGCGGTGGCATCTCATGCTCGTGAAAGGATGTCCAATGGTCTCTTGCTGAATTTTGGAGTGGGAGCTCTTTCTTCGGCTATGGGCCAAAATCCAACGTTGACCCAACAAATTTTCCTTCAATCGGTAGGTGTAGGGTCTCAATTAGGCATGCTGAAATTTTCTCGAAAGCACGAGTTGGAGGCAGATGAAATGGGATTGATTTTCATGGCTATGGCAGGTTACGACCCGCGTCAAGCTCCTGTGTTTTGGGAGAGAATGGCCGCAGCAGGTGGTGAAGCTCCACCGGAGTTTCTTTCTACTCACCCCGGTCCAGACCGACGTATCGATAGACTCAATGCCAACATGGCCAAAGCCATGGAGTACTACAACGCGGCAAAGTAATACTTGGAGTTAAAAACAGTTCGGGGTTCAAAGTTCGTTGTTGATCAACTTCGACCTTTGAACCCCGAATTATTTCACAAATAACTCAATCCCCAATAACTTCTTTATCGATTCGTGAGTGCTCTTAGCTTCACTTGAGTCAGTTTTCGCTTGGTATCGAGCGGGAAATCACCTTTCATCATCCACTCGTAGTAGCCTGGTTCTTCCTTGAGTGCCTGCTCAATAGTTTTTCCTTTGTGTTTTCCAAAGTTGAAAATTTCTTGCCCTTGTGAATTGAAGACAAATCGACCCGCGAGATCGACCATTTTTTCATTCACAAGTTCGTGGATTTTTTTCATGTCGTTTTCAAAGACTCCAAGCTTGTTTCCCTGAAGATCTTCTACCTCTTCACCAAGGTATCGCTCGATTTGTGCTCGGAATACATCTACAGTAGCAAGTGTATCAGCTTCTGCGCTGTGTGCGTTTTCGAGTTTCTTACCGCAGTAAAATTTGTAAGCTGCGCTTAGATTGCGCTTTTCCATCAGATGAAAGATCTTTTGCGCATCCAACAGATTGCGTCTGTCGAGATCAAAATCGATCCCTGACCTCAAAAACTCTTCAACCAATAATGGAATATCATATTTCAATACATTGAAACCTGCTAAATCCGACTGTCCGATAAAGTTGAAGACCTCACGTGCTATGTCTTTGAAGCTGGGTTCATTTTTGATGTCTTTATCGTAGATACCGTGAATAAGTGAGGCTTCCAAAGGAATAGGAATACCGGGATTGACTCTTCGGGTATAGATTTGCTGACCACCGTCGGGTGTGAGTTTGACGATCGAAATCTCAACAATTCGGTCAGTGGACACATTCGTACCTGTAGCTTCCAGGTCAAAAAATGCAATGGGGTTTTTAATGTTAAGCTTCATGAGTTTGAAATTTGGCTTTTAACGGTTCGAGATCAAGGTTGTCATAGTTGCCCGAACTCATCAAAAGCAAGTTGGTATGGGAAAAATCCTGTGACAGGAGAAAATCTTTTAAAGCTGCACTTTCTGTAAATAGGATCAAATCTTTTCTTTTAAATCCTTTTCTCAAGGTCTCTTCATCCATCAATTCCAGCTTTTTGAGGGCAACTGCATGCGGATTGAGATAGATGACAGCCACATCGGCCTCATCCATGCTATTCGCATAGTTTGGAAGAAAAGCCTTGTTGAGCGAGGAATAGGTGTGTAATTCCTGAACAGCAATCAGCTTTCGCTCGGGAAACTGATTTTTCACTGCATTGACGGTGGCCTTGAGTTTGGACGGCGCGTGAGCAAAGTCTCTGAACAGGATTCCAGTTTCTCCTTTCGCTAAAATCTCTTGTCTTTTAGCTGCCCCCTTAAATGTCTGAATGGATTGGTAAAATAGTGAAGGTTTTACACCCAGAGATTCACAGATGTAGAGCGCACCTTGGAGATTCTGAAGATTGTGGTCTCCGAAAATTCCGATTTCGACTTCTCCTGTAGAGGTAATTAGGTAGGTTTTTCCTTCTTGGATACGCGCTAAATGTGCCTTGTAAGGAACTTTTTGACCTTGAGTCGAAGATTGTTTAGCAGCACTTTTTACCAATGGATCTACCTCACAGTAGATTAACTTTCCGTCAGCAGGTGTTTTGTCCATCAACTTGGAAAACTGTGCTTTATACTCTTCAAAATCAGGAAAGACATTAAAATGATCCCAAGCGATTCCGCTGACCAAAGCGATGTCGTGATGGTAGTGGAAGAATTTTGGAGTTCGGTCAATGGGAGAAGTCAGGTATTCATCGCCTTCGATGACGATTACAGGTGCATCCGAAAGCCTGACCATCAGTTCAAATCCCTCAATTTGTGCTCCTACCAAGTAATCAAAATCTACTCCCTGATCCTTGAGTACATGGAGAATCATGGAGGTGATGGACGTTTTTCCGTGTGAACCGGCTATGACTATGCGTTTTTTGTTTTGGCTTTGATTGTAAATGAACTCGGGAAACGAAAATACCGGGATGCCCAATTCTTGCGCGCGAACCAGCTCAGGATTGTCTATCCGGGAATGCATACCCAGAATGATTCCATTGAGCTCAGGATTGATTTTTTCAGGGTACCAACCCAATTTTTCAGGTAAAATTCCTGCCTTTTCGAGTCGGGTTCGTGAGGGTTCGTAGATCTCATCATCACTGCCGGTGACTTGATAACCTTTTTGTACCAATGCAAGGGCAAGATTATGCATCACTGCGCCACCAATTGCGATGAAATGATAATTGTTCATAAGGTGAAAAATCTTGGAATTATTAAGCCTTCAAACTTAACCAGAAAATGATACAGAGGAGTCGATATCCTGATTTTTCATTTTTTGGATTTTTTGAGGGTATGATTTTGGCTATTTTCGGCCATTAAATTTTTATTGAAGATGTTACCTGATAAGTTCGCCTATTTGACGATGTCCTTACTCTACCTCCTGGCATGGTGGGTGATTTATTTGAAAAGTCCCTGGAAAAGTGGCATGGTCAAAGTAGGTCTGGTAGGTGGATTAATGGGGATTATCGCTGAAGTTTGGTATTTCCATGATTATTGGAGGCCTCCGATGATTTTGGCTGAAGGCTGGCCGGGTATTGAGGATTTCATTATTGGGTTTGCCATGTTTGGGGTGGGTGGGTATATCCATGCTGCCTTTACCAAAAGGGAAATTGACTATGACCGTCAGACCCCGGCCAAAAACAAGGATCTATTCATTCTTTGGGTGATTGGGTGCCTAAGCCTGACCATTTTCAGCTTGGTATTCAAGATTCATTCGGGATATGTCACCTTTTTGACCTTTATGGGTCTTGCTGTTTACATTTGGATTCAGCGTCCCGATTTGATCAAAATATCCTTGGTCTCTGGATTTGCCACATTGGCGATCGTGATTTTGATTTATTACATCACGTTTGGTGTCCTTTATCCTCACTTTTGGGATACCTATGGAATGTTGAATGATGAGCCTATTTTGGGATACAAAATCATGAGTATACCCGTCTCTGAGATGTTGTGGCATTTTAGTTGGGCGATCCTTTGCTCCATGTTTAGAGGTTTTAGAAATGGGGTTTATTACAAAGAACCTTTGCCTGCCCAGGCCTGAATTTTGCTGATTGTGGTATGTTGATAAGTTTTGGAAAACTTGTTCAAAACTCTTGCATTCCAGCTGATACATTTGTTTTATGACAGAGAATACCAATTCCCCTCGGATCACCCGGAAAAAACCCACTTACGATAATCCAGTTAATCTGCTTGGAAAAATTCCACCACAAGCCGTTGAACTTGAGGAAGCAGTATTAGGTGCTTTGATGCTGGAAAAGGACGCCTTGACTAATGTCATCGACATTCTCAAAGTAGAGAGCTTCTACAAGGAATCCCACAAAGTGATTTTTCAGGCGATTTTAGATCTTTTTTCCGAAAGCCAACCCATCGACCTATTGACTGTCACTACACAGTTGAGAAAAAATGGCGCTTTGGAAATAGCTGGAGGGGCGTTTTATGTCACAGAACTTACTTCCAAAGTAGCTTCGGCTGCCAATATTGAGTACCATGCCCGGATCATCACCGAGCAATCCATCAAGCGGGAATTAATCCGAATCTCTTCAGAAATTCAAAAAGACGCATTTGAGGACACCACTGATGTATTTGAGCTCTTGGACAAAATGGAGCAATCCATGTTTGAAATATCTGAGAAAAATGTTCGGAAAAACTACTCCGACATGCGGTCTATCATGCGGGATGCAATTGCCGAACTTGAAGAGCGGAAAAATCAAAAGGATGGACTTACAGGTGTTCCTTCAGGATTTACAGCTCTGGATCGTGTGACAGCAGGATGGCAAAAATCGGATTTGGTCATCATTGCGGCTCGACCTGCCATGGGTAAGACTGCCTTCGTTTTGTCGGTATTGCGAAATGCCGCCGTGGATCATAGCCGACCCGTGGCGATTTTTTCCCTGGAAATGTCTGCTGTTCAGCTGGTAAACCGACTCATTTCTTCCGAAGCAGAATTGGATTCTGAGAAGATCAAAAAAGGGACTTTGGCTGATCATGAATGGGCTCAGCTAGTCCATAAGACGGCCAAGCTTTCCAAAGCGCCGCTTTTTGTGGATGACACGCCTGCGCTTTCCATCTTGGAACTCCGTGCAAAATGCCGAAAGCTGAAGGCTCAGCATGATATCCAAATGGTAGTAATTGATTACCTGCAGTTGATGTCTGGTGATTCGAAAAGCGGTGGTCAGGGAGGTAACCGTGAACAGGAGATTGCATCCATTTCCCGAGCCTTGAAAAAAATAGCCAAAGAGTTGAGTATTCCCGTCATTGCCCTTTCGCAGCTTTCCCGTGCTGTAGAAACTCGGGGTGGCGATAAGCGACCTCAGCTTTCTGACCTTCGTGAATCTGGAGCAATCGAGCAGGATGCTGACATGGTGATGTTCCTTTATCGTCCCGAATACTATGGCATCACCGAGGATGAGGAGGGAGCATCTACTGCAGGGGTAGGTGAAGTGATTATAGCCAAGCACCGAAATGGTTCTTTGGAGAATGTCAAACTCCGTTTTATCGGGCGATATACCAAGTTTACGGATCTGGATGGGGGAATCAACTACCCGCCAAATCAGGCAGGTGAAGTGGGCTATACTACCAAATTCACATCCAGTGTATCCGGCGTTTCCTCATTCGATAGCGGACAAACTATCAAAATGTCTTCCAAAGCCAACGAAGATGACATTGACAGGGCATTCAACGGAGGAACTGACAAATCCCCATTTTAATCCATGAAAAGCATTGTTTTAAATAATGAATTGGATGCAAAAATCCAGTTCATTGATTCACCGTTGCCAAGTGCAAATCAAGAGGAGGTAGTGGTCAAAATCAAAGCTGCTGCACTCAATCACCGCGATGAGTGGAGCAGAAAAGGTCTTTATCCCAATCTGAAAAACGGAGTGATATTAGGCTCAGATGGGGCTGGTGTGGTAGAAAGTGTTGGTGCTGATCCACACTCTTATTGGATTGGTAAAGAAGTGATTATCAATCCTGCCATCAATTGGGGCACAAGCCAACTCGCTCAATCCAAAGATTTTGAAATCCTAGGAATGCCTAGAAATGGCACTTTGGCCGAGTATGTATCAGTACCCGCCGATCGCCTTCATGAAAAACCGGCACACCTATCTTGGGCGGAAGCGGGAGCTTTACCTTTGGCGGGATTGACTGCCTACCGGGCTTTGGTGTTTCAAGGTCAGGTAAAAGCCGGAGATAAAGTCTTGGTAACAGGTATCGGTGGAGGAGTAGCCCAGTTTGCTGCTCAGTTTGCCTTAGCTTTGGGGGCAGAAGTCTATGTCAGCAGTAGCAGTGACGCCAAATCGGCTAAGGCTTTGGATTTGGGGATTTCTGGGGTTTTCAATTACAAATTGGAAACTTGGACTCAAGAGGCTTTAGAAAAAACAGGAGGTTTTGATCTAATCATTGATGGTGCAGCAGGCGATACGCTGAATAATCTAATTGCTGTAGCAAAGCCAGGTGGAAAAATCGTTTTCTACGGAGCCACAATGGGCAATCCCGGCAAACTTGAGGCTAGGAAGATCTTTTGGAATCAGCTCAAAATCATGGGATCCACGATGGGTTCTGATCAAGATTTTAAAGAAATGCTGGAATTGGTATCGTCCAAAAAAATCCGTCCTGTTATTGATCAGGTGTTTCCGTTGCATGATGCAGTTGAGGCATTTGATAGAATGAAGGCAGGTGCTCAATTTGGTAAAATAGTGTTGACTCCCTGATCAACGGTTTCTCAACCTTGGTTGAAATGATCATTCTTGATCTGTTTCAAATAGAAAGTTTTGATAAGCGTTTCTCAATTCTTTAAGTGCTTTTTCTTCTTGGGTAGCCAAAGCCAAATCAATTCCAGTTTCGAAGATTTTCTTCGCCTTTTCCAGTTCGTTCAGTTCGAAGAAAAAGTGTGCAGAGGGGAAATATACAGGGAGATAATTCGGGAATTTTTCCAATACGTAGTCAAACATTTTGGCTGCTTCGGAAGGATCTTTTTCTCTGATTTCTAAGCCTAAGGCGTAATAGTTAAAGGGGTTTTCAGGTTCTTCCAGAATGTAAGTTCTCAGCAGTTGAATCCTGTCCAAATAGCTCATGAATTGTTTTTTTAATTAGGCTTTGCCTGTTATTTTCACGCGAAATAAATCTAAAATAATCTAACTCTAAACCAATGAAGATTCTTGTTTGTATCACACACGTACCGGATACGACTTCCAAGATTCAATTTACTGCCAACAATACCAAGTTTGACACTGCGGGAGTTCAGTTTATTATCGGTCCCTATGATGACTATGCTTTGGCCCGTGCGGTAGAGCTTCGTGATCAGACGGGAGGTACCTTAACTGCTCTGAATGTAGGTGAGGCTGAGACCGAACCTACGTTAAGAAAAGCCTTGGCTATCGGTGCAGACGATGCTATCCGTGTTAACAGTTTCCCTAAAGATTCTTTTTTTGTGGCAACCCAAATTGCACACTATGCCAAAACAGGAGGGTATGATTTGATTTTAATGGGTAGAGAATCCATCGATTTCAATGGTGGAATGGTTCATGGCATGGTAGGAGAGCTGTTGGGAATGCCCTCTTTTTCTCCAGTCATGAAATTGGATTTGGAAGGTAAAACGGTGAAAATGGCCCGCGAAATCGAAGGCGGTAAGGAGTATTTGGAAGCTCAATTGCCATTGATTGCAGGCTGTCAGGAACCAATTGCTGAATGGAAAATCCCCAATATGAGAGGAATCATGTCGGCAAGAACCAAGCCTTTGACTGTGGTAGAACCGGTTTCGCAAGAAACGCAAGCAGAAGCTACCGGCTATCAACTACCTCCTGCCAAAGGTGCGGTGAAATTGGTAGACAAAGACCAAGTGTCTGATTTGGTAAAGTTGTTGAAAAACGAAGCCAAAGTACTTTAATTCATTTTGTTTAACTTATTTTAATTCAATAGAATATGTCAATTCTAGTATATATAGAGCACGCAGAAGGTAAAGTGAAAAAGACCAGTCTTGAGGCTGTTTCTTTTGCACATGCCTTGTCGGCTAAGACAGGTGAAGGAAATGTAATTGCCGTTGCATTGGGTAGTGTAGAATCATCAGAACTTGCATCTGTTGGTAAAGCTGGAGCTTCCAAAGTACTTCATTCAGCAGATGAGCGATTAAATGCCGGTGTTATTCAAGCTCATGCTTCAGCTGTTGCACAGGCATTTGCCTCAGTTGGGGCTAAAACCTTGGTTTTGGCTAAATCCTCTTTGGGGGATGCGGTAGCTGCCCGATTAGCCATCAAGCTTCATGCGGGTTTGGTTTCCAACGTGGTAGAATTACCAACCCTAGGATCTACTTACGTAGTCAAAAGAAGCATTTACACCGGAAAAGCATTTGCTGAAACCACATTAACCACGGAAAACAAAATCTTGGCTGTGAAAAAAAATGCGGTGGATCTCAAAGAAGATGGAGCTCTTGCTGCGGTAGAGGCATTTTCTGTTTCTATACCCGATTCTGATTTTGCTTCCAAAATTGTTTCATCTGAACGAGCTACCGGTGAAGTATTACTACCGGAGGCAGATATTGTGGTCTCAGGTGGTCGAGGAATGAAGGGCCCTGAAAACTGGGGAATGATTGAAGACTTGGCCAAAACTCTCGGGGCTGCTACCGGTTGTTCAAAGCCTGTGTCAGATATTGGTTGGAGACCTCATCATGAGCATGTTGGCCAAACAGGGGTAAAAGTTGCGCCTAGTTTATACATCGCAGTAGGAATTTCAGGTGCGATTCAACATCTTGCAGGGGTTAATTCCTCAAAATGCATCGTAGTGATCAATAAAGATCCAGAAGCACCTTTTTTCAAAGCCGCGGATTATGGTATTGTTGGAGATGCTTTTGAGGTACTACCTAAACTTACTCAAGCACTTAAAGCAGAACTTTAATTTTTGTGAAAAAGCTGGTCGAACTGGAAATCTTGGGACTTTCGTCCAATCATTCTCAATCAGGATCATTTACCCTGGTCATGGGTGAGGTGGATGGAATAAGGAGATTGCCTATTGTGATCGGAATGTTTGAGGCACAGGCTATTGCCATTGAAATCGAAAAAATAATTCCCAACCGGCCTATGACACATGATTTGTTTAAGTCGTTTGCCGAGAGTTTTCAATTTGAAATAGACCGAATAGTCATTTCAGATATGAAAGAAGGGGTGTTTTATGCGAAGATTCATTGTAAAAACAGCCTTACCGAAGTTGAAATTGACAGTAGGCCTTCTGATGCGATTGCGATCGCAGTCCGTTTTGGAGCAGCTATTTTCTGTGCTGAAAAGGTAATGGCAGAGGCAGGGCTGGAGTTTTCTGAAGACGAAAAGAAGGAGGATACCAAGCCTTCTTCCAAACCAGCAGTTGCAAAGCAGTCATCTGCCAAAGAAAGTTCGCTAAAAGATTATAGCCTGGACAAGCTAAATCAGCTTTTGGAAAAGGCGATTAACAATGAAGACTATGAAAAGGCAGCCCGAATCCGGGATGAGATCAATAAAAGAAACTAATAACCAAGCCCTGAATTTCTTCAGGGCTTTTTTCTTGCCTAAGATTGGCCTATTTTTAGCCCTCGTTTCAATCAACTTGCATGGAGTATCTAAGAGGAGCCCTAGGTTTGGCCGTCATTGTATTGGTGGCTTTTATTTTTTCATCCAATCGTAAAAAAATTGACTGGAGATTAGTCATCATTGGCATTTCGCTTCAATTGGTATTTGGATTTTTAATTACCAAGGTTGAGTTTGTAAAAGATGGCTTTCAGCTGCTTTCGGAAGGATTTGTCAAGTTTTTGAGCTTTAGTGAAGCGGGTGCCAGATTTATTTTCGGTGATCTGGCAGGTGATAGCTTCGGATTTATTTTTGCCTTTAAAGTTTTACCCACCATCATTTTCTTTTCCACGGTATCCTCCGGTCTGTATTACCTAGGCATCTTGCAAAAGATTGTCTATGGGATTGCTTGGGTGATGGCCCGTACGATGAGACTTTCAGGTCCAGAGTCTCTTTCCGCAGCTGGAAATATATTCTTGGGACAGACCGAAGCGCCACTTTTGGTTCGCCCATTTATCCCTCAGATGAGTAAATCTGAGCTAATGTGCCTCATGACAGGAGGAATGGCTACCATCGCAGGAGGTGTGTTGGCTGGCTATGTCGCATTTTTGGGCGGAGATAGTCTAGAGGAACAGAGTAAATTCGCGGCCTATCTTTTGGGAGCATCCATAATGAATGCCCCTGCAGCAATTGTACTTTCCAAAATTTTCATACCTGAAACCGAGAAAGAAATCGTTCAAGACAAACTGGAAGTCAATAAAGAAGCGATGGGCGTGAACCTCATTGATGCCATGTCTATTGGTGCTGCAGAAGGTCTAAAATTATCTCTTAATGTTGGAGGGATGTTACTTGCATTTATCGCGGTCATTGCTGCCGTAAATTATGGACTCAGTGGCCTGATTGGAGAGGTAACCGGACTTAATGCCTGGGTAGATAGCTCTACCAGTGGCCAGTTTAAAGGGTTTTCTTTAGAATATATTTTTGGTCAGATCTTTCGTGTTTTTGCGTGGGTGATCGGGGTCGAATGGGTTGACACGCTTCAAGTCGGCAGTCTTTTGGGCCAAAAAACGGTCATCAACGAATTTGTAGCTTATTTAAGTTTGGCTGATATGAAAGAAGCCGCCTCAATAAGCGGAAAATCTGTGGTTATAGCCACTTATGCACTTTGCGGTTTCTCCAATTTCAGTTCGATTGCTATCCAACTTGGAGGCATATCGATTATTGCACCCAATCAGCAGGGAAATCTCAGTAGGCTTGGGCTTAAGTCATTGATGGCGGCATCATTGGCTTGTTTGATGACAGCGACTATAGCCGGGATGCTGTTTTGATCAGACATCTCAAAACAAGGAATTCTTATTTTACCCTAAAATAAAATCCCGGCCATCGGCCGAGATTTTTTGTTATTTGAAAGCTGGAATTCCTGTTATCTCATTTCCTAAGATTAGGAGGTGGATATCATGTGTACCCTCGTAGGTGATGACGGATTCAAGGTTCATCATGTGTCTCATGATTGGATATTCGCCGGTAATTCCCATTCCTCCGTGGATTTGACGGGCTTCACGGGCGATATTTAGCGCCATTTCCACATTATTGCGCTTGGCCATGGAGATATGGACTGTTTTCGCTTTTCCTTCATTCATCATTTTTCCCACTTTCCAAGCCAAAAGCTGCGCCTTAGTGATTTCGGTAAGCATTTCAGAAAGTTTCTTTTGAGTTAGCTGAAAAGCGCCAATGGGTTTTCCAAACTGGATTCGCTCGGCAGCATAGCGTCTTGCAGATTCATAGCAATCCATTGCAGCCCCGATCGCACCCCAAGCAATTCCAAACCTCGCAGAATCCAAACACATCATTGGGGCACCAAGCCCTGATTTGCCAGGAAGGAGGTTTTCCTTTGGCACTTTGACATTATCAAATACCAACTCACCGGTGCAAGAGGCACGAAGTGACCATTTATTGTGAGTTTCAGGGGTGGAAAAACCTTCCATGCCACGCTCTACAATCAACCCGTGAATTCTGCCTTCTTCATTTTTTGCCCAAACGACTGCAATATCTGCTTTTGGAGAATTGGAAATCCACATCTTGGCACCATTGAGCAGGTAGTGATCACCCATATCTTTGAAATTGGTGACCATACCACTTGGGTTGGAGCCATGATCAGGTTCGGTCAAGCCAAAGCAACCTAGCAATTCGCCGGAGGCCAGTTTGGGAAGGTACTTTTTCCGCTGCTCTTCTGTACCAAACTTGTAGATGGGATACATCACCAATGAACCTTGCACGGAAGCTGTTGATCTCATTCCGGAATCACCCCGCTCAATTTCTTGCATAATCAAGCCGTAGGAAATGTAATCCAATCCACCACAGCCGTATTCAACCGGAAGCTGTGGGCCAAAAGCACCTACTTCTCCAAACTTCTTGACTATTTCGTAGGGAAAATATGCCTTTTGAGCCCAATCCTCGATGTAGGGAGAGATTTCTTTTTTTACAAAATCCCTGATTGAAGATCTTATCAAAATCTGCTCCTCTGTGAGCAAGTCGTCAATGTCTAGAAAATCCACCCCTTCAAAAAGATCCTGTTTTAGGGATTTCTGGATCGCTGCCACCTCCATAGAATATTTGGTTTATAATTGGGAATAAGTCAATTTTGTCGGCATCATGGCCGCTCTTTGGTTTCGAAATTAAGGAGAAAGGCGCTGAAAAAACTACCTTTTTGACTAAAAATCCCATGTACGAAACCCAATTTGACCCAAAAATTTTAGAGAAAATCCATCAGCTTCAAGAAAAATTCAAAGCATCAGGTCAGGATATGCTATCCTACCTCGAGGGATTGCTATATGCAGACTATTTGACCTATTGGGAATATATCAATCTGGATACGCTTTTGTCGCTTCAGCAACCCAAAACGAGCTTCAAGGATGAAAAGATTTTTATCATTTATCATCAGATTACTGAGCTGTATTTCAAATTGATCATCTCCGAGATGGAGCAAATTGCAGATCAAAATCCAATTACCGAGAAATTTTTTCAAGCCCGGCTAGAGCGAATTCTAATGTATTTTGATCATCTGATTAGTTCCTTTGCCATGATGTGGAAAGGAATGGAGAAAGAACAATTTCTCAAATTTCGGATGTCCTTGTTGCCATCTTCAGGTTTTCAAAGTGCCCAATTCAGGGAAATAGAATTAATGGCTACGGATGCTTTTCACCTGATCACCTTGAGCAAAAGAACTGAATTTGATTACCATAGCCCTTCCGACGACTTATTTGACCATCTGTATTGGCAGCAGGGAGCGATTGAGTTGGCTACGGGTCAAAAAACACTTACACTGAAAAACTTTGAGGCCAAGTATGGTAAGAAACTCATTGAGTTGATAGATGATTACCGCCGAAAAAACTTATGGCAAAAGTACATGGAACTTGAAAATCCTTCCAAAGAAATGACCGAGCTAATGCGTCAATTTGATCTCAAAGCCAATGTTTTTTGGCCGTTGGCGCATTACAAATCTGCTGTCCGATACCTGCAAAGAGACCCGGTAGACATTGCTGCTACAGGCGGAACCAACTGGCAGAAATACCTGCCTCCAAGATTCCAGAAAGTGATCTTTTTCCCTGAACTCTGGACTGAGAAAGAAAAAGAGGAATGGGGTAAAGGTTGGGTAGTGAAGGAGATTTTCGGAGAAGAGATTCAAAAAGGAGAATAGGATCTTGCGAGAAGATCCGATGTTTCAGAATGTAGCTTTCTTTTTGAGAAAAATAAAGAATCTCAGAAAATCTCCATAGCCCTATCTAATAACCCGCCGCCTGTCCGTCCTTTCTGGATTCAGAGGCACCGATATAGACTTTGTTGACCTTGTCATAATAGATGGCTTGGTACCCGCCATAATGACCTACGGTGTATTCTACCCGATGGCCCATTTCCTTGAGCTTGCGGATGACTTCATAGGAAAATCCGCTTTCCAGGTTAAGCGAGCCTCCATTGGTCATTTTTGAGCCAGTCGGTTCTGATGAACCGTTATGCCGCATTCTTGGCGCATCGCCTGCTTCCTGCAGATTCATACCAAAATCAATCAGGTTGACCACAATCTGAGTATGTCCCTGAGGCTGAACCGATCCACCCATCAGACCAAAGCTGATCAGAGGCTCTCCATCTTTGGTGACAAAAGCCGGGATAATGGTATGAAAAGGACGCTTCCCTTTGGCTAGGGAGTTCCAATGGTTTGGATCTTGGACATTGAATTGTTGACCTCTGTTTTGCAAGACAAAACCTAATCCATCGGGAACCATGCCCGACCCAAACTCATCGTATATGCTTTGGATAAAGGAAACCATATTGCCTTCCTTGTCCGCCACAGTGAGGTAGGTAGTGTTTCCTTTTTCGATTTCCCCTGCAGGATAGGCTGTTGCTGCCTTGTTTGGATCGATAAGCTTTCGGCGTTCGGCTGCGTAATCTTTGGAGATCAATTTTTCCACCGGGATTTGATTGAATGCCGGATCGGCATAGAATTTTGCGCGGTCCTCGAATGCTAATTTCTTGGCTTCGGTCAGCACATGCAGGTATTCAGCACTGCCAAAGCCCATGGATCGGATATCATAACCTTCGAGGATATTCAGCATTTGTAGAACTGCAATTCCTTGTCCGTTTGGCGGAAGTTCCCATACGTCGTATCCGCGGTAATTGGTGCTGACGGGTTCCACCCATTCGGAGGTGTGCTTTTTCAGATCTTCATAGCGGAGATAGCCTCCGTTTTCTTTCATAAATCGGTCTATAGTTCGGGCGATTTCACCTTCATAAAAAGCGGATCTACCTTCCTTGGCGATCAAGGAGTAAGTTCTGCCTAGGTCCGGATTTTTGAAGACTTCCCCTTTTCGAGGGGTGTTTTTGCCATTAGGCATAAAAGTTTTTCGGAAACCTGGAATGTCCTGCATCTCAGGCCACATGTGATCCATTTGCCAAGCAATCACTTCGGTTATCGGAAAGCCGTTGTTGGCATAATCGATAGAAGGCTGGAGGATTTCCTGCATGGAAAGTTTCCCAAACCGCTTGTGCATCTCAAACCAACCGTCTACACATCCCGGAACCGATACGGGTAAAGGTCCGAGTAAAGGCACCGTGTTTAATCCCTTTTCCTTGAATACGTCCATAGTCAGTAATTCCGGTGCACGGCCACTGCCATTGAATCCGTAGAGCTTCTTGGTTTTGGCATCCCAGATGATCGCAAAGACATCACCGCCGATTCCGCAGCCGTTAGGTTCTACCAAACCCAGCATGGCATTGGCAGCGATGGCTGCATCCATGGCCGAACCGCCTTTTTTCAGGATGTCCAATGCAACCTGCGTGGCAAGAGGTTGGGCGGTGGCTGCCATGCCGTTTTGAGCAATGACTTCTGATCTGGTGGTAAAGGTTTTTCCTGTGACCCGGTCTTGGGAAAAGGAGAGGAGGGGAATGAAAATAGCAAACGATAGGAGAAAGAAAATCTTGAGGGAGCTCATAATTACAAAGTGATATAGATTTCTAATGTAGGATGAAGTAAAAAAATTGGATGTACCGAAAGTGTAAAATATCTACTTCTCACAGTTGAAACGGTGGGCCACTAGATGGTGAAACTGTGTGTCATTTGACTTACTTCAGTACTCTCAATTGAAACTGTGGGTCAAGGAGTTATTCCAAGACCCTTACTAATAGCCGTTCACAGACTTTTTCACTCAAGGTTTCCGAAGGATGGCCTGAATAACTTACCACCATGCTTTGGTCATAGGATTCCTTGGATAAAATACTCAATTGGGTTCCTAGGGAAAGATTTCTACTGTTGAGAAACTCTAAAAACTCGGTGGAAGAATTGGTCAGGGCTGCCAATTGGACCTTTTGTCCCGGCTTGGCATAGGAGAGTGGGGTGTAGGAAAGAGGAGTGACTTTTCCCTGAGGATCCGGAATGGGTGAACCATGTGGATCCACCGTGGGAAAACCTAACATCTGATCCATTCGCTCAAAAAATTTAGGTGCGTGGATGTGCTCAATCTGCTCGGCGACTTCATGCACTTCTTCCCAACCGAAGTTCATGACCTTCACCAAAAACATCTCCATAAGTCGGTGTTTTCGGATGATCAAGGCTGCTGTTTTTTGACCCTCTTTGGTTAATGTTACCGGCTTGTATTTTTCATACACTACCCAACCGCTCTTTTGGAGGGATTTTACCATGCTATTGGCTGTTGGTAAACTCACCTGCAAGCTTCCTGCTAAATCTGATAGATTCACTTCTCCTTGGGCATTTGCCAAGTTGTACAAGGACTTAAGGTAGTTTTCTTCTGTACTTGAGGCCATACTGATTAATTCTTTTCAAATTAAAATGTACTAGATTTAAAAAACAAATTTGTTAGAATAGTCTAACAATGTAATTTTGTGATTCTAATATGGCTATGGAATAGTTTTCTTTCCTAGAAAAATTACCTAAAGTCTAGAACCTTATTTTCAATTGTTAAGTATAAATGCAATATTGTTGCATAAATGAAAATGAAAAAGTTTATTCTATTGGTTGTAATTGGTATAATTTGCTCAAGTCTGTCGGCACAAGTTATGCTTAAGGGGCAAGTTAAATCCCCAAAAGGTGAATCACTTGAGATGGTCCAAGTGTTGATCAAAGAGACCGGAAAAGGAATCTTGACTGATAGCTTGGGAAAGTTTGAATTGGCTATACCTTCCAAAGAAAAAGTTACCCTACAATTTTCAAGGTTGGGCTTTCAGACTTTTTACAAAGAGTCTGGTCCACTAGATGGGGATCTTCAGATTGTCCTAACTGCAATAGATAATCAATTGGACGAAGTCGTCGTGAGTGGTACACTTCAGGAAGTCTCTCGTTTGGATAGCCCGGTACCGGTGGAAGTGTATAAAAGTTCCTTTTTCCGATCCAACCCAGCGCCCTCACTTTTTGAATCTTTTCAAAATATTAACGGGGTTCGACCCCAGGTCAATTGTAACATTTGTAATACAGGGGATATCCAAATCAACGGGTTAGCCGGACCTTACACGATGATTTTGATCGATGGGATGCCAATTGTAAGTGGATTGGCGACTGTCTATGGGCTTTCAGGGATTCCTCAGGCCCTTATTGACCGGATCGAGGTGGTCAAAGGACCTGCATCGACACTTTATGGCTCGGAGGCTGTAGCTGGTCTGATCAACGT
This sequence comes from Algoriphagus aquatilis, assembly GCF_042657405.1. Taxonomy (NCBI): domain Bacteria; kingdom Pseudomonadati; phylum Bacteroidota; class Cytophagia; order Cytophagales; family Cyclobacteriaceae; genus Algoriphagus; species Algoriphagus aquatilis. Next base: position 119,971 of record NZ_JBHSKS010000002.1, read on the forward strand.
GATAACCAAGAGACCGGAAAATGCGCCATTGGTTTCCTTGGATGCCTTTGGGTCTACTTGGGGAGAGCTCAATTTGGATTTGGGTATCAAATCTTCTTTTGGAAAAAATATCCAGTCCCTTACAGGAGTCAACACATTTTGGTATGATACACCGATAGACAACAATAAGGACGGGATGACCGATTTGACGCTTCAAAAGCGTTTCTCTGTTTTTCAAAAACTGCAAATCACCCAAAAGAAAGGAACTATTTTTTCGCTGGCAGGCAGATACATCCATGAGGACCGATGGGGTGGTCAGATGAACTGGACTCCTGCTTTTAGAGGTGGGGATGTGGTCTATGGAGAAAGCATCCGTACGCAGCGTTGGGAGATTTTCGGCAATTATCAGTTGCCAGTTAAAGAACAGATCAATTTCCAGTTTTCGGCAAATGGTCATAACCAAGATTCCTATTACGGCAATGTCTTTTATGGAGCAGATCAGCGGATTGGATTCGGTCAGATGACTTGGAATAAGTCGGTCGGAAAAAACCAGCTGTTGGCTGGGGCCGCTTACCGATTGACTTACTATGATGACAGTACTCCTGCCACAGCCGAAAGAAATGGTCAGGATAATTCTCCTTTTGTCACGCACCTTCCTGGGCTATTTCTTCAAAATGAGTTGAAGTTATCCTCGACTCAGAGCCTTTTGGGAGGGATCCGATACGATTACAACACGGTGCACGGCTCGATTTGGTCCCCAAGATTGAATTATAAAATCAGCTCCGATGACAAATCATTGATCTGGAGAACTTCCATCGGAAATGGATTCCGAGTGGCCAATGTATTTACCGAAGATCATGCTGCCTTGACCGGCGCTCGTCAGGTAGTCTTCGAAGAAGAGTTGGACCCTGAGAGAAGCTGGAATGTAAATACCAACTTGGTTAAAAAAATCTACAGCGATCGAGGCAATTATTTTAGTTTGGAAGGCAGTGTTTTTTACACTCAATTTTCCAATCAGATTATACCTGATTACGAAACCAATCCCAATCAGATCATTTACGCCAACCTAGACGGGACTTCCCGAAGTCAAGGGGCTAGTTTCAATTTTGATGGCTTGTGGGCTAATGGATTTAAGCTATTGGCAGGCGTGACGCTGATGGATGTATCTTTTGAGGAAAATGGAACCAGGGAAAGGCAGTTGTTTACCGAACGGTTTTCCGGAGTATGGACCGTGGGATATCACCTTCATCCCTTGGAACTGACGATTGACTATACCGGAAATGTGTATAGTCCGATGAGACTTCCGCTCTTGGGTGAATTGGATGACCGAGCTGAGTATTCCCCTTGGTGGAGTTTACAGAATATCCAGGTCACCAAAGGGTTGGGGGAAAAATGGGAGATTTATGGAGGGATTAAAAATCTACTGAATTATACACCTCCTGCCAACAGCATAGCGAGAGCTTTTGATCCTTTTGATCGTGGGGTGACTTTTGACGGAGTAGGGAATGTGGTCCCAACTCCAGAAAATCCGAATGGACTTACTTTTGACCCGACGTACATGTTTGCTCCCAATCAGGGCATCAGAGGATTTCTGGGGGTGAGGTATACTTGGAGGTAAGGTAAGTTTATGGGGATTTATCGTCTTTATATGGCTAGTGGTTCTATCTAGATTTCGCCGCTGGTAGGATCTCTACCAACAACCTTCGCCGCTGTTAGAGTCTTCACTAACAGCTTTAAAATCGCATGATTAGATTGAAAATTCCATTAATTTCTTTACGACGGCCTAATACATCCAAAAAAATCCATTTTCCTCAAAACCGTGAGTTGGGACACGCACGGAGGTATAGAAAGGGACTTCGACTCCGCTCAGTCCGCAATAGATCAATCTACAGATCAGGACCTTTTCTGAAGTTTTTAATCAATTCATCCAACTTGGTCATAACATTTATTGAGGACACTTAAGTTGGCAAGATAAAATCAATCCTATCTGACTAAAACCAAAAATCCCCATCCAATTTGATTTGGATGGGGATTTCTATTTATTCAAAGGGAAGTTATTTTTTCTCTTCTTCCTTCTCTTCAGGTTTTACTGCGCTCGCCTTTTTTACTTTTTCGCCTTCTTTGAGCTGTTTGCTTACCACGAAATAGGGGCCGGAGATCACTTCATCTCCTTCTTTCAATCCTTCAAGAATTTCAATGTTTTCGTAGTCAGAGATGCCTGTTTTTACCACACGAATTTTAGCCTCACCGTTTTCGCTGACAAATACAATTTCTTTAGACTTTGTGGTACCTCCCGAAAGGGTGTCTTGATGCGTTTCTCTGGTGGTTACTGCGGAGAGTGGAATAGCCACAGCATCATTTTTGGCATTGGTCATAATTTCTACTGAAGCAGTCATTCCTGGACGGAAAGGATAACGGTTTCCAGCTTTTACCAAGTCTTGGTAGGATTCATTCAGGATTCTGATTTTCACTTTGAATTCGGTCACTGCATCGGCAGAGGCCTTGGTGTTCGCCGTGTTTGCGATGCTGGTTACGATTCCTTTGAATTTTTTACCCGTAGAAGAATAGGCGTCCACGTCGATGATGGTAGTGTCTCCGAGAGAAAGTCTTACGATGTCATTTTCGTTTACATCTACTCTGACTTCCATTCTGGAAAGGTCAGCGATGGTCATCATCTCAGTACCTGCCATTTGCTGAGTTCCTACGACTCTTTCACCTTGCTCTACTTTAAGACTGGATACAATTCCCGAAACTGGAGAATTTACGTTGGTCAATCGAAGGTTTTCAGATGCTTCATTGACGGAAGCTTGGGAGCTCTTTACAATAAATTCTGCAGCAACAACACTTTGCTTGGCAGCTTCCAGATCTTTTTGAGCTGTGATGTAATTGGCAACAGCCTGCTCATAATCCGCATCAGAAATCGCCTTGGAGTCATGGAGTGTCTTTTGTCTTTTGAAATCCAGTTCAGATCGGGTAAACTGTGCTTCTGCACGCTGTAGGCTAGCTTTGGATTGAGCCAAGTTTGCCATTTGTTGGTTGAGATTAGCCCGGGTTCGGTCCAAAGCAGAGATGAAGTTGTCAGGTCGGATTTTGACAAGTAGCCTTCCCATTTCTACGGAGTCACCTTCCTGCACATTCAGTTCGATGATTTCACCAGCCACGTCAGGAGAAAGTTTAACTTCCACCTCAGGCTGAATTTCTCCTGATGCGCTCACCTTTTCGATAATCGCTGTTTTCTTTACCGTAGCAAATTCCACTTCGGTTTCTTTTGCTCCGCCAATCCAGCCTGCAGAACGGCCAATGATGGCAAATACAATAATCAAACCTACTGCTCCGAGTAGGTAATAGAGTAGTTTGTTAGACTTTTTAGTAGCCATGGTTTAGTTAAGATTGATGGGGTTTCCTAAATAGAAATCAAGCACCTTGATTCTGAAAATATAAGTGTATTTGGCATTAAGTAAATCTGCCTGTGCATTGAACAGGTTGTTTTGTGCAACCTGAAAATCGACTGAGTTGATAGCGCCTAAGTCGAATCGCTGTTGAGCGATTCGGAAAGTTTCTTCCAGACTTTTTACTCGAATCAATGATGCCTGATAGGATTGTTCAGCTGCAAAAGCTGAGTTATAAGCTGTTTCGATATCTTGTCTGAGTTTGTTTTTGGCTTCCATTTCAGAAACTTCAGCAAGTTGCTGCTGTACTTTTGCTCTTTGAAGATTTGCTTTGTTTCCAAACCGGGTAAAAATAGGAATGCTAAGGTTCAAAGTACCAGACTGTGAAAAGTTATTGTCCACTTGAGTCTTGAATGGGATGATTTCTCTGGATCCAGGAATAAATGCCTGATCTACGTAGTTGGAAAATGCAGAGATACCAGCATCCAGAGAAGGGTAGAATGCGCCTTTTGCGATTTTAACCCCATACTCTGCACTTTTCACATCTGCATTAGCAGCTTTGATTTGAGGCATCAATTTAACGGCTACTTCAAAAATCTCTGCTGGAGTTTCTCCTGTCATAGCTGCACGGCTTACCTCATATTCAGGTTCGATTACGTCAAAACTATCCGTGAATGGAATCTGTAAGGCTTGTGCAAGGCTTAACTTAGCTGATCGAAGCCCGTTTTTTGCGTTGATCAAATTAAGTTCATTGGTCGCGTTTTGCGATTGAAGATCCAACTGATCAGAAAGTGGGAGAGAGCCAGCTTCTACCAGCTTTTTGGTTCTAACAAGCTGTTCGGTGGTAGTTTTGAGTTGGTTCTCAGCGATTTTAACCTGCTCTCTATTGAATACCACATCAATGAAAAGGTTGATCACATTGAGTGTGATGTCATTTCTGGTAGCCTCTAGTGTGTACATGCCTGATTCCAGGTTTGTTTTGGCTTGGGCTACGCTGTTGTTGATTCTCATCCCTTGGAAAATCGGGGCGCCGGTATTACCAAAAAGGTTTACGTTGCCGATTCTTCTGGTTTCAAACAAGTTGGTTACGGGGTTGATTGAACGACCCCATCGGTAACCTGAGCTAGCTCCGGCGGTTAAGCTTGGCAACCTTCTACCTTGGCTTTCCATCAGGTTAGCTTCTGTGATTTGTTGGTTTAGCTCAGTTCTTTTGAGTGTAAGGTTGTTTTCGATGGCCACTGCAACACAGGTCTCCAAGTCTAATGGACCTGAAGGAACATTAGTCTGGGCTTGTGTTTGCTGCATCCAAAAGAGGCCAAAAAACAACAGGAGAAAAAGTTTTTTCATTTTTGATTCAGTTGGTTTACGTGATGGTTAAAGATCAATGTAGGGAATGTAAATTAACTCTTTTACCCATGGAAGGGATTTTAAATAGGAGGTTGTAATTTCTCTGATACCGGTGTCCATTTCTATGACATGGCAAGCCAAGTCATTTTTTCCTTTTCTGGAGACAGACATGGTGGCAATGTTGGTTTTTTCCTGAGCGATTACACTGGAAATAAAGGCAATGGCGCCGGAAACGTCATCTGCCTTAATGATTAAGGTGTGTGACTGGGCGGAAAAATTGGCTACAAATCCATCTACTTCTGCAATATTAATCACTCCGCCCCCCAGACTTTCTCCTACAACTTCTATAGATCTTCCATCTTTTTTCAGGTTGAGCTTGATGGTATTGGGGTGGTGGATGGAAGAATTTCCGACAGATTTGAAGATGTATTTTAAGTTTGAGCTTGAAGCCATTTCCAAGGCACTTTTGATTCTTGGATCATCGGTTTTAAAATCCATCAAGCCACCTAATATAGCCCGGTCACTGCCGTGTCCTTCATAAGTTCTGGCAAAGGAATTATAAAAAGTTACTGTAGCTTCATCAGGAACTCCTCCGAGTACTCGAATTGCAGCTCTTGCGATTCTGACCACTCCGGCAGTATGAGAGGATGAAGGTCCGATCATCACCGGTCCAATCATATCAAATACACTGCTTTTATTCGCCATAGGTCCGTATTGCCCAATTATAATGCTAACTCAATTAGAGATTCAAGATTACTTCATTTTTTGCAATCTATCGGTATTTTTCCGCCCTATTCGATGGTTTGTTTATCTATTTTAACACCTCTGATTCAGAACAGATATATAATCTGACCGAAAACGAACATAATCATGAGCGATACTGATACAACTTTTGTTTTTGATCCCCAAACTCAAACTTGGCTTTCACAAGATACTTTTTCAATACCCAACAGGGGAATCAATTTTGGTGATGGGATTTTTGAAACAATGGTTTACGATGGTCGAGGGATCAAGTTCTTTGATGAGCATCGATCCAGATTGATTCTTGGTTTGGAAACTTTAGGAATTTCGAAAAGCCAAATTGATATTCACGGATTGTCGGATTTTTTGAGCCATCAATTTTCGGATCAAAAGCTTCGTGTCCGTTGGACCATTTTTAGATCGGGTCTTGGGAAATATACTCCACTTGATAACGAATCGGTTCAAGTCCTCATGATCGAACCATTCCAAGCAGCCCCATTATTGAAAAAGATTGCCGGTGTATCCAATAAGGTTGCTTTGTCTTTTTCCTTGTGGAGCAGGTGTAAGACCTTGAATGCCATACCGTATGTATTAGCTGGAATGGAAAGACAGCAAAAAGGATGGGATGAAATCATTTTGTTGGATACGAGAGGAAAAGTAGCTGAGGCAGGTGCTTCGTCTATTTTTTGGGAGAAAAGGGGGGTGGTTTTTACTCCTAGTCTTTCCTGTGGATGCATTGCGGGTGTTTCTCGGTCGGTAATAATGGATAATCTGGTTCAAGCTGACGTTCCCATCGTCGAGGGTGAGTTTGAATTAGATGATTTGCTGTCAGCGGATAAAGTATGGACTTCCAATGTCACAGGTATTAGTTATTTGGAATCAATCGGTTCTTCCAAATTTTCTACTGAATCCATTCCTTTCCTTCAAGAAATTTTCGAATAATACTCCAATTAGAAGTTTGGGATATTTTCAGTTAGATCCAATCCCTTATATTTATCGACCTTAAAATGTAAATTTTAAACTAATAACCTTACTCATTACCCAAAAACCTCAATTAACCTTCGCGTATGCTCTTAGAACCCATTGACCTACTCGTCTTCTTTGGCTACTGCTTTCTGATCATCGGTATGGGAATTTTCGTTTCCCGTGAGAAGAAAGGCCATGTCAAAAACTCTTCTGATTATTTCCTTGCCAGTAAAGCCCTCCCTTGGTGGGCTGTCGGCGCTTCGTTGATTGCTTCCAATATTTCGGCAGAGCAATTTATCGGGATGTCCGGTTCCGGATTTGCACTTGGGCTAGCAATCTCTACTTATGAATGGATGGCTGCAGCTACCCTGTTGGTCGTTGCTATTTTCTTTTTACCGGTTTACATCAAAAAGGGTATTTATACCATGCCTGGTTTCCTCTTGGATCGTTACGATACCCGAGTGAGAACCACCATGGCTGTTTTCTGGCTTCTGCTTTATGTCTTTGTTAACCTGACTTCAGTACTTTACTTGGGTGCACTAAGCTTGAATACCATTCTGAACGTGCCATTAACCTATGGAATCATTGGTCTGGCACTTTTTGCAATGATCTATTCCATTTATGGTGGTCTAAAAGCGGTAGCGTGGACAGATGTGATTCAAGTAGTTTTCTTGATTGCCGGTGGCTTGGCCACGACCTACATTGCCCTTGGTATGGTGGGTAATGGAGATGCATGGGAAGGGCTCAATCTTTTGAGAAAAGAAGTTCCGGGTCACTTTTCCATGATCCTTTCCAAAGGTGAAATGATGATTCCTGATGGAAAAGGAGGTACAAGAGATGCGTATTTGGATTTGCCGGGGCTATCAGTTTTGGTAGGCGGGATGTGGATTACCAACCTTAGCTATTGGGGATTCAATCAATACATCACACAGCGTGCCCTGGCGGCCAAGAGCTTGGATGAAGCACAGAAAGGGATGATTTTCGCAGGTTTCCTTAAGCTTCTGATGCCTTTGATCGTGGTTATACCTGGTATTGCAGCTTTGGTGATTGTGAACAAAGGAATGGACGTTTCTTTCATTGAGTCTATGAAAGATCCTGTGACAGGAATTATCAAGTCTGACCGTGCTTACCCAACCCTTCTCCAAGTACTCCCTACAGGATTGAAAGGTCTTGCTTTTGCGGCTTTGACTGCAGCAATTGTTTCTTCTTTGGCTTCTATGGCCAACAGTACCTCGACCATTTTCACCATGGACATTTACAGTAAGTATTTTGGAAAAAATTCTTCTGAAGCAAATCAGGTAAAAGTAGGCCGAATCACTGCGGTGGTTGCCTTTGTAATCGCAGCTATTGTAGCCCCTGCTTTGGGTCAGTTGGATCAGGCATTCCAGTTTATTCAGGAATATACCGGATTTATCAGCCCGGGTGTTTTTGCGATTTTCTTCTTTGGTGTGTTCTGGAAAAAGACCACTTCCAATGCCGCTTTGGTTGGAGCTTCCTTGAGTATTCCTCTTTCGGTTGTGCTTAAAGTGGTGTTTCCTGCCTTACCATTTATCGATCGAATGGGTTTGGTATTCTTGATTTTAGCTATTTTGATGATTGTCATCTCTTTGGTGGAGGGCAAAGGGAAGGATCATCCAAACAGCATTGATGTCAATGCTGACTTGTTCCGTACCAGTACAGGATTTAAGATCGGTGCTATCATGATTTCGGGTATCATCGCTGCGCTTTACACTATCTTCTGGTAAAATGAGAAAGCTTTTATTGGGATTGGACATCGGTAGTTCATCGGTGAAAGCCTCCCTTCTTGACGCTGATTCAGGCAAATCAATTGCCTCTAAGGCATTTCCGGAAGAGGAAATGCCCATCAATTCCCCGCAGTCTGGCTGGGCCGAACAAGACCCCGACATGTGGTGGAAGTATGTCAAAGAATGTATTTCCTTTGTTCAGCATAAAGCTGAAGTCAAAAAGGGAGAACTTAAGGCTATCGGCATCGCATACCAAATGCATGGCTTGGTCTGTGTGGATAAAAATCAACAGGTGCTCCGTCCGTCCATTATTTGGTGTGATAGTCGTGCCGTGGCGATCGGAGAGAAAGCTTTTGCTGACTTGGGCAAAGACTACTGCCTGCCGCACTTGCTTAATTCGCCGGGCAATTTCACCGCTTCCAAGCTTCGTTGGGTGATTGAAAATCAACCTGAGATAGCTTCTAAAATTCACAAAATCATGCTCCCAGGAGATTTCATTGCGATGAAGCTGACCGGAGAAATCATAACCTCAGAGACAGGGTTGTCGGAGGGGATTTTTTGGGATTTCAAGCAAAATGGATTGAGTGAAAAGCTCCTGACGGCTATGGAAATTGCCAAAGAATGGATTCCTGAAGTAGTTCCTTCATTTTCAGTTCAGGGGAAAGTATCATCCGCTGCAGCAAAGGAAACGGGATTGGAAGCCGGTATACCAATTGCCTACCGTGCAGGTGATCAGCCTAACAATGCTTTTTCTCTTCAAGTCCTCAAACCCGGAGAGCTTGCAACAACAGCTGGGACTTCCGGAACGGTCTATGGAGTATGTGATGAGCCACTCTATGATCCGGATTCTCGAGTGAATACCTTTGTCCACGTCAACCATTCACAGAAAAAACCTTCCTATGGTGTGTTACTTTGTGTAAATGGCACTGGAATTCTGAATTCTTGGTTGAAAAAAGTCATGGGTGGACCTCGAATCACCTATGAAGAAATGAACAGTCTTGGAAACGGAGCTTCGATCGGATCAGAAGGATTGGTCTTTATTCCTTTCGGAAACGGAGTGGAACGAATCATGAAAAACAAGCCTGTAGGCGCTCAGCTCCTTGGATTGGATTTGCTTAAGCATGACAAAAAACATGTGGTCAGAGCAGCACAGGAAGGCATCGTGTCGGCTTTGACGTATGGATTCAGAATCATGAAAGACATGGGAATGAACCTACAAACCGTAAAAGCAGGTCATGCCAACATGTTTTTGAGTCCGCTTTTCCGTAAGACTTTTGTACACATGAACCGGGTAAATCTGGAATTGTACAACACGGACGGAGCACAAGGCGCAGCAAGAGGTGCAGGAATTGGAGCCGGGATTTTCGGTACCGAATCAGAGGCTTTTCATGGCCTTGAGCTTCTTGAGACCTTGGAGCCAAACACCAATTTCTATGACGTTTACGAAGAAGTTTATGCGAATTGGGAAAGACGCCTCTCTGAACTGATTAAAAGCAGAGAGATTTGATACCTTTTGCATGTTAAGCAACGAATAACCTATTTTCCTATTTTATAAAAACCCAAAAAGACAATGTCAAAGACTTATTTTCCAAACATCGGTAAAATCCAGTTTGAAGGAAGAGAAAGCGACAATCCATTAGCGTTTCGCTTTTATGATGAAAATCGCGTGATCGCGGGCAAGACTATGAAGGAGCACTTCAAGTTTGCCATTGCCTACTGGCATTCCTTCTGCGGCACCGGCGGTGATCCATTTGGACCAGGCACGATCGTGCATCCATGGGATGCCAGTGCGGATCCTATCCAGCGTGCCAAAGATAAAATGGATGCAGCTTTTGAATTCATTACCAAAATCGGCGTGGATTACTACTGTTTTCATGATATCGACTTGATCGATGAAGGCCCAAGTCTTGCCGAATACGAAAAGCGCATGCAGATCATTACGGATTATGCAGCAGATCACCAAAAAGCTTCCGGAGTGAAGTTGCTTTGGGGTACAGCCAATGTATTCAGCAATCCGCGCTACATGAACGGTGCTTCTACCAATCCAAACTTTGACGTATTGGCTTTTGCAGGTACTCAGGTGAAAAATGCTCTCGATGCTACCATCAAGTTGGGCGGTGAAAATTACGTGTTCTGGGGTGGTAGAGAAGGATACATGTCCTTGCTCAACACCGATATGAAACGTGAAAAAGAGCACCTTGCTAGATTCTTGACTATGGCTAGAGACTATGCCAGAAAGAACGGATTCAAAGGGACCTTCTTTATTGAGCCAAAACCGATGGAGCCTACAAAGCACCAGTATGATTATGACTCAGAAACAGTAATCGGATTCTTGCGTCACTTTGGTTTGGACAAAGATTTTAAACTCAATATCGAAGTCAATCACGCAACCTTGGCGGGTCATACCTTTCAGCACGAGCTTCAGGTAGCTGCCGATTCAGGAATGTTGGGATCAATTGACGCCAACCGAGGTGATTACCAAAACGGTTGGGATACCGATCAGTTTGCTTTGAACCTTCAAGAGCTCGCTGAATCCATGTTGGTGATTTTAGCTGCAGGTGGATTGCAGGGTGGTGGAGTCAACTTTGATGCGAAAGTGAGAAGAAACTCTACCGATCCGGATGATTTATTCTTGGCGCATATCGGAAGTATGGATGCTTTTGCGAGAGGATTGATCATCGCCGCTGATATCATGGAGAAGTCTGATTACCTCGAGCGCAGAAAGAATCGCTATGCTAGCTTTGACTCCGGTAAAGGAAAAGCCTTTGAGGAAGGTAAGCTGACTTTGGAAGATCTCAGAACCTATGCGTTTGAAGTGGGTGAACCTACCCAATTCAGCGGAAAGCAGGAGTATTTCGAAAACTTGATAAATCGATTCATTTAATCGAACTTGAAGGGAGGCAAAAGCCTCCCTTTTTCTTTTAACCCTTGAATTTATGAGAAGTCATTTTGCAGCACTTGGAATACTGATCTTGCTTTGGAGTTGTGAAGTCCCCATCCCACAGTCTCCGGTTGCCTTTCCCCGATTGATTTCAGAAGGTATGGTATTACAGCGTGACCAGACCATTCAGATTTGGGGAAAAGGGATTCCCAATGAGAAAGTGAGAGTTTCACTGGCTGGTGCCGTGGGAAGTACCAAAGTGCTTGAAGACAGTACTTGGATAGTTCAACTGCCTCCTATGCCCGCTGGAGGACCTTATGAGTTGGAGGTCAATGTTCAGAAAATCTCAGATGTGTACCTAGGTGATGTGTGGGTAGCCGGAGGTCAGTCCAACATGGAATGGGCACTCAAGGCCGGAGTAATTGGCAGGGAAGAGGAGTTTGCTAATGCCGATTTTCCTCAGATCCGATTTTTTAAAGTGCCTCAGGACTACAGTGCCCAGGAAAAAGATGATGTTTCCGGAGGTAGTTGGAAAATAGCCAATCAGGATAATTTACCGGACTTTTCTGCAGTAGCTTGGTTTTTTGCCAAGAAAAATCACCTCGAAAAAAATGTCCCGGTAGGAATCATCGAGTCTAACTGGGGTGGCACGCCTGCTGAAGGCTGGACGGAAGCATCTATTCTGGCTAATATCAAAGACAGGTCTTACACCGAAGAATCCAAAGAAATCATAGAAAATCAAGCCAAATGGAAGGAGATTCTTACCGAAAATGAGAAGCGTAAAGAGATGAGAGACTTGCTGGTCCGCCGTCCTGATTCACTCATGGCAGGGGAAGTAGCTTCGCTTGCCTACCCCGAACCGGGCTGGAAAAGTATTTCTTTGCCTTCATCAAATCCCCTTGAGCACATCGCGTGGGCACGCAAAAAATTCAACCTTTCCTCCAAAGCTCCTGTCTCGCTCACCTTGGCTAAAGTGGAGCAGATGGCGTTTGTTTACCTCAATGGAGTTCAGATTCATTACAAAGACTGGGGCGCACCGATGCCTGTCATGGATCTTCCGGAAGAGCTGCTCAAGGTGGGACAAAACGTCCTGACTGTGAGAGCGATCAATACTTGGGACAATCGACCAGTGATCGGATCATCGGGTGAAATGTACCTGACTCAAAGCGGAAAGAAAATCAATCTCGAAGGTGCTTGGTCTTATTCCAATGACGTGGTCGAGCCTCAACTTCCCAAAGTGGAGTATTTGAATTGGAAGCCGGGATTTATGTTTAATGCCATGATTGCGCCGTTGACAAACTACTCGGTCAAAGGAGTGATTTGGTATCAAGGCGAAAGCAATGCCGGACGGCCGGAGGAGTACAGAGAGTTGTTTGGTACGATGATTACCAACTGGAAGACGAGGTGGGGACAAGAGGAAATGCCTTTTTTGTTTGTACAGTTAGCCAATTTCATGGAACGAAAGGAATTGCAGCCGGATAGCAATTGGGCACTATTGAGAGAAGCACAGACCAAGACTTTGGAACTCCCCAAAACAGGAATGGCTACGATCATTGATATCGGCGAGGCTGAAGATATTCATCCGAGGAATAAAAAGGATGTGGGTGAAAGACTTTGGCTACAGGCTCGAAAAGTGGCATTTGATGAAGATGTGTTGGCTTCCGGGCCCATATTCAAAGAAATAAAGCGGGAAGGAAATCAATTGATGCTTACTTTTGGTGAAGTAGGAGATGGGCTGAAGTTGAGTAGTGGAGACTCAGTTGCAGGGTTTATTTTGGAAGATGCCGAAGGCCAATTTGAGGTGGCTAAAGGGATCATTTCAGGCTTGGAACAAGTGACTTTGACCATTCCAGAAGGTCTTACCCCAGTTGGAATCCGCTATGCTTGGGCAGACAATCCGGAAGTGAATTTGACCAATTCGATCAATTTGCCTGCAGTTCCTTTTCGTGCTTCTTTTTGATCATGAATTGAAGAATAAATAAAGCCGGAGTAGGTAACTGCTCCGGCTTTTCTACTTAGGCATGAGTTGGATTATCCTTTCTCTAGGATCACATTTTTTTAAAACCTGAAGACTTACTTTCTTCGAGGAGTTACTCCTGAAAAAGTGAGTCCGATCGCGTTAGCGCCGTATGAAACGCCAAATTCGTCCTCATAAGTTAGAATGGTGTATGAAAGTCCAATGCCTTTGTAAGCTATTTCTATCACTGGCCCTGCAGGGCTGGTAAGGCTAAAATTTCTACCCACACCGTCTGCATTGAATCGGATTGCCTGATGGCTTACAATTCCTGCTCCGATTCTCCAGTCGTCTTGAATGACCCAGTTGGCAGTAAAAATCATCGGGATTCGAGTAAGTCGAATGTGTGCATTGTCAGCAGCGGTGGTCACATATTTGATCCCAATACTTCCTCTTAGACGAAACTGCTCATTTTTGAGCATGCTCAATTCTCCACCTACACCAACTGAAATTCCCTGACCTGCATTTACTTTTTGAGAATCCCCATTGGTAAATGCAACCGTAGCTACTGGGTCACCTCCAAGCTCGAGTGCACCATTAATAAGCAATCGAAGCTTTGGCGTGCTTTTCACTTCTTGAGCAAAAGAGGTAGTGAAAAAGCAAAAAGAAGTTGCAAAGTAAAGGAAAGCGATTTTGAGTAGTTGTTTTCTCATTTGCGTTTGTTTCAAAAGGTTTGGGATAAAGTTTTTGATGAGGATGAAGGGTTTGATGCAGTAAAAAGTTTTGCTTTTTCACATGTTTTGGCCACAAGCATTAACCTTCCTATTGCCGTAGGAAGGGCTGCAAAGAAGTTGTGCTTGGTTGATCAGTCTTTTTGGATTTCTTTGAGTAATTCGTTCGCTTTGGCCATTTCCTCTACGCGTTCCTGAAAAGCAGCACGGGCCGGAACTTTGGCCACATTTTCCAGAAAATCAATGGTGCTGAACATGACTGTCTGCCAATCTTTGGAGGTGATCGATGAGGCGATGACATGGTCAGCTGTTCCTGGAAATGCCATCTCTTTTTTCAATTCAGGTGCTGTTCCAAGCTGACCGTACATTTCCAGCATTTTGGGCACTGATACCACAAAGTCTTGTTCCTGTTCACTCTTATAATAATATCCCAAAAAGACAGGCTGCTTCACTTTTTCAAAAGTCACCTTGTTCATGTTGCTATACATCAGTTTGGCTAGACTTTCATAGCCGTTGATATGTTGCACTTCAGACCAAAACTGACCTTTTTCTCCAGTACGCTTCATGTCCATTGACCCGTTTTCCGTCATGGTTTTTTCCATGATCAGCTTGGTCCAAGGTTTAAAAAATGTCTCCAGTCTGCCACCTGCGTCTCGAATTGCCGGGGAATACAGGACTAGCGCTTTGATATCCGGCTGCTGACTTGCCAAAAGCAATGTAAGGGCACCGCCCATCGAGGTGCCGACCACAATGACCGAATCTCCAAGGCTTTTGCCGATTTGGTATGCTTCTCCTGCACCATCCGCCAGTTTTTGAGCAGTCATGTACTCCATTCCATTTGGCCGACGAATGCCATGTTCAGGTAGACGGGTCACAAATACATTAGCTCCGAAATGTTCGCCTAAAAATCGATGAACTGGATCTCCTTCCATAGGCCCCGCACCAAACCCATGAATGTAAACTATGGAATAGGTGGTTTTTTGCTTGGTGCTGTCTGCCCATTGGATGTAGGCTTCGTTTCCGGGTTTAAGTCCTTTGACAGTATCTTCCCGCTGCTTGAGGTAGGCTTCTAGTTCATCTAGTTGGGTGGGAACTTCCGGAAAATGAATGGTAAGTTTTTCCTCTTGAACTTTCGGTCCTAGCATGTAAAGTACCGCTAGAATCATAGCTGATGCAAAGAGGCCCAAGAAAATTTTTCTTAGCATGGGGTCAGTTGGTTTTCAAATAGGGTGAAGTGGCGTCTAAATAGGATCTCGATCCATCTTTAAAGAATACAAATATTCTGCTTTTTAGCTGAGTAATGGTGTTTGGCTTCAGAGTTAATTTTGCTCCAAAGTAAACACTGACTTGGTCGAAAGTCTTAAGTTGAGCTATGTTTTTGCCTTCGGGGGTAAGTAGTGCATAAGAAATATCGGTGCCTACAGGAAGCCCGGCAAAGGGGTTAGTTAATATTACGGCCAAGTTGGAAATATTTTCGATACGAAAAGTCTCCTCACAGACCAAGGGATAAGCAAGGCTAGAGTCAGAAGAGTTGCTATTTCCGATCAGGCTTAGATCTAATTCGAAATTGTACCTGAAATCGGAAATAGAAACTGTATCTGAGGCCGTAGCATACCGTTGGTTTTTGTATGGGCTGAAGAAAACCTGCTTTATGCCAACAGCGTTGGCTGCTTTGGGAGAGGGACAACGATTGTAGGGATCTTCGTCAATTCGAATGCAAGATTGGATCATTGCAATTACAAAAAGTAGCGAAAACAATTGAGTGCCTCTATTTCTCATCCTGATCAATCTCCTTATTCTCAACATCCTTAAAATTAAATAAGCATTGGGAATTGTTCTAGTGGGGTGGATTTTTCCTGCCAAAGTTTAAATCTGTAGCAGGATTGTGGCCGGTATCGTTCTAATTTAGCAACATCTAAACTAAACCCACTATGAAAAAAGCACTGCTTTCCTTGTTTATATTCCTTACTGCCTATGGTATTCAGGCACAGGAAGTGATCACACCTTATCGATCTGTCTACCTCGAACTTGGAGGGGCAGGTATGGCTTACAGCTTCAATTATGATTTTAGATTTGATCAGAGCCGGATGGATTCTTGGGGGATGAGAGTAGGGGCGGGCGGTTACGGCAGAGAGGGAGATTCCTTTTTCTCCTTGCCGGTAATGGTCAATCGACTCTATGGCAAAGGCCCTCATTACTTCGAGTTAGGAGCTGGGCTTACCTTTTTCGCTTTTAACAATGAGCGCTATTCCTATTGTACCTCCGGCTATGTGGATACCAATGGCATGTATATCTGCACCAGTACTTCTTCGGAGGAATATCCTTACGAATTTATACTTCCAGTGGACGGTTCGCCGAGTGTGATGGGTACGATGAACTTTGGCTATCGTAAAATACCGGTGGATGGCGGATTTACCTGGAGAGTTAGCCTTACACCCATTTTTAACAACAACGGTTTTTGGCCGCTATTCGCAGGCTTTGGGTTTGGCTATGCCTTTTGATTTGGGCTAAAGCTAGTCTCATTTCGGACGAAACCTGTACGATCCCGTACAGGTTTTTTTGTTCCTAACTGGTTGATTTCAATGAGTTTGAAAATAAATCAAAATTAACTTTCCTTAATTTTAGCAAACTCGTGCAACCCGTGTTTTATTCTTTTTTCCTAGTAATCTGTTCGGTCTTGTGACAAGTGGACAAGCATTTTCCCAGAAGTGGTCAAAAAATGAGGAATTTTCGGATTAAGGTAAACTGACCAAAAAAACCTCATCCAGTTTTTTTAATCAATTTATTTGGTTTTTTACGCAGTTCATTTTTTTCGTTTTGGCATGTTGGTATGCGCTTGGCAAGAAGCTTAGCACAACACTAAACCAACAAATCATTATGAAAACCTTATTCACTTTCGCTCTTGCAGGTGCTTTATCTTTAAGCAGCCTTGCAGCAAATGCTTCCGACGACTTGATGGCATTGTCCGAAGTCAAAGCAAAATTTAAAACCGTCAACGTGCTTCTTAAAGGTGGAGTAGGCGAAGCCAAAGTATCTATTCTGGATCAATTTGGTAAAAAGCTTCATCAGCGGAAAGTTAAAGTCGGTGACAAGGATTTGATAATTCCGTACAATCTTGACCTCATGCCATGCGGGGAGTACCAAGTCAAAATTTCCACTGATCAGGAAGAGGTAACTTATGAGATTTCGACATTTGAGCCACTGAAAAAAACCGAGGAATTGCCTTTGGTAGCTTTCGGGAAAAAGGTCAGCGACGAGACCATCAACCTTACTGTAGCTGGATTGGACAGTCCCGGTGTGGATGTACAGATCAGGCATAATGAAACCAATAAGTTAATCTTCTCAGAAAAAGTAAACGAACCAGCTGCTTTCAAAAAGAACTATAAACTCAAGGGAA
Organism: Algoriphagus aquatilis; assembly: GCF_042657405.1. Classification (NCBI taxonomy): domain Bacteria; kingdom Pseudomonadati; phylum Bacteroidota; class Cytophagia; order Cytophagales; family Cyclobacteriaceae; genus Algoriphagus; species Algoriphagus aquatilis. The sequence goes on from NZ_JBHSKS010000002.1 coordinate 137,101, forward strand.
TAAGTCCAGAGGAGGTTTATGTAAAAGTGACTGACAACCTAGGTCGATCCAAGGAACTGTTTTTTGAAAAATAATCCAGATAGAACAAAGGCTAAAACCCGGACTTAGAATCCGGGTTTTTTTTTGAAAAAAAGGAAAAGATTCGGTTTTCACATTTTCCAAGTGAAAAGGCATACAAGCTAAATTCTCTATTTTTGAAATAAGAAAAACTAAACCCAAATATGTTCGGACTACACAGATCGCTCTTCACCGAGGAGCATGAACTTTTCAGACAGAGTGTTCGCGATTTTATCGCCAAAGAGATTACTCCCAAAAATGCGGAATGGGAAAAGCAAAAGATGGTTAGCCGGGAATCTTGGCTGAAGCTCGGTGAAAATGGATTCCTAGGTATGCAAGCCCCGGAAGAGTTGGGTGGTTTGAATCTGAAAGACTTTCGATACAATGCCATTTTGATCGAAGAGCTTGGTTTGAGTGGCTGTTCAGGTCCCGCGATCGGGTATCCCCTGCATAGTGACATCGTAATGCCTTACATTTTGCACTATGCTACTCAGGCAGCAAAGCATAAATATATCCCAAAAATGATTTCAGGGGAGTACATCGGAGCGGTCGCCATGACCGAACCGGGTGCAGGGTCCGACTTGCAGGGTATGCGAACTACCGCGGTGGACCAGGGCGATCATTACCTGATCAATGGTTCCAAGACCTTTATTACCAATGGTTATTTGTCTGATGTCGTAGTGGTCGCTGCCAAAACAGATCCTACTAAAGGTGCTAAAGGCATTTCACTTTTTCTGATTGATAAAGACATGCCTGGTTTCTCAAAGGGAGTACCCTTCGAAAAAGTCGGCCTTCATGCCCAAGATACCTGCGAATTGTTTTTTGAAGAGGTGAAGGTTCCCAAAGAAAATCTGTTGGGAAAGGTGGGAGAGGGATTCAAATACCTGATGACCGAACTGGCCCAGGAAAGATTGGTGGTTGCTTTGGCAGCCTTGGCTTTGGCAGAGTTTGCGCTTTCAGCCACGATAGACTATGTCAAACAGCGAAAAGCATTCAATAAAAGCCTTTCGGATTTCCAGAATACCCGGTTCAAACTGGCCGAAATGGCAGCCCAAGTGGAGCAAGGGAGAATCTATTGCGACTACTTGGTTTTGCTTCACAATGAAGGAAAATTAGACTCTGCCATGGCTTCTGCTGCCAAATACAACATGACCGAACTCCAATGCAAAGTGGCCGACGAGTGCGTGCAGCTTCATGGTGGCTATGGCTACATGTGGGAATATGGCGTAGCGAGGGCTTGGGCAGATGCTCGCGTACAGCGGATCTACGCAGGCACCAATGAGATCATGAAGGAGTTGATTGCCAGAAAAATTTTGAGCTAGTTCAAAACCTTTGGTAGAACAAAGGAATTTTAAGTAATTGGAATCACAGAATCACCCAAAATCTCCGCGACATGAAAGACTTCCCATGGTTTAAATTCTATCCAGCCTTGGTAGAAAAAGAAGTAGACTGCAATGCTTACTCCAGCGTCAACGATCTCTTTGAAGAAAGTGTAAAAAAATTCAGTTCCTCGGTAGCCTATGAGTGCATGGGGAAGACGCTTTCATTCAGTGAGTTGGATCGCTTGAGTGCTCATTTTGCCAACTATTTGACCCAAGAGTTGAAATTGGCCAAAGGTTCAAGGGTAGCTATTCAAATGCCCAATGTGCTTCAATATCCTGTGGTGATGTTTGGTGCGCTTCGTGCAGGGATGGTGGTCGTCAATACCAATCCGCTCTATACACCGTCGGAGATGAAGCACCAGTTCAATGACTCAGGGGCTGACGTGGTAGTGATCGTGGCCAATTTTGCCTCCAACTTGGAGAAAATCAGAACTGAGATTCAAGCAAAGCATATCATTACCACAGAGCTTGGCGATCTATTGGGTGGACTGAAAGGTACCATTGTCAATCTCGTCGTGAAGCACGTCAAAAAGATGGTGCCTGCTTATTCACTGCCTGGTGCTGTTTCTCTTAAAGCTGCCCTTTCCAAAGGTGCCACTTATCAGCTGAAGCGTGTGAAGTGCAGCTTGGATGATGCGGCTTTTTTGCAATACACGGGTGGTACTACAGGAGTCTCCAAAGGGGCTGAATTGACCCATGGAAATATTGTGGCCAACATGCAGCAGATTTCTGCCTGGATGAAGCCAAAGCTTCGAGAGAAGGAAGAGATTGTGATTACTGCTTTGCCTTTGTACCACATCTTTGCCTTGACGGTCAATTGTCTGGCAATGCTCAAAATTGGTGCGCATAACGTATTGATCACCAATCCGAGAGATATGAAGGCTTTTATGGGAGATTTAGCTAAAAAGCGCTTCACCGTGATTACCGGGGTTAATACCTTATTCAATGGCTTACTCAATCAGGAGGCATTCAAATCTCTTGACTTTTCAGGATTGAAAATCGCAGTTGGAGGGGGTATGGCCGTGCAGAAAGCTACTGCGGAAAAATGGAAAGCTGTCACCGGAGTGCCATTGGCTGAAGGGTATGGACTAACCGAGACTGCACCTGTAGCCACCTGTAATCCTATCGATGGCACTGAGCGAATCGGTACCATCGGGATGCCATTGCCCAATACTGAAGTGATGATAGCTGATGATCAGGGTAATCCTGTTCCGATCGGAGAGCGTGGTGAAATTTTCATCAAAGGTCCTCAGGTGATGAGAGGCTACTGGAAAAGACCTGAAGAAACAGCCAATGTGATGCACGGTGAATGGTTCAAATCAGGTGATATCGGCGTGATGGATGAAGATGGATTTACCAAAATCGTCGATCGTAAGAAGGAAATGATTTTGGTCTCCGGTTTCAATGTGTATCCTAACGAAGTGGAAGATGCAATTGCCTCCTGCAATGGCGTCTTGGAAGTAGGAGTCATTGGCATGCCTGATCCAAAATCTACCGAAAAGGTGGTGGCTTATGTGGTGAAGAAAGATGCTTCACTCACTTCGGAGCAGGTTATTGAGCATTGCAAAGGCTATTTGACCAATTACAAAGTGCCCAAAGAAGTGTATTTCACCGACGAACTACCGAAAACCAACGTGGGTAAAATCCTCCGAAGAAAGATCAAAGAAGCTCATGTCGAAAAAGTCGGGGCTTGAGATTGGACTCTTGTTTAATCATTAGATAACTGAAGAAAACCGCGAATTCCCGCGGTTTTTTTCTTTTTTTTGCACCTCTCATCCAAAAGGAAAGTAAGCCTGATTTGGATGATCCCGATCAAAAATTTTCAAATCTTCCAATATCACAATTTTTCAATCCCAATGACCTGGCAATTAATCAAAGATGCAATTCAAGGGAAAGAGCAGGATTTCACCCGCCTTTCGCTGAAGACTGCCATTTTCATCTTGGCTATTCCGATGATACTCGAGATGATGATGGAATCTGCGTTTGCGGTGGTAGACATTTTCTTCGTGGCCAAGCTTGGGGAATATGCCATTGCCACGGTAGGATTGACGGAGTCGGTGATTGTCTTGACTTATGCGATTGGCTTTGGGATCAGTATGGCAGCCACAGCTTTAGTTTCGAGAAGATTTGGGGAAAAAGAGTATGACGAGGCAGGTTCGGCCACTTTCCAATTATTGGTAGTAGGCAGTATTATTTCAGTGGTGTTGGGAGTAGGAGGCTGGATGTTTGCGCCTCAGCTCTTGCAGCTAATGGGCGCAGAGGCCGAGGTAATTGCATCAGGTACGAACTATGCCCGAATAGTTTTTGCAGGGAATACAGCGATCATGCTGCTTTTTCTAATCAATGGGGCCTTTCGGGGAGCTGGACAAGCGCATCATGCCATGCGTTCGCTTTGGATTTCAAATGGGTTAAACATTGTCTTGGACCCCATTTTGATTTTCGGAATTGGATCTTGGGATGGGTTTGGATTGGATGGGGCCGCTATGGCTACCACATTTGGCAGAAGTATGGGAGTGCTGTATCAGCTGTACCATTTGTTTAATAGAAAGCATAGGCTTCGAATTCTTTCCCATCATTTCCGAATCAAATGGCTAACGATCAAGAAGATTTTGGATTTGTCTCTAGGAGGCATGGGCCAGTTTTTGATCGATTCTTTGTCTTGGGTGGCTCTCACCAGGATCAATGCTGAATTTGGCTCGGAATCCTTAGCGGGGTATACCATTGCATCAAGGATATTGATATTTACGATTTTACCTGCTTGGGGTCTTTCCGGTGCAGCGGCCACCTTGGTTGGACAAAATCTTGGAGCCAAAAAAATCAAACGTGCAGAGCAGGCAGTTTGGCTGACTACCCGTTACAATGTCATTTTCTTAGCCTCGGTGACCGGGATTTACATCTTGTTCAGCAATCAACTGGCAGGAATCTTTACTGACCTAGAGACTGTGAAGGCCGTGGCGGCACAAGGACTCTGGGTGGTGGCATTGGGTTACATTTTCTTTGCCATAGGCATGGTGTTGACTCAGGCTTTCAATGGTGCCGGAGACACTCGCACGCCTGCATGGATAAATATTGTTGTCCTTTTGGGAATAGAAGTGCCATTGGCTTATTTTCTTGCTTTTCCCATGGGCTTAGAATCTTTGGGAGTCTTTATTTCGATAGCACTTTGTCATTCATTTCATGCCTTGGTTTCTCTGTACTTTTTCAAAAAAGGGAAATGGAAGAGTAAGATGGTGTAGAGTCAGTTAATAAGAAAGCCAACTTAAATTGGCTTTCTTTCATCTGTTTTTGCAAAAGTTAAAATGCATATCGGAAAGTCAATCCATACGTAACAGGATCACCCAATACCGCTGCAAAGTGTCCTGCATTGCCCGCAGCAGGCAGCAATTGCTCGTAGTAGTTTTGATTGAGTAGATTTCTGGCCCAAACAAAGGCTGAGAACCCTTCTGTTACTCTGAATCCTGCTCTTGCATTGACTAGGGCATACCCATCCACATTCAAAAACTGCGAAGGCGATGGACTGGAAGAAAATTCAGATCGGAAAAACACATCTGTGCCTATGAAAAAGGTGCCTGACTTTTTGAAGAATTTGGCAGCTTTCGTGTATTCTCCACCAAATGAGCCAGCCCATTTAGAGACTCCCGGAAGCCTTCCTCCCGAAATATCTTTGAAAGCAGATTCACCCCCCGTTTCTTCCAATGGCACCGGTGCATTTGGAAAGGACACATAGATTGCATCTGTATAAGCCAACGCCGCATTGATCGATAAGAAAGGACTGACTTTTACATTTCCATCAAGTTCGACACCAGTTACACTCACTTCTTCAGCATTTGCCAGGTAGCCTCTGTTTACGCCCACCTCAGCTGTCTGAACTAATGTCTGGTAATCTTGAATGTTGGTATTGAAGAAGGTGACATTCAGCGAAGAGCCTTTGACCGGAGTGGTTTTGATACCCAATTCGAAATGCTTGACAAATTCAGGCTTGACTTCGGCTAGCTCCAGGAGGGGTTGCCCATTGGCAGTTGGGAGACCACCGAGATTGATTCCCACGGGCTTGTAACTAGTCGAAAAGGTCCCGAAACTGTTGATCTTGTCGTTGAATTGATAGGAAATGGTCGCTTGACCGGACCAATTATGATCTTCTACATCTGCTACAAATTGCTGAGGAGCATAAACCGACCGCTTGATCGCCAACAAGGCAGGGTCTGTAGTTTGGAGCCCTCCATAGGTTTCTCTCTTGAAATCCACGGCTTTTTGATCATAGTTGAATCGTATTCCGGGAAGAAAGTGGAGTTTTTCTGTGATTGCCCAGTCTAATTGTCCAAAAACAGCTGCGCCTACAGACTCCAGCGTGGAGAAGGTTCGTATTCCATAGCCGTCAAGGAGTCCTGGTGTAGCCCAAAGTGCGCTGGTTGAACTTTGGGAAAATCGCCATTGAGCAGCTCCTGATTCCTCAGTATGGTATGGGCTTGTTTTTAGATTTTGGCTTAAGTAAAACACACCCAAAACCCCGCTGAGTTTTTTGGAAAAATCACCTGCATAGCGAATTTCCTGTGAAAACTGCTCATGTCTGGATGGGGCTTGGGAAAGCGTCAGCACGGGTAATCCTGTGAAATCCCGGTCATTGGAAGGGCCCCAGTTCCAATACCTCCAAGCTGTCGTAGACGTGAGTGTCCCTTCCCCCAATTGCACATCTGTATTGAGTGAGATGCCCCCTAGGTCATTGTTAGACCTCCATGGCGTGTCATGATCTACAATTCGGTCAAATGCATTTCTGGATGGAAGTTGGTAATTCAAATCGTTAATGATTTGTTCGAATCGTCGATATGGCGCTCTTTTCGTCTCCACCACTCCTGCCACTACTTGCGCATAGCCATCAGGTCGTTGGGAGGTGGCATCAGCAGCCAGGATTAGTTCAACTTTACTGGATGGATTGAACAACAATTGACCTCTCACGCCAAAATTGTTAAGGTCATTGATCGCTTTACCTGTAGCGATGTTTTCGATTACTCCATTTCGTTGTGTGCCTGAAAAAGAGACCCTGGCTGCCAGATTTTTAGAAAGAGGCCCTGTAATGGAAGATTTGGCTTGAATGAATCCGTAATTCCCATAGCTCAATTCCACGGTTCCTCCCGGAGTATAACTTGGCAGACGGGTGGTGATATTGAATGCACCCGCGGTGGTATTTTTTCCAAACAAAGTTCCTTGAGGACCTCTCAATACTTCAATTTGTTCGATATCAATGAAATCCAAGGAGGTAGCTGCAGGCCTGGCATAGTAGACGCCATCCACATAATATCCCACTCCCGGATCAATGCCGTCATTGGTCAAGCCAAAGGTGGAGCCAAGGCCACGGATGTTCAGGGTGGTGTTTCGGGGATTTGAAGAATACAACTGAACGGTTGGGACCAGTTCCTTGACCCGGTTCACATTGAATGAACCTGATTCTTCTATCCGAGGGCCTCCGACTACCGATAGGGGAATGGGAACCTTTTGTACCTCTTCCGATCTGCGACGTGCAGTGATCAGGACTTCAGAGAGTTCGAGGTCGTCTTCCAATTTAATTTCAATCAATTGATCCGAAGGACTGGTCAAAGTGATCTGAGTTTCTTTGAAACTCACAAAATTGATTTGTAAGGAAATAGGATATTCTTTCTGATTGGCTAGGGTAAAGAAGCCCGATTCATCTGTTAATGTGTATGTATTAGAGTCTTTAATCAAAACAGTAGCTCCAATTAATGGAATGTTTTGGCTGTCAGTTACTCTTCCTTTAATAGCTGTCTGAGACCATAAGGGTGCGATTCCTGAGAAAAGTAATAGCCAAGCTAAGAGTAGGTTTTTGTTCATGTTATAGGTTTGAGAAATTATGTAAAATCTATTATTCCTATAAAAATGATAGGAAATATAGGCAAAGGTAAAAACCGATTTATTTTTTCAAATAGACAGCAGGTTTTTTTTTGAAAAAAACTAGGAAATGACTTAAGATGAATTCGAAAAATGAATTGCGAACTATTTGAAAGATTCTTTTTTGTACTTTTAAAATCTGTCGAAAATCTTTGTCATGCTTTCTAAAAAAGCCAAATACGCGATTAAAACCATTCTTTTTCTTCAAGACCATCCCGAACTATTGCCTATTTCGGCTAAAGCGATTGCAGAGAAAGAACACATACCCTACAAATTTTTGGAAAACATCCTTCGTGATTTAAAATCCCATCAGTTGGTGAAAAGTATCCGGGGTGCGGAAGGTGGTTATGCTTTGGCCAAAGACCCAAGCCAAATCAGTATAGCTCAAGTAATGCGGGCTATGGACGGACCGATTGCATTGATTCCTTGTATTTCGGAAAGGTTTTACGAGTCTTGTGCTGAATGTGAGGATGAGGAAACCTGTCGCATTAGAAAACTCTTTTCTGAGGTACGAACTGAGATGGTTGAAATTTTGGAAAGACCCATTACCACTTTGGCGTCTAAATGAAAAAAGCAGGATTTTCTTCCTGCTTTGAGTTGATTTTGCAATCAGAAGTTATTTAGTAATCAAGTAGATGCGCTGAGTATGATCACCTGCCAAAAGAGAAGCATTGTCGAATGTGGCTCCAAATTGCTGCTTTAGCTTTTCAGTGCTTCCATAAAACTCTGCGACCACTTCCAGGTTTTTGTTCACCAAGATGATGCTTGGCTGCGCTTTAAAACCTTCAATTTTCACTTCTATTTCTTCTTTGAACTCGGAGTCTGCAGATGGACTAAAAGACGACTTTGCAGCCTGACTTGGGGATGAAAGTAAAATCGAACCGATACTAATCCCCAAAATGAAAAGCTTTTTGGTAATGGATTGACTGTTCTTTTGCATGTTGTTATGTAGTTAGTTTAGTTATTAAAACTATCCCTACTAACGGGGCCTAAGCTCCAAGGTTGGCTCTTGTTTACAAAAAATCAGAATAAAAGATATAAATAATATTAATTTAAAATTTTTTATTTTGAAAAAACTTATAAAAACAAACTTATTTTGGATTTTGTCTCTGCTATGTCCTGATAAAATTTGCTATCCGAGCCAATAGGGGAAATAAATTAAACCGCCCACAATGAGTGAAGTAAGTGCTGCAAAAGTCACCGCGCCGGAGGCTACATCTTTGATGATTCCGATTTTTGGGTGGTAATCGGGGTGGATGAAATCACAGACTTTTTCAATTGCCGTATTTAGGCTTTCGGCACTCAATACCATCCCGATTGCCAGGATTTGCCAAATCCATTCTTCTCTGGTAATTCCAAAATAGAATCCCATAGCCGTAAAAATCCCTGCAATGATTAATTGGGAGATGATGGCATGCTCCGTTTGGATCAAAAAGAAAAATCCCTTGAATGCATACCCGATACTTCTTATTCTGCCGATTATAAACCTTTTCATTTTGCTTAAGGTAAAATTTTCATGCTGATGATTCTTACTTCGGTAGTGGGTCTATCTCTTTGATTGGTTGGAACCGTAGCAAGGGCATCAATTACCTCCAATCCACTAATGACCTCACCAAATAAGGTGTAGTTTTGGTCCAGGTGAGGTGATCCTCCTATCGATTTGTAAACCTCCCGATGAGCTTCGGGTAGTTGATACCTTTCAAATTTGCTATACTCCTTTGATCTCAAGGTCCATTTGGAAGTGAGTTCCTTGACCAAGATACTGTCCTTTGCCACTCTTGCAGCGTCCAAAGAGTCTAAGAGCGGTTTGTTTTCAGGGTCATTGACTGCATAGTGACTGGCAAGAAATTGATTGATTCGATTCTCATTGTGATTGAGTAGGCTGTCATTCATCACCCTGCCTTGTACGATGTAAAACTGAGTACTGCTCGATGCACGTTCAGGATTGTTGGTTCGTGCAGCTCCGAGTGCGCCTTTTTTATGAAAATGTTGAGGGACAATTTCTGCAGGAATCCGATAGCCGAGGTCAGAACCACCCAAGGTGTCGGTCAGTGTGGCATGTTTGCTCCGGATATCACCAGCTTGCACCATGAAGTTTTTGATTATTCGGTGAAATTGTAAGCTGTCGTAGGTGCCATTTTTCACCAACTTGATAAAATTATCCCTGTGCAAGGGAGTCTCATCATACAACTGGATTATCATGGTCCCATAGTTGGTTACCACTTCTACCTTGACAGGTTGGGAAAGTGGTAAAATGGACGTTAAAAAAAGGAATAGAAGAGATGAAACGAAGTGATAAGGCATAAAACAAGTGAATTGAGTTTTTGAATTAAAAACATTTTCAGCACAAACACTCAAGTCGCCTTAAGTTTTACTTTACATCCATTGAAAGAATGTAAGTCACCATGGATCGGGCTTCTGTTTCTGAAAGTTTGGGATGGGCACTCATGACCGGATAGCCCCAAGTACCTGAACCACCCGAAATGATTTTTCTGGAAAGAAGCTCGATATAGGATTTCTGAAGGGGATAGCGCTTGGCAATAGCAGAAAAGGAAGGTCCTTTTGCCCGATTTTCTTCGCGGTGACACTGATAGCAATCACTATAGGCAATAAGTACTTTTCCCTTTTGCGCCAAAAGTGTGTCTAGAGGTTCATTTTCTCCTTCAATTATATAAAAATCTTCTTCCACGACGGGGGAGACTAGGTCGATTTTCTCCTCCTTTTTAGTAGTAGTACATGCGGAAAGGATGAAAAATAGGGAAATAAGGACCTGGCGAATCATGATTTTCCTTTAGGATAAAGTAAAAACAGAAAGGTGAGTCCATCTACGAGACTCACCTTTCTCTTGATCAAGCTTACTTCTGCTGTTGCAAATAGCTGACTAATGATGCCAGTTCCTCGAAGGATAGTGAATTGGCTAATCCAGCAGGCATCATCGAAGTGTCCAATTGCTTTCGGCTTTTGATGGCTGATTTTTCTAGGGTTGTGGCATTTCCTCCGATATCTCGGATAGTAAGTTTTTCGGCAGATTCAGCAGTGACAAAGCCGGTGTAGGTTTTTCCGTCTTTGGTGTCCAAAAGTACCGTGGCAAAACCCTGTGAAATGGAAGCGTTTGGCTTCAAGATAGATTCGACAATCTGGTCTCGACTCATGATTGAGCCGATCTGTCCCATGTATGGACCTTTCATAGGCTGACCTTTTTCGATGGTATGGCAGGCCAAGCATCCCTGACTTGCAAACAAGGCCTTACCTTTTACAGCATCTCCCTTGACATCGGCCACACCCAAAATCACATCTTCGATGGAGGAATTTCCAACTTGACCTTTTTTGTTTTTGATCGACTCCAGATCGACTTTTTCCTCTTCTTCAGCTTCGGCAAGAAGGGTAGTTCCGAGTTCATTTATACCCAATCGGTTTCGATCATTCAACTCTGAGAGATAGGATTGTAGCTCGAGGTTAGTCTGCTGGGCTAGGAGAAACTCCCGGATTTTGGCAGAACCTTCCCATTCTTCGCCTTTGTAGTAAGGCCCATGGGTGTCAGGTCGCGTGCCCCACCACCAGCTGGCATCGTATGGAGCTTCTCGTTGATAAGTGCGTGACAGGGTGAAAAGAATCTCTTTTTGAACTTCTGGACTGGCATCTGAATAAGCAGAAATCAATCCATTTACTGCCTTTGTAACGTGTATGTACCGTAAGGCCCATAGTGCAAGTTTGGATTCATCGGAATCTATCGCTTCGATCAACTCATCCACAGGCTTGATTTCTACCAAAGCCTTCACTGCCAAATGAGGTAAAATGATTTCTGAATTTGGAGTAGCATGAGGTCCTTCGGTTTGGTAAGCGGGACTTTGAAAAGTGCCTGGAACTTTCATCGCCAATAGGCTTTTGGTAGCTTCAGGATTTCCAATTCGTCCCAAACCGATTATAGCAGCAGCCTGAACTCTCGGGTTGGCATCTTGGGTAGCAGCGGTAAATGCATCTAAAGGGACCTGTTGGAGGCAGCTTTTTCGATCTGACAACGCTCTCAAGGCAAACTCTCTCATCTTATCTTCCTTGCTCAGCTCTGCTAAAGCTTCGATCCCTTCCGCACATGTCAATTGAGCATAGGTATACACTGCGGCGACTCGATTTTGCAGGGGAAGTGATTTATCTTGAGCTAAAGCAAGGATCTCAGGGGAAATCTCTTTTGCTCCTCTTTGAAGTAATTCTTGCTGTGCAGCTAACCGAATTACTGCGTTTGGCGCTTTCAGTAATTCAACCAATGCTGAGGAAGTAGAATTTTTGAAATCAGGTGCAGCTTCCGGATTGAGTCCAACAGGAACCATCCGGATGACATAACCTTTTTCGGGATTTCCACGGTAGCCGGCACCGTCCCATGCGGACAAGTACATGATTCCTGAAGCATCCAAATCTAAATCCGTGATCTGGGAGAGTTTAAGAAAATGCTCTTCTTGCTGCTGAAAACCTGGCCCATCCGGCTTGACTCGATGTACAAAAAGCTCACTTTTTCCCCAATCTGCCATCAAAGGCGTGTGGTTGTAAGCAGAAGGCCATCTTGGATCATCCAAGAAAAAAGAACCTGTACCCGAACCACCACCCACGTCGACTAAAGCAGGCAGGATCTCTTCGGTGAAGTTTTTGAAAAGGCTAGGGTAGCCGTATTCTCCGGTCTGGTTGTAGGCGATAAAACGAACATTCCAACCACCTCCATCATTGGTATTGCCTCGGGTGAAAATATTCATGAAAGGATCAATCGCCACATCATAGATATTTCTGGTGCCATGGGCGTACACTTCCATTTCCGTACCGTCAGGACGCACGCGAACAATGCCTCCTCCGAGCATGGTCAATTTTTTTCCACTTCGGTCTTCTGCCTCAAAAAAACCAAAATCTCCAATAGCAATATAAATCCAGCCATCTATTCCCATGCGGATGCCATTGGTGCTGTGGTCGGTTCCTCGAGATCTGAGGGAATTTTGGTTACTGATGTTTTTGATCAGTGGCTGCGAAGGTCCGTCAGCGATGCCGTCTGCATTTTTATCTTCAAACACCACCAAATCCATATTGGAGGCAATGCTGTCTGTGCCAAAAACGGTGTGCAACACATAGACTTTTTCGCCCATGGCGATGATTCCTCTCGGATTGTCCACTTGAGCAAAAACCGTATGGCTATCCATGACACCATCTTTGTCTTGATCAATAAGGCGGACGATTTTTCCTTTTCCGGGCTCTTTTCCCAAGGAACCAATCATGTCCACGCCTACAAAAACTTCTCCTGTGGCTGCCACAGACAGACAAGATGGGCTGGGAACTAGATCCGGTCCTGCAAAATTGGTTAAGATGAATTGAGTTGAATCAATTCCGGACTGGCTGAAATCCGGTCCATTGAGTTGGTAGTAGTCGGTGAGCTCCTGTGAGTCAGCTGTCTTTGAGGGGCTAAACTCTGAGCAGGAATTCAGGGCCAAAAGCAGGGCTAGGCCTAGAAAAGGTCGATTAAATCGGGTCATTTGTGCTGGGATTGGTGGGTATGAAACTCAAGATAGCAGGATGAGTCTATTTTGCCGTCCTTCTTTGGCATTTACTCCATCTGCTGAACTAATACAGGATAAAAGGCGCTCAGATTGGGAGAATGGACTCGAGTTTTGAGGTATTTTTTTCAAATAGAGATTTCTTGAATACTTACATTTCTCAGGTTAGTTTCTATTTTTAGTCATGAACAAAACCAAAATTTGGATCACTTCGGCATTCTCCATTTCCTTGATTGGGTTTCTAGCCTGGATCTTCTTGGACACCAGTCCATTTGCTGAGAAGGGGGTGGAAAAAGTGAGTGAAGGATTGGAAGAGCTTGCTGAGGATAATGTTTTGCAAAAGATCGTCGACCAAGTCTTCCTTCCCGAGCACCTTGATACGGCTGACTTTGAAAAGCGGATCAAAGCCTTGGCTCATGACAGTATTCCAAAGCCTTGGCAGGTTTTTTCGGTTTTTCCTGAAAAGGGAGCACTTCTACCTTTTCACCGAATCGTGGCCATGTACGGTAATTTTTATTCGAAAAACATGGGGATTTTGGGACGTATTCCAGAAGAGGAATTAAAGGCCCTGTTCCAAAAAGAAGTTGAATTTTGGACCCAAGCCGATACAGTGACACCCGCACTTCCCGCTGTTCATTACATCGCGATCACAGCTCAAAAAGATCCCGGGAAAGAATCAGCTTATCGCATCCGAATGCCTGAAGCTCAAATACAAAAAGCGATTGAATTGGGCAGATCGATCAATGGCATCACGTTTTTGGACGTCCAAATTGGACATAGTACGGTGGAGCGTGAAGTGCCTACCTTGGAAAAATTTCTACTGGAAAAGGACGTTCATCTTGGTCTAGATCCCGAATGGTCCATGAAAGACGGAAGTGTCCCGGGAACCAAGATCGGAACCATGGATGCGGCAGAGATCAACTTTGCGATTGAGTACCTTTCTAAATTAGTCAAAGAAAATGGATTGCCTCCGAAGATTCTGGTGGTGCATCGTTTTACCAGAAATATGATCACCAATCACCAAGAAATCAAAGCGACTCCACAAGTGCAAGTTGTTATCAACATGGATGGCTTTGGATTTCCAGCCAAAAAAGTCTCCAGTTACCGAAGCTTTGTAGGTGGCATGCCGGTGCAATTCACGGGAATCAAGCTTTTTTACGTCAATGACACCCTTGAAGCGCCCCATCGACTGATGACTCCCCAGGAGATTTTCAAGCTGTATCCCATGCCGATTTATATTCAATACCAATGAGACAATCTCTTTTAATCCTTGGATTTTGGGTGATTGGGATCGCGTTTTGCCTAGGGCAGCAGACTTCTTTTCAGGCAGCACCTTCCCTGAGTTATCATAACGTGCGGCCATTTACCACGCAGGAACCGGCTTATTTTATTGATCCGGCGCGATTGGAGGAGCACATGAAAAAGTTGAAAGAACTGGGCTTTCAGTCTGTCCTTCCAGAGCATGTTGAGGCAAGGTTTTATCAAGGGAAAAAGCTTCCCGGAAAATCTATTCTGATCAGTTTTGATGACACTCGAGCGGATCATTTTCTTGCTGCAGCTCCGATTTTGGAGAAGTACGGTTTCCGAGGAGTCTTTTACATCATGACCGTGTCTATTGGGAAGTCAGGCTACATGACCAAAGCACAAATCAAAGAGTTATCGGATAGGGGACACACAATCGGCCTACACACTTGGGATCATCAGGATTTAAGAAAGTTGCCCGACGATCAATGGAAAATCCAGATCGATAAGCCCAAGGCACTTTTGGAAGAGGTCACTGGAAGAAAGGTCACATCCTTGGCCTATCCGTTTGGTCTTTGGAATACTATGGCTGTACAGGAACTGAAATCCAGAGGCCTTCGCTCTGCCTACCAGTTGGGTGGAAAAATGGATCCGAATGATCCTGTATTCACTATGCCGAGAATTCTGGTGCCGGGAAATTGGTCCGCTGAGCGATTGGTAAAGGAAATTGAAACCAGGTTCTAATTGATCTTTCTAAACAAAAAATGGCCTTCAGATTGAGCTGAAGGCCATTTTTACTTTAAAATCTTTGAATAGAAATCAATGGCAACCTTCTGCGTGGTCAATCTTTTTTTCATCCAAACTCAAGTATTCACCCATACAGTCTGCCGTCATGCACGAGTGGACAGGCAAAATGCCAAGCAGATCACCCACTTTTACCGCAGCCAAAAGCTCATCAGAAGCCTTGACGATGCCATGTTCCTGAGAAATGCTTTTCATGTAAGAGTAATGGGAAGGAATGCTCCAGCCTTTTTCATCCAGAAGCACCACTTCACCGAAGTTCTTACTTCCGTCGGCATTTACCAAAACGTCCTTGGCTAGGTGAACACCGCCTCCATGAACAAGGATCTCTTTTCGCTCCAGATTAATATCTACAACAGGCACAGCGAGGCACACGGCGATATCTTCTTTACGACAACTCCCCAGTTGGACTTGCATCAAATCGAAGAAGACAAAATTTCCAGGGCCCAGTTCATCTACATCTCCAAACTCTTCCATCACTGCACAGCCAGGCGTATCACCCAAACGGGTGACTAGATTTGGATAGGAGGATTGGTAAGTGGTTTTCAAAATGTGCAGGGCCTCCCGACTTTCTTCATGGATTTTTTGCTTATCGACTCCGTAATAGGTATGACCTGGATGCAGGTAAAAACCCTTGAATTGAAGTGCCGAAGAGGTTTTGGAAATTGAGAGGATCGCGTCTATGGTTTGAAAATCCGAAGTGGCTACACCTGTACGGCCGTAGCCCGCATCGATTTCGATGAAAAATCCGACTGTTTGAGTGAGTTGATCCGCCAGTGCTTGTATGGTTGAGGTATTGACAATTTGTACTGAAATACCTTGATTTTCAGCCAGTCGATTAAGTCTTGAAATTTCCCTCACATTGAAAGGAAAGGCGATGTGAATGTTTTCCCAACCCTGACCACAGAGGTATTCTGCTAGTTTAATAGAGGAGGCAGTGACTTCAGTAATGCCGTATTCTTTAGCCCAGTTTCCGATTTCATGAGATTGGGCAGTTTTCCAGTGAGGGATAAGCTTTTTCCCATGGCGATTGGCTTTTTCTGCCATTCGCTGGATATTGGCTCGGGTGATTGTTTCGTTTATTACTAAAGTCGGAGAGGCGATTAGATCCAGGTAAGGCATAATGAAAATTAGCTCGGGTTTATTGAAATTTTCATGAAAGTAGAAAAGGAAACATGATTTATGAAATTGAAATTAAGATAGAACCTCCTTCGCCATTGTTCCTCAGTTCTTTCCAAACACAACATTTGATTAAACCTGATTTTTATCAGGAATTATTTTGACTAAAAAGTCAGAAACTTGGCTAAGTTCTTTCCAATTTGAATGAATATATAATGTTATGAACTATCCCAATTTTTTTGGAAGTGAGTTTTTGAAAGAAGTAGGAGAAATCTCCCGCTTCACAGCTCGCTTTTTCAAAGAAGTAACCAAGCCCCGCCAGGAATGGGAGGAGTTTATCAACCAATGCTATTGGATAGGATACAAGACACTGACATTGGTAAGTATCACCGCATTTATCATGGGCTTGGTATTGACCATTCAGTCTCGGCCAACTTTGGTGGAATTTGGAGCGGCTTCTCTTTTGCCAGCTATGGTTTCTGTCTCGCTCGTTAGGGAAATTACCCCTGTGATTACCTCTTTGATCTGTGCTGGGAAAATCGGTTCGGGCATCGGGGCTGAGCTGGGTTCTATGCGGGTGACCGAGCAAATCGATGCCATGGAGGTGTCGGGTACCAATCCATTTAAATACTTGGTGGTCACACGAGTACTTGCCTCTACCGTGATGGTTCCAGTGCTTTCCTCTTTAGCCATTGCTATTTCCTTGTATGGAGGTTATTTGGGAGCGAATATCCGAGGAGAAGTGAGCTGGTCTTTGTTTTGGTTTCAGGCATACGATTCCCTTTCTTATGGAGATTTTATTCCGGCAATGATCAAGACCATTTTCTTTGGTTTTGCGATTGGCATCGTGGGTTGTTACAAGGGCTACACTTCACAAAAAGGAACTGAAGGAGTTGGCCGATCAGCTACCACTGCCGTGATTGTGGCCTCTTTGATGGTGTTTGTGATTGATTTGATCGCTGTACAGATTACTGATTTATTGGGACTAACCTGATTTCAACATGGAGCAGAAAACCATCATCGAAGTCAAATCCCTTTACAAGTCATTTGGAAAAAATCAGGTACTGAAGGATTTTTCCCTGACTCTCAAGGAGGAAGAAAATCTGGTGATTTTGGGAAAATCTGGTTCGGGCAAGTCGGTTTTGATTAAATGCATCATTCGACTCATCGAGCCGGATGCCGGAGAGATCCGAGTGTTGGGTCAGGATATCTCTGAGTTGGATCAGGATCAGATGGATTTATTGCGAAAAGATGTAGGATTCCTATTCCAAAGTAATGCGCTGTATGATTCCATGACGGTCAGGCAAAACTTGGAGTTTCCGCTCAGGCGTCATTGGTCAGCAGAAGAGCGTCAAGCAAATGCTGAATCGGCCGTTTTGGAGGCCTTGGAAGATGTGGGTCTTGCGCATACTATCGACATGATGCCTGCCGAACTTTCAGGTGGGATGCGAAAACGAATTGCATTGGCAAGAACTCTGATATTAAAGCCTAAAGTCATTTTGTATGATGAACCTACCACTGGTTTGGATCCGATTACGGGTAGAGAAATCAGTGAATTGATCGTCAAAATCCAGAAAAAGTATCAGTCCTCAGCGATTATCATTTCTCACGACATGAACTGTATTAAGATCACTTCAAACAGGATCATCATGCTGATCGAAGGGAGAAATTATGCAAGTGACACCTTTGAAAACCTAACCAAACTCCCTGACCCTAAGGTTAGAGAGTTCTTTGAATGATTATGAAGGATAACAAAAAAATAGCAAATACAAAGCTTGGGGCTTTAGTGGTGGCGGGGATGATTTTCTTGGTTTTCTCGCTCTACATGATCGGGAAAAATCAAAATATCTTCGGTTCATCTATAATCGTGATTGCAGAGGTAACTGAGGTAAATGGTCTCCTTCCCGGGAATAATGTCCGGTTTAAAGGAATGGACATCGGTACGGTTAGGGATATCGAAATGTGGAACGATTCGACCATTCATATCCGAATGCTCATTCACAAGTCCATGGTGCCCTATATCCAAAAAAACGCACTGACTACCATCAATTCAGATGGACTGATGGGGAATAAGATCATTCAAATTCACCCTCAAGAAGGGGGATCAGCGCCGATTGAGCCAGGAGATATTTTGTATTCCTTGCCTCAGCTGGACACCGAGGCGCTGATGGGGAAATTGGAAAATTCGGGAGAATACTTGGAAAAGACTTTAGCCAATCTGGCCGAAATCACCGATAAACTCAATCAAAGCGAGGCCTTTTGGAACCTGCTTTCGGATCCTACACTTTCGTCAGAGATCAAATCCTCTGTGGTCGAATTCAGAAATGCAGGAGCAAATGCTGCTCAGTTGGCGAAAGAGGGTAGAGACATGATTCGTACCCTCAGAGAGGGAGACGGGATGGTGAATAAGATTTTCACTGATACAGTCAGCGCCGCAAGGCTAGAGAATTCCTTAAAACAGCTGGAGCAAGCGGGTGCTGATGCGGCTTTGGTTATGAAAAGCGTTAGAGAAGTCATGGCTCAAGTGGAGTCAGGACAAGGAACAGCCGGGATGATTCTATCCGATTCCGCATTCAAAGCCCAAATGCAACGAACTATGCTAAATGTGGAAAGCAGTACCTACAATTTCAACCAAAATATGGAAGCCTTGAAGAGTAATTTTCTCTTTAGGAAGTATTTCAAAAAACAGGAAAAGGAAAAATAATAGGAGAATTAGAGACACCAAATGGAGTTTGACCGAACTGGATTCCTTTGGGACAGCATTGATGTAGTTTTTTTCTAATAGGGGTGAGGTATTCAATTTCCTGATCCATTTGCTCATAAGCCCATCAATTCTGTTAATTTTGTCACCCGATAAAAAGTGCCCAAATCAGGGGCTTGAACAAGATTTTACCTAAACAGCATCTCATACCTTCCATGGAAGCCAAGAAAATCAGAAGTACCTTCATCGAGTTTTTCCAATCCAAACAACATCAGTACGTTCCTTCTTCCCCCATCGTGGTCAAAAACGACCCTACCTTGATGTTTACCAACGCGGGGATGAACCAATTCAAAGACGCCTTCCTCGGTAATGAGATTGCCAAATATTCCCGTGTAGCCAATTCACAAAAATGCCTTCGCGTCAGCGGTAAGCACAATGACCTCGAAGAAGTAGGGGTGGATACCTATCACCACACCATGTTTGAGATGTTGGGAAACTGGTCCTTCGGAGATTATTTCAAAAAGGAAGCCATCGAATGGGCGTGGGAGCTTTTGACTGAAGTTTACAAACTTCCGAAAGACCGACTATATGTTTCTGTTTTTCAGGGTGATGAAGGAGATAAGCTAGAAAAAGATCAAGAAGCCTATGACCTTTGGAAAGGCATCGTGGCCGAGGATCGAATCATCATGGGCTCCAAGAAGGACAACTTCTGGGAAATGGGTGATACGGGACCTTGCGGCCCTTGCTCCGAGATTCACGTGGACTTGAGATCAGAAGCTGAGCGAGCAGCTATTCCAGGTCGAGACTTGGTCAACAATGACCATCCCCAAGTAATCGAAATCTGGAATTTGGTATTCATGCAGTTTAACCGTTTGGCAGATGGTAGCTTGAAAGAACTTCCTGCTAAGCATGTGGATACGGGAATGGGTTTCGAACGCCTGGTTCGTGCCATTCAGTTTAAGTCTTCCAATTACGATACAGACCTTTTTGGTCCATTCATCAAGGCGTTGGAAGTAAAATCAGGAAAGACTTATGGTAAGGATGAGCCGACTGATATTGCATTCCGGGTGATCGTAGATCACATCCGTGCGATTTCTTTCACCATCGCAGACGGTCAGATCCCTTCCAACAATAAAGCCGGATACGTCATTCGAAGAATCCTGAGAAGAGCGGTTCGATACGGCTACACTTTCCTAGGCTTCCATCAGCCATTTTTATATGAACTGACTCCATTGATTGCTGAGTATTTTGGAGATGTCTTCCCTGAGGTTAGAGCGCAGCAGGAGTTTATCTCCAAGGTGATTCAGGAGGAAGAGGCTTCTTTCTTGAGAACTTTGGACAATGGCCTAAAAATGCTCGAGACAATCAAAGCAGAACTCAATGCCAAAGGTGAAAAGGTAATTACAGGCAAGACTGCTTTCGAACTTTACGATACTTACGGATTCCCACTTGATTTAACTTCCTTGATTGCCAGAGAAAATGGGTTCTCGGTAGATGAGAAAGGCTTTGGAGAGGAGATGGAAAAGCAAAAGACACGCTCCAGAGCTGCTTCAGAGCAGGAGACAGGCGATTGGGTTTTTGTGCATGATGATCATGGCGTCGAATTTATCGGGTACGATTTTATGGAGACCTATTCTCATATCATCAAGCACAGAACCATCACCGATAAGAAGGGTGACCGATTTCAATTGGTTTTGGATAAGACCCCATTCTATGCAGAAAGCGGCGGACAGGTAGGAGATACCGGTTGGTTGATATCTGATTCTGAAAAGATTCGTGTGATCGATACCAAAAAAGAAAATGACTTGATTGTTCATTTTGTTGAAAAGCTACCATCAAGCCCTCAGAAACGCTTTTCCGCAGAAGTAGATCGTGAAAAGCGACAGCTTACCATGAATAACCACACCGCAACGCACTTGCTCCAGTCAGCTTTGAAAGAAGTTTTGGGTGACCATATTCAGCAGCGTGGTTCTTTGGTAAATGAAAACCTGCTTCGTTTTGACTTTTCACATTTTGGCAAAATGACAGACGAGGAAATAGCTAAGGTAGAAGATATCGTTAATGCGAAGGTTCGTGAGAATATTTCCCTAGTGGAGCAGCGGAATGTGCCGATTGAAGAAGCCAAGAAAATGGGTGCAACTGCACTTTTCGGAGAAAAATACGGTGACTTTGTGCGTGTGATCACATTTGATAAGGACTTTTCCGTTGAGCTTTGTGGAGGTACTCACGTATCTTCCACAGGTCAAATTGGGCTATTCAAAATTACATCAGAGGGATCTATTTCTTCGGGAGTAAGGAGAATTGAAGCAATTACTTCCAAAGCCGCCGAGTCCTATTTGCGTGAGCAAGAGACCTTGTTGAAAGAACTTCAGGAATTGCTGAAAAACCCAAGAGACTTGAAAAAGGCCATTGAATCGCTGATTCAGGAGCGAAACGAGCTGAAAAAGGAAATAGAAAGTTTGCATTTGGAGAAAGCCTCCGGTGTCAAAAATCAATTGCTGAGTCAGTTTGTAGGAAAAGAAGGGGTAAACATTCTGATTGCTCAGGTCGAGTTGCCAAATGCAGATTCTTTGAAGAAGTTGGCGTATGAGTTGAAAAATGAGGTGTCAAATGCCTTGGTGATTTTGGCAGCCAAGATTGAAGACAAGCCGCAGATTGCAGTCATTTTAGAAGATGCTTTGGTCGCTTCCAAAGGCTGGAATGCCGGTCAGCTCGTGAGAGACTTGGCAAAAGTAATTCAAGGTGGAGGTGGTGGACAGCCATTCTTTGCAACCGCAGGTGGAAAGGATTTGGCAGGTTTGGAGAAAGTGGTCGCGAAAGCAAAAGAAATGTTTTTATAATCGCCCAAAGTCCATGTAATGCTAAGCGAAGAAATCAAGAATAAATATCAGTTGGTAGTCGGGCTGGAGGTTCATGCCCAGCTACTTACTGAGAGTAAAATTTTTGCTGCCGACTCCACGGTATACGGTAATTTGCCCAACCGTCAGGTATCGGTGATTACACTTGGTCATCCGGGCACTTTACCAAAATTGAATAAAAAAGTCATTGAATATGCCGTGAAAATGGGCTTGGCATGCAATTCCGAGATTACTCGATACAATATTTTTTCCCGAAAAAATTATTTCTATCCAGATCTTCCCAAGGGCTATCAGATCACTCAGGATGTCGGGCCAATCTGCGTGGGCGGAATTGTTCCAATTATTTTGGCAGATGGTACCGAAAAGGAAATCAGACTCAATCGGGTGCATATGGAGGAAGACGCCGGCAAATCCATTCACCTGGCTGGGGAGACAGATACCTTGGTGGACTTTAATCGTGCTGGCACTCCATTGATCGAAATCGTATCAGAACCAGACCTTCGTACTTCAGAAGAAGCTTATGCATTTTTGGCAGAGATCAAAAAGCTTGTCAAATACTTGGATATCTGTGATGGGAATATGGAAGAAGGATCGCTTCGTTGCGATGCCAATGTGTCCATCATGCTTAAAGGTGCGACTGAATATGGTAAAAAGGTAGAGATCAAAAACATGAACTCTTTCCGAAATGTAGCCAAGGCGATAGACCATGAATTTGAGCGGCAGGTAGAATTGATCGAAAGTGGCCAAACCATTATTTCTGAGACCCGAACTTACGATCCAAACACAGGTACTTCTACCAGTATGCGGACTAAGGAAGACCTAAACGATTACAGGTATTTTCCGGAGCCAGATTTGAGCCCTGTGGTGATTTCAGAAGAGTGGCTTAATTCGATAAAGGCAACTATGCCTTTGCTTCCCAAAGAATTGTATCACAAGTTTGTGGATGTCTATGGACTGCCGACCTATGATTCGAGCTTTTTGACAGAAGCAAAGGAAATCGCAGGATGGTTTGAGGACCTATGTACCAAAACGACCAATTACAAAGCAGCATCCAATTGGGTAATGGGCCCAATCAAGTCGCTTCTCAATGAATATGCATTGCATATCAATGATTTTCCGATCAAAACCGAAACTTTGGCTAGCCTAATCGCTTTAATAGACGAGGGCAAAGTGTCCTTCACGGCAGCTTCTCAAAAGATCTATCCGGAGTTGGTTAAAGCGTCTGGAGAGCCCCCCTTGGAAATTGCCAAGCGCCTCAACTTGATTCAGGAGAGTGATGCAAGTTCTTTGAAGCCGATCGTGGAAATGGTGATCGCTGAGAATTCGGCAAAAGTGGCTGAATATAGATCAGGAAAAAAGGGCTTGATGGGGATGTTTATGGGAGAAGTCATGAAAAAATCTCAGGGTAAAGCAGATCCTAAAGTAGCTACCCAACTATTGACAGAATTATTGGAAAAGTAATCTTATGAAGAAAACTATGATTGGAGTATGGACCCTGGCCGTGATGGCCTTTTTTTCCTGTGGAGGGAATGACGCTGCCTCTGAGGGCAAAGTCCAGATCACCGGAAAAATAGAAAATGCACCGGAAGGTTTGGTTGTATTGACACAATACACCGACAGCAGACCGAAAGTACTGGACACCTTGGAGGTGGATTCCAAAGGTGAGTTTACCTATGACTTGGAGGTGACTACACCTACATTCTATGAATTGAATCTGTATGGTCAGCGTGCGGTAAAACTCGCCCTTTTCAAGGAAAATGTGGAGGTAATCTATAATTTTTCAGATCCAGCCAGTCTTCAAATTGAAGGTTCTGCAGATTCTAAAGAAATGCTCAAGCTTGAAAAGTTGATGGAAGAATACCAACTCACTGTCAACAAGCTAAACGAGCAGTACTACGAGGCGATGAGTAAAAATGATGTGGAGACGATCAAGCGAATTCAACTTGATGCCATGACTTTGGAATCTCAGCAAGCCGAAAAAGTAAAAGAAATGATTACCAGCATGGGGGACTCGTTCGCGTCATTGGCTGCTATAGGATTACTTAATCCTAAAAATGACTTTCCGTTTATTGACGAATTGATTACCAAGCTGAATACCAATTATCCCGGTACATCATCCATCATGCAGATGAAGCAGCAGCTGGACGAGATGAGAGCACTATCGGTAGGACAGGTTGCTCCTGACTTCGAGCTTCCTGACCCAAATGGAAAAATGGTAAAGCTTTCCGATTTGAGAGGAAAATACGTGTTGATTGATTTCTGGGCAGCTTGGTGTAAGCCTTGCAGACAGGAAAACCCCAATGTGGTGAGGTTATATAATCAATACAAAGACAAAGGATTTGAAGTGTTTGGAGTTTCCCTTGATCGTACCAAGGAAGATTGGGTGAAAGCGATCGCCGATGATCAATTGACTTGGACACATGTTTCGGATCTGAAGTATTTCAATTCAGCGGCTGCTGAACTCTATAAAATCGAGGCGATACCTGCAACTTACATGATCGATCCAGATGGCAAAATCATCGCTAGAGATCTGAGAGGTCCAAGTTTGGAAAATAAATTGGCAGAGCTGTTTGATTGATTTGAATTAAGTTTAAATCCTATAGAAATAGAAAAGCCTTCTGAGAAATCAGAAGGCTTTTTTAATGAGCAGAATTAATAAAAGAAAGGAAGGAGGAAAAAGTAACCAAACAGTCCTTCCTTCAAAAGTCGCTTCGCTGAAAAAGGAATAGCAAAAGTTGTTTATCACCCGAGACAAAACTAATGAAAATATTCAAAAGAAAAACAATTCATAATTTATTCTTTTTTCTAAATATTGTATTTTATTTATAAATAGTATGATTATATTGTTAAAGTAAATTTCCGTAAACGTTTTACTTTTTGGTAAAGGCATTTTTATAAGGGTAAAAAAAAATGCCTGCTATTTCAGCAGGCATTTAGAATGTATCAGGTAAAAATCACTTTTCTATTTTCTCATAACTGGCAATGACTCCTCTTACCATAGCCGAACTAAATCCTTGATGTTCCATTTCGTTTAGGCCAACGATCGTGCAGCCTTTTGGGGTGGTTACTTTATCTATGGCCGCTTCAGGGTGGATGTTTTTTTGAATCATTAATTCCGCTGCGCCTTTGACGGTTTGGTTTACGATTTTGCTGGCAGTCACAGAATCAAATCCAATCTGAATTCCTCCTTGAATCATTGCTCTCATGAACCTGAGCACGTAAGCGATGCCACATGCACCCAATACAGTCGCTGCTTCCATCAGACTTTCGTCAATGCTGATGGTAAATCCTATAGCATCAAACAACTCTTTGACTAAGTCTACTTGGCTGGACAGTGCATTTTGGTGGCAGACGCAGGTGATGGATTCCTGAATATCAGCTGCAATATTCGGCATGGCTCGGAATGCCACCGTAGCAGGATTGATTACCTCAAACATTTCACTTAAGGTAATTCCCGTAGCTAGAGATATGATGATTTGCTTTTTAGGATCAAGGACAGGGTTGATTTCTCTTAGGATGTTGGCGACGTTGTAGGGTTTCACACCCAAAAGCACCAAATCCGCATGTTCAGCAGCAGCCGCATTATTGGAATGTACATGAACCCCTTTGGCTTCAAATTCTGCAAGGCTTTCAGTATTCCTTTTGGTCAGGATCAGATTTTTCGGATCAAAGTCGCTCCGCATCAGCAGTCCGCTGGCTATGGAAGTACCGAGATTGCCACATCCGATGATGGCTATTTTTTGCTTGGATATCATGGATTTGATTTCAATAGGTTTGTTGGTCTAAAGTTAGTCAAAACCAAGGCCTTTTTGACACATTCAACGCTTCGATCAAATTGTCTCAGGCTTGAAATTGATTTTATATATTTTTTTTGGAAAAAAATTTTGACATAAAGTAAAGTTTATTTTACATTTAGTAAAAAATAGCTTACTTATTCATCCTGTAAACCAACGAACGTTATGCCTACTAAAATCCTGCTGCCGCATCACTTCCAGAAGTTTGGCTGGATATTCATTCTTCCTTTTGCCTCACTGCTGTTTGCAAGCAATTACTTCGAATTCAGTTTTTCCTTTTTGAATTTACCCATTCGGGTAGGGTCGTTATTTGAAGACTCCGTGGAAAATTTCACGAATGAATTTGCTTTGATTGGGGTGTTTGTATCTCTATTTCTGATTGCTTTTTCCAGAGAGAAAGAAGAGGATGAATTCATTCAAAAACTCAGATTAGATTCTTTATTAGTAGCCTGCTATGCTAATACCTTCATCTTGATTATCGGTACTTTGCTATTTTATGGCTTTGGTTACCTTGAATTTATGGGGTATAATATGTTTACCATCCAACTCATTTTCATAGCAAGGTTTCGATGGGTATTGTATAAGCAAGGACAATCACTTTTGGCTAGTTAAGATCTAGGAAATGAAAAACACCATCAAAGTAGAGCGCGCTAAAAAAGACATGACTCAGCAAGATTTGGCTGAGAAGGTTCAGGTATCCCGACAAACTATCAATTCGATTGAGGCTGGAAAATATGTTCCATCTACGGTTTTAGCTTTAAAAATCGCACGGGTTTTTGGAGTACGAATGGATGAAATTTTCGAATTGGAAGAAGGAGATTAGTCAGTAGAAAACCTCCAATTTTCTTTAACATTTTGGTTCTTGGGTAAAGTAAATAATGATTCATTGGGCAATATTCAAACTTGAGTTTTGCTGTTGAAATCAATCAGGTCCACTGAGATTTTGCTTTTTCCTTTGAAAATTTAGAAGGACTTCATTCGTTAAAATCTTACCTTTGACGCTTTAGAAATCCTTTTTGATGCCCAAACTTATTCGAATTACCACCGTTCCGCTTTCTCTCAAACTTTTGCTTTCTGGTCAAATGAAGTTTATGAAAGAACAGGACTGGGAAGTGATCATGGTGAGTGCAGATGGTAGGGAGGTGACCCAAGTGGTGAGAAATGAAGGCGTCAGACATGAGGTAATTCCGTTTACAAGAAAAATCACCCCAATACAGGATCTAAAATGTATTTGGAAGCTTTACAGACTTTTTAAAAAAGAAAGACCTGACATTGTTCATACCCATACGCCAAAGGCGGGTCTTTTGGGAATGATTGCAGCCAATTTAGCTGGTGTGAAAATCCGGATTCATACACTTGCAGGTATCCCGGCAATGGCAGCCGAAGGTGGCAAAAAGAGCCTGCTAGAAAGTGCTGAAAAATGGACCTATGCCAATGCAACTGAAGTCTGGCCTAATTCACGTGGTCTTTACCAATTTATCCTAGACCAGGGGTTGGCTTCTCCTTCTAAAATCAGAATCATAGGTAACGGATCCTCCAATGGAATTGATCTGGAGAAGTACAATCGAGAATCTTTGAAAGAAAATCACTTGGTGGCCGCGACTATGCGAATCATGCCAGGAGAAGATGATTTCATTATTTTGACCATTGGTCGATTGGTGAAGGATAAGGGAATCGAAGAGCTGGTTTCGGCATTTGTCAACTCCAAAATTGTTGGAATGTCCAAATTGGTGCTTTTGGGTGCTTTTGAGCAGGATCTCAATCCCCTTTCTCAAGAGACCATCCAGATTATTCGAGAGCATCCCAAAATTGTCCAAATCGACTGGACTGATCATGTAGCACACTACCTTGCTTTGGCAGATGTATTGGTTCATCCTTCACATAGAGAAGGGTTTCCAAATGTTCTATTGGAAGCAGGAGCCATGCATGTACCTATTATTTGCTCGGATATCATTGGAAACACAGATTTGATTTTTCAGCAAAAAACAGGATTGCTTTTCCCAGTTAAAGAGGCCATGGTTCTAAAAGAAGCCCTTGAATTTGCCTATGTAAAGCGGGATAAAATGGCCTATTATGCCAATAATCTTTATGACCATATCGTAGAGAATTTTAACAGAAATAAGATTCATCAAGAATTATTAACAAACTATCACCGTCTTCTTAAGGACTCCGATAAGGCGGAATAGTCTATATTTGCACTTTAAACCAATGCATTGCTTTTCAATATGAAATTCCTCGTGACCGGAACAGCCGGATTTATAGGTTTCCATGTAGCTCAGTATTTAGTAGATCGGGGAGATGAGGTAGTAGGCCTAGACGTGATTAATGATTACTATGATGTAAATCTGAAATATGC
This sequence comes from Algoriphagus aquatilis, assembly GCF_042657405.1. Lineage (NCBI taxonomy): Bacteria > Pseudomonadati > Bacteroidota > Cytophagia > Cytophagales > Cyclobacteriaceae > Algoriphagus > Algoriphagus aquatilis. Next base: position 164,840 of record NZ_JBHSKS010000002.1, read on the forward strand.
TCGATTAGAACATCATGGAATCCAAAAATCTTCAATTCAACTGGGTGAATTAGTTCAATCAACCACGATTCTCAAATACCGATTCATTCAATTGGATATATGTGAGAAAAAGCCTTTGATGGCACTTTTTGAGAAAGAAAAATTTGATATGGTGATTCATTTGGCCGCACAGGCAGGGGTCAGACATTCACTTACTCATCCTGAGGTCTATATTCAAAGTAATATTTCTGCTTTTCTAAATATCTTAGAATGCTGCCGTTTTCATCCGGTCAAGCATTTAGTCTATGCTTCCTCAAGTTCGGTCTATGGCTCCAACGAGAAGATGCCATTCTCCACTTCGGATTCTGTAGACCATCCTATTTCCCTATATGCAGCCTCGAAAAAGGCTAATGAATTGATGGCTCATACGTATAGCCATTTATTTGGAGTACCTACCACAGGATTGAGGTTTTTTACAGTATATGGACCATGGGGAAGGCCAGATATGGCATTGTTCTTATTTACAGAAGCCATTTTGAAAGGAGAAACCATAAAGGTCTTTAACTATGGAAAGATGAAACGTGATTTCACTTATGTTGATGATATAGTAAAGGGTGTTGTAAAAGTGGCAGATAGGCCTGCCAGTCCAAATCCCCATTTTGATCCACAAAATCCAGATCCAGGAAGTTCTAAGGCCCCTTATAAGATTTACAACATTGGTAATTCCTCACCTGTGCTATTGATGGACTATATCCATGCAGTGGAAAAGGGACTCGGAAAAACAGCAAAAATGGAACTTTTACCTTTACAACCAGGGGATGTACCCGCTTCTCATGCAGATGTAAGTGACCTTGTGAGAGATACTGGATATAAACCTGAAACCTCCGTTAATGAGGGAGTTAAGGCATTTACAGATTGGTATTTAAGCTATTACAAAAAATAAGATGTCAAAAATTATTTTAATTACAGGAGGTGCTGGTTTTATCGGTAGCCATGTGGTTCAACTTTTTGTGACCAAATATCCGGAATATACCATCGTCAATTTAGACGCATTGACCTACGCTGGCAATCTGGAAAATCTAAAATCGGTAGAGAATGCCCCCAATTATCTATTTGAAAAAGCAGATATTCAGGATGAAGCAGCTTTAGATAGAATATTTAAGAAACACAAAATCACTGATGTGATTCATTTGGCAGCTGAGTCTCATGTGGATCGATCGATCTCAGACCCATTGGCATTTGTTAAAACCAATGTTTTTGGAACGGTCAATCTCCTCAATGCTGCAAAAAAATATTGGACAGGTGAGCTGGAAAAGCATCTTTTCTATCATGTGTCTACCGATGAGGTATATGGATCATTACATGATGGTGGATTTTTCTTAGAAACAACTCCTTACGATCCCCAATCTCCTTATTCTGCATCCAAGGCTGCTTCAGACCATTTCGTAAGGGCCTATGCCAATACCTACAAGATGAAAACTGTGGTATCTAATTGTTCCAACAATTATGGCCCAAATCATTTTCCCGAAAAACTAATTCCACTGGTTATCAATAACATCAAAAACCTAAAACCTCTTCCTGTTTATGGAAAAGGAGAAAATGTAAGGGATTGGTTGTATGTAAAAGACCATGCGAGAGCAATTGACACCGTTTTCCATAAAGGAGTTCCTGGTGAGACGTATAATATCGGGGGCTTTAACGAATGGAAAAACATCGACATTGTTCGATTGCTTTGTCAGAAGATGGATGAAAAACTGGGGAGAGAACCGGGAACCTCTGAAAAGCTGATCACCTTTGTTCAGGATCGTGCAGGTCATGACTTGCGCTATGCAATCGATGCTACCAAAATTCAAAAAGAATTGGGCTGGGAGCCAAGCCTACAGTTTGAAGAAGGGATCGAAATCACCATCGATTGGTATCTTCAAAACGAAGAGTGGCTTTCCAGGGTCACTTCAGGAGCATACCAAGATTATTACAAAGAACATTACGGAAACTGACCTATAAATCAAAAATCCCTGAGAGTCAATCTCAGGGATTTTTGCTTGTAAATAGATGGAGTGATTAGTTAATAAAGAGTTCTAAATCTAATCGTACCCGGAATATTTTTCAAAGCTTCAATTGCATCTGTTTCATACACTTTATCAATGTCTGTGATTACATAGCCAATTTTCTCATTGGTCTTCAGGTATTGACCCACGATGTTGATGTTGTAGCTGGCCAGTACTTGGTTGATTTTTGCCAATACACCAGGTTCATTGTGGTGAATATGGATCAAGCGATGAGCATCTTTCAAGAATGGCAACTGAATATTTGGGAAGTTAACCGAATTGTAAGTATTGCCTGTGTTGATGTACTCCATGATTTTGCCAGGAACAAAACGTGCGATGTTCTCCTGTGCCTCCAGCGTACTTCCTCCAATATGTGGGGTCAAGATGGTATTTGGAAGGCCTTTTAGCTCAGATTCAAACGGTTCTTTGTTGTTTTTCGGTTCCTCAGGGAAGACATCTACCGCACAACCAGCCAAATGCCCCGATAAGATAGCGTCTCTCAAGGCCGGAATGTCCACCACGTGGCCACGACTCAAATTGACCAAAATGGCACCGGGCTTCATTTGGTTGATTTTTTCTCGATCAATCAGGCATTTATTATCCTTTCTCCCATCTACATGAAGTGATACCACATCACAGCTGCTCAATAATTCCTCCAAAGAATTGAGTTTGGTGGCATTTCCAAGCGCTAGTTTTTCGATGACATCGTAGTAGAAAACGTTCATTCCCAGATTTTCAGCAAGGACTGATAGCTGAGCTCCGATGTTTCCGTAGCCAACTATTCCCAGTTTTTTTCCTCGTATTTCAAATGAACCGGTTGCGGATTTGTCCCATTTTCCCTCATGCATACCTACTGACTTATCCTGAAATCTTCTCATTAGGAAAATGATTTCGGCAATAGCCATCTCTACTACCGAACGAGTGTTTGAAAATGGTGCATTGAAAACTGCAATGCCTTTTCTCTGACACTCTTCTAGGTCAATCTGATTGGTGCCGATGCAAAAGGCTCCAACTGCAAGAAGTCGGTTTGCATTGTCCAGAACTTTCTTGGTCACATTGGTTTTAGACCTGATTCCAAGAATGGATACATTCTTGATTTTTTCGCAAAGTTCCTCTTCACTCATGGCCCCTGTGGCGACTTCCACCTGGTAGCCTTCTTCTTTCAGAAGTTCCACGCCAATTGGATGAACATTCTCGAGAAGTAGAACTTTGATTCGGCTCTTGGGATAAGAAAACTTAGTGTTCAATTTATTGATGTATAAAATTTCGTCAAAACTAGGTGCAATATGATCCGCCTGACTGGTTACTCTAGGCCGGTGGACATTTTCTGTAAACGCATAAAACTTGTTTGCCAGTCCCGAGGCCTTAATTTCATAATCTGTATACCCGTCCCCGATGACAAAGATTTCGCCTTCCAGATTGACGTTTCTCAGCGTTTCAGACTTGCCATTATTTTTGGAAAGGGGGTTGTCTCTGTTGAAATCGATGATTTTTCCATTTTCATCATAGACAAAATCATTGGCAAAGACATTTTCCTTTTGGATTCCATATTGGCTGACGATCGGAATAATAAAGTCCTTGAATCCATTGGAAATGATGTAAACATCTTTTCCATTGTCTTTCAGCCATTCTTTATTTCGCTCAAAAGATTTGGAAACTTTCAATTTCAGTCGCTCAATGAGCTCTGAGATTTGATCACGATTAGCTTGAAGAATGGTGAGTCGTTGCTCCAGACTTTCTCTAAACGTAATCGTTCCTTCCATCCCTTTATCGGTGATGTCTTTGATGGCTTGGAGTTTAGAATCTTGATCTGGATCGTTTTTTAGACTTATTTCTCCCAAAATATCCAGGGCTTCGACCTGGGTAAACGTACTGTCAAAATCGATAATAAACTTCTTGGTATAAGGCATAAGAGCAGGGTCAATAGGTGCTAGCGTCTGTAAAATTACAGGATTGTTAAAAAAATTGAAGTTTTGTTGATAGAATTAATTCGAAAGTTTTTAATGCATTAGCTTTTTTGTAAAAAACACCCTAAAAATCAATCAAAATGACTGATTTAATTGCTGCTAATAATTTTGCTTTTTCAAGTTGGTTGATTCACTTACTTTTGGAATTAAATATTCTTTCTATGAAAAATACACATCTAATTTTGATTTTAGCTGTTCTTTTAGGGTTTGCCTCTTGCCAAAAAGCTGCTGAAGTGGCTCAGAAAACCACTTATGAAGTAGTGGGAGAGGCAGAAGTAGTTCCGGGTAATTATGGAGACTTGATCAATGAGGAGGCTGTCTTGACGACTGCGGAGATGGTCAGTAAAGTGGAAGCAGATGGTACTTTTGAAGGGAAGATTTCCGGTGAGATCAAGGAAGTCTGTACTAAAAAGGGATGCTGGTTTGCCATGGAATTGCCTAATGGTCAGTCTATGAGAGTGACATTTAAGGATTATGGGTTTTTCATTCCTACCAATTCTCAAGGATTTCCGATTGTCATGGATGGGGTTGCCACATTGTCCGAGACTGATGTAGAGACACTTCGTCATTTTGCTGAGGATCAAGGGAAATCCAAAGAAGAAGTAGAAGCTATCACTGAACCAAAAAAGGAGATTACTTTCGAGGCCACTGGCGTGGTCATCAAATCAAAAGCATAAGTAATGGCTTTGGCACTGGACAACCTAAGAGTAGGGAGGGTTTATCGATTGGTGAATCAGGGAGAGATCAGAAAGATAGAGGTGGTAGATCGGCTTTCGGGTGAAAATTTCCGAGTTAAAGACCTTGATACCTTGGAGTTTTATACGCTTTATGAGTTGCTTCAGTGGGGTAGAGGTAAGGATTATGATCTTGAGGAAATAAGATAAAAAGGGGCTGTAAGCCCCTTTTTTAATGAAAAGCCCTGAATCCAGGTTCATAAATGATCCTCATAAATGAACCAAGGCCGGCATCAGTTTGACCGATGGGAATAGCTGAGACAATTCCGATCATTAGGTTTTCGGCCAATCCCAATCTCATTTGTGGCCTTAGCGTGGTCGAAAGGGTTCCTCTTTGAATTTCTTGATTGACCTCCAAGCCAATGAAATTACGAGTTCCCGTGACCATGTAATGAAAATTCAGGTTAATGCCCAGATTGACCTCGGTATTATAATTAAATTCTTTTATGACTTTAGGACCGGTGTAAATCAGGGTATGATAATTGGTCCCCCATCTTTTGGCTGCTACTAAAAAAGGATTAAATACATTACCCTTCCATGCCTTTTCTTTACCCAATCGATTAAAATCTTGAATCTCAAATTCATGGATGTAGCCCAATGCCATGGATACATTTCTTTTTTCAGATACCAAAAAGGTGTATTGGGAAGCCAGTTTTAATGACTCAAGTCTGTTTGCAGGTGTTTTTCCTTCTCGCTGACCATTCCTGAAAGAATAAGTACTAAATGGCAATTCAATCTCCAGTCCTAGCCGATCGATGGGAGCCCATTCATATTCGATTAAAGTGTGAAACTCATCATATTTTCGTTTATCCTGCATACCCATACCCACATTCCATTCCTTTTCCCCTTTCCGAGCCCCAAGGTCTCTTATGAGATCAATGTACAGTGGTTCAGCATGTAAGAGTTTAGGTTTTCGAAAGGGACCAGGATTCTCTATTTCTTCCAAAAAGAGACTATCTAGTTGCTGTCTTTGGATCTTTAGGCTGTCTTGTTCGGTTTGCGCAAAGGCGTTTATAGTCCAAAGCCAAATGGCTAGGAATACTAATTTTTTCATTGATAATATGGTGTAGATTTTTGATTGATTAAAAGCAAAATTTCAATCTAAATCAGGCGGGGGGGAACTTAGAGAAAGAAAAATAGGCGTAAAATGACTTATATAGGCGTCACCGATTTGACTTAAAAATAGTTTTTCCACCATCCAAGAAAAACCCAAGACCGAAACGAAAAATATCTTCAAAGGCTTTAGGTGCTGATCTTCTTGTTCTGTTCCATTATCAGGTATAGCTTCAGTGTCACCTTCGAGACACCATTCGAAGATCATTTCAGAAACAGTATCCACAGGATCTTCAAGTTCCTGATTCTTCTCAGCAAAATTTACCGAAAGGTTGATCAAGTTGATTACCAGCACAGAATGGATGAATGATCTCCATCCATTTGATCTAAATGCTGTAATCAAATTTCCACTTTTAGTTTTTGCCATATTCAAAGTTACGTCATGGCTCTAGCTAAGTTTCTTAAAATAGCTTAAACCTGCAGAAATGAAATCTTACTTTGAATGTAAAGATGTGGTAAGAGATTGCCATCTAAGGCTGAAATGTGGTATTGTTCGATTCCAGGATGGCAAACGATAGGATAAATTTTTCAAGTCAAAAAATGAAAAACACCAAAGCCGATAGGTATTGCGTTCCTGGTAACTCAAAACGTATGTCTGACTATTTCTTTTACCTAGTCGAAAGTGGACGTAATTTTCTCCTGTTCTTGAATTAGCGATTGGATTGGTAACTCAAGTCACAGATGAATTACTGGGAATAAAGATAATTTCGTGTATAATTTTCAAGTTATGGCCAAGAGTCTAGGATTAGCAATTGCTACCGCTAAGTGTCCTTGTTGCAGAGAAGGAAATCTCTTTCCTGTTTCACCATTTAGTTATCGAAAACTGTCTGCAACGCAGAAACATTGTGAGGTTTGCGGATCAAACCTGATTCCCGAACCCGGTTTTTACGATGGGGCTATGTACATCAGTTATGCTTTCTCGGTGGCATTGGTAATAACCTCATTGGTCTCGGTAACGGTTTTGGTAGAGGATCCCAAGCTTTGGATGTATATGGCAACTGTGGTGGTCTTGAATATCATATTGCTTCCTGCTATGCTGCGATATTCCAAGACATTGTACCAATATGCAGCCGGTAAGCTGAAGTACAGAGGAGATTAATCTCCAAGTCGATGTAAATATTTGAACAAAAATTCCTCCGCTGACTTTAATTCAGGTACATTTTGGAAATTAATTACTACCTGAAATCATGAAGATTTGGCAAAAGAAAGTTATCATTCATTCACTAGCCTATTTTTATTTGGCAGCGGGGATCAATCATTTTGTTTCCCCTGATTTTTATCTTCCATTGATTCCTCCCTTTTTCTCCAATCCTGACCTTATCAATAGTTTATCAGGAGTTGCTGAAATCTTGCTTGGTTTGGGGATTATGTATTTTCCCACCCGAACTCGTGCTGCTTTTGGGATAGTCCTGATGCTTTTAGCATTTATTCCTTCTCATGTTTATTTCATTCAGATCGGATCATGCATAGATAATGGACTATGTGTAGATGCTTGGATTGGCTGGGTAAGACTCTTGCTTATCCATCCTATTTTGATCTATTGGGCCTATTGGGTAGCCAAAAATCCTAGGATATATGTTTAGAAATGTATTTGGGGAGCCTTTGATGCCATGCAGTCTTGATCCTCTTACCGGTTTTTTCAGGAATGGCTGTTGCGAAACAAGCCCTCAAGATTTGGGGACACATACGGTATGCGCGGTTGTAACAGCCGAGTTTTTGGAATTCTCAAAATCAAGGGGAAATGATTTAATGACTCCCAGACCTGAATATTTATTTCCAGGCTTGAAACCTGGAGATAAATGGTGCCTCTGTGTGATGCGTTGGGTAGAAGCTAAAAATGCAGGCGTAGCGCCATTTGTAGTGTTAGAAGCGACAAATGAAGCTTCACTTCACTATGTCACTTTAGAGGAATTAGTGGCTTTGGCTTGGCGGAGCGGTAATTAAAATTAACTTTTTGCGATTAATACTAACAAAAAGAATAGAAAAACAAACTTTTTAATTTTTAGACCCGTTTAGACTGAAGATTTGATTCACTCAAAATGGAATCTATACTGAAAAAAATACGAGTTGATGTCAGTTCCAGCCTTTATTTGAAAGATCCATTCAGTTCAGATTTGGGTATTTCGATCGTAAGGGAAGGATCTCTGATGATCCAAGAACTTGGACTAGAACAGTTTACTTTCAAAAAATTGGCTGCGAAAATAGGAAGTGCCGAGGCAGCTATCTATAGGTATTTTGAAAATAAACATAAGCTGCTCCTTTATCTAAATGCCTGGTATTGGGCATGGTTGGAGCACAATTTTGTGTTTGCCACTGCCAATTTAATTGACCCTGAGGAGAGATTGTCCCTAGCAATCCGGTTGATGGTCGAAGGACCTATTTATCGCCAAAATGATCATCTTGATCCTGATTTGCTTCGATATATAGTAGTAAATGAATCCTTGAAGGGATATATGACAAAGGAGGTTGACAGTGAGCATGAATCAGGAATATTTTCTCAAGTTTATAAATTCAGTGATCGAGTGACTTCTCTTATAAAGGAAATCAACCCTTCTTATTTATATCCGAAAACCTTGGTATCAACTCTGATGGAGTCCTCTCTGATGCAGTCCTTTAATTCCCAACATCTGCCCGGAATGATTGACGCCCAGCCCGGCAGCGGAGATCGTTTTAAATTCTTTCATCAATTAGTGAAAAAAGCCATATCCTAATGCATAGCTCATCCGGTTTAACACCAACTCAACGATTTTTTGGCCTCTTGAAGGAGGAAAAAAATCAAGTCTACGCGATATATTTTTATGCCGTATTGAATGGGTTGATTACCCTTTCTTTACCCTTGGGAATCCAGGCCATCCTTAATTTTATCCTAGGTGGACGAATTACCACCTCTTGGGTGATATTAGTGGTCATTGTGGCATTGGGGGTGGTTTTTGGAGGATTTCTCCAAATCTCCCAACTTCAGATTATGGAAAGATTGCAGCAGCGGATTTTTTCCAAATCAGGGTTATCTATCGCGTATCGATTGCCAAAAGTCAAAACTGAAATTCTTCACGGTGAGTATGGCCCCGAGATAGTAAACAGATTCTTTGATACCGTCAATCTCCAGAAAGGACTAGCTAAGATTTTGATTGACTTCTCAGCTGCTTTACTGCAGGTAGTATTTGGCTTGTTACTACTTTCCTTCTACCATCCGAGCTTTATTTTATTTGGATTGGGATTGTTCGGAATATTGGCATTGATTTTCTATTTCACAGCCCCGCGAGGTATGGAAACCGCTCTCAAAGAGTCCTCCTACAAATACCAAACTGCCTATTGGCTGGAAGAAGTGGGTAGAACACTCAATTCCTTCAAATTGGTGGGGAGCACTCGTTTGCCGATTCTCAGGGCGGATAAATTGATCCAGAAATATGTGGAATTCAGATCCAAACATTTCCATGTGTTGATTTTCCAATATAAAGTCATGATTGCCTTTAAAGTGCTAATTGTGACAAGTTTATTATTGGCAGGGAGCTTTTTATTGATCAATGACCAGATTTCTATCGGGCAGTTTGTAGCCGCAGAGGTAATCATTGTCTTGGTGGTCAACTCAGTGGAAAAGTTGATTCTTTCCTTGGAAACAGTATATGATACCCTTGTGTCTGTAGAAAAATTGGGGCACATCATGGATTTGGAACTGGAGCATCATGGCCCAGGAGAGAAGATCATCCAATCTCAGCCAGAAGGTTTGAAGTTTGGATTAGAGGATGTTATTTTTCAGCCTTTGGATTCACCAGAGCCATTGCTTAAGGGGGTTTCATTGACAATTCAGCCTGGTAAAAAAGTGGTGGTTACGGGTGAAAGCGGTAGTGGCAAGAGTGCCATGATGGCTTTATTCTCAGGACTCTATGAAGAATATGAGGGCAAAGTTTTGGTAAATGATCTTTCCTTGGAGTATATCAATCTGGAGAAATACAGAGGAATGGTAGGAGACTTCCTAGAGCTGCAGCAGATTTTTCATGGCACAATCAAGGAAAACATTTTGATGGGAAGAGATTACGATCAGGATCAAGTTGACTTCATTCTTGGCCTTGTAGATTTAAAAGACCACATCTATCAACAGCCTCTAGGCTTGGAGACCATGCTCCAACCTGAAGGCAAAGGCCTTTCTAAAACATTAGCCCATCAGATATTGCTAGCTCGTGGATTTGTCGGACATCCCAAAGCCCTGATTATGGAAAATGTCTTGAGTTACGTAGATCCACATATCAAAGAAAAGGTAGTGAACTTCATCATGAAAGGGGCGTGGACTCTCTTGATAGTATCTAATGAGGAAGCTGTCCAGAAAATGGCAGATGAGATCATTTACATGGAAAAAGGTAAACTCCTTTTCCAAGGAAGCTTTGAAGAGTATAAAAAATTTAAAAAGTAAAAGGCCATGTTGAACATATCTTCAAATACGATTAAGGAATCCATTCCTTTCAGCGGTGCCAAAAGTCTTGTGATGACACTTCCTCGAAAGGAAAGTCAAAAACGTCTCAGAATCCTTACAGGAGTATTGATAGCTGCTTTTATTATGCTTTTCCTGCCGTGGACTCAAAATATCCGATCCAAAGGCTATGTAACGGCACTACGACCAGACCAAAGACCACAGACAGTACATTCTATTATCGCAGGTAGAATAGAAAAATGGTACGTGGCCGAAGGCGATTTTGTGGCAGCAGGTGATACTATTTTGAGGATTTCTGAGGTAAAAGACGAGTATTTCGACTCTTTGCTTTTGCCTAGGACGCAACAGCAGGTAGACGCCAAATCTCTTGCAGCAAGATCCTATGGGGATAAGGTTTCAGCACTTCAGGATCAAATCGAAGCGCTACGGAGAAATAATGTACTGAAACTTCAGCAAGCACAGAACAAGCTGAAAATCGCAGAGCTAAAGGTTCAATCCGATAGTATTGGATTTGTACAGGCTAAAGTTGACTATGACATCGGAAAGTATCAGCTGGATCGAGCGGAGCAATTGTTCAAAGAAGGATTGAACTCTCTGACAGTTCTGGAAAGCCGAAGATTGAAATTTCAGGATGTTCAGGCAAAGCTCATTTCTTCTGAGAATAAATTACTAAGCAGTCAGAATGAACTCATTACGGCCAGAATCGATCTGGATGCCATTGACAATGAATTCAAAGACAAGCTTGCAAAAGCCGAGTCGGACAAATACACAGCGCTTTCTTCCCAATTTGACGCTGAAGCGACTGTGACCAAATTGGAAAATCAGTATTCCAATTATGAGCAAAGAACTCGTTACAGATACATTTTGGCTCCACAAAACGGCTACATCGCTAAAGCCATTCAAGTGGGTATTGGTGAAACGATCAAAGAGGGTGCTGAAATAGTGAATATCGTTCCATCAGAGGCTGAATTGGCAGTGGAGATGTATGTTCAGCCAGTGGATTTACCTTTGATCAAGGTGGGTAACAAGGTCAGATTCATATTTGATGGGTGGCCAGCCATTGTATTCTCAGGATGGCCACAGATTTCCAACGGTACATTTGGCGGTGTTGTAGTTGCGATTGATCAGTTTGCTGGTTCAAATAATCAATACAGGGTGTTGGTTGTAGAAGATCCTGAGGAGGATAATTGGCCTGATTTGTTGAGAATTGGATCAGGTGCTGATGGCATTGCCTTACTCAATGATGTGCCGGTTTGGTATGAGATCTGGCGTCAATTGAACGGTTTCCCGGCAGACTACTATTCTCAAGAAGAAAAAGACAAAGCAGCTTCTACCAAGAAATGAAAAAAGGAATTTTAATAGTATTGGTCAGTTTGATCTCTCTTACATCAAGAGCTCAGGATTCACTCAAATTGAATTTTGAGCAATTTATGGAGTGGGTAGAGCTTTACCATCCTATTGCTGTACAAGCTGAAATCAATCTGAGAATGGGGCAGATGGAAGTGAGGCAGGCAAGAGGCGGATTTGATCCGATGATTTATGGGAATCTGGACAAGAAAGAATACAAGGAATCAACCTATTTTGATAAAAGAGAAGCTGGCGTGGTGGTTCCTACTTGGATGGGGGTGGAGTTGAATGGGATTTTTGAACAAAATACGGGCAGATTTCTAAACTCAGAGAGTAATGTGCCTGCTACTGGATTGCTTTCCGCTGGTGCTTCAGTCAATTTGGGGCAAGGACTAATTTTGGACGATCGAAGAGCTACGCTTCGAAAAGCCCAAATCTATCAGCAATCCACAGAAGTAGAGCGTCAAAATATGCTCAATCAGCTTAATCTACAGGCAACTGACATGTATTGGAGATGGTCATTGGCAAAGGAAAACGTGGATGTCCTGCGTGAAGGAGTGGAGCTGGCAAAATTCAGGTTTAATGCGGTGAAGCGATTCTTCGAATTGGGAGATCAAGCCGCAATCGATACAGTAGAGGCCTTTACCCAATTGCTAAACCGTCAATATCGCCTGCAGATCGCTGAAAATACCTTCTTTGCAGCTACTCAGGAGTTAAATACATTTCTTTGGGATGAAGATGGTAATCCCATGGAACTTGGCCTCGGCGTCTTTCCTCAGGGACTCTTTGAGGAGTTTACTGAGGTTCCTGATGCCCAAGAACTCAGAACTCTGGTGGCAAGACATCCTGAATTGAGGTTGACTGATTTTGAATTGGCTAGTCTGGACGTGGAAAAAAGACTTAAAACCCAACAGCTTTTGCCCGTTGTCAAATTGAAATACAATTTCTTATCTGAGACGATTTCAGAGTTTAATCCCTCTCCCTTTTTTGAAAACAATTATAAATGGGGCGTTTCATTTTACACCCCTTTATTATTAAGGAAAACCAGAGGTGCTGTTGGTCTTACAAAGGCTAAAATCGAAATGAAACAGACTTCACGGGATCTAAAGGAACTTCAGTTGCGGACTAAGCTTGATTCAGAGTTGTATAATTGGTCTATTCTTAATCAGCAAGTCAATACGATTTCCCAAAATGTAAAAAGCTTGGAAGCACTTTTAGCCGGTGAAATGCGAAGATTTGAAATAGGGGAAAGCACTCTTTTTCTGGTCAATGCCCGGGAAGTAGCGGTATTTGATTCTAGACTTACTTTGAATGACTTGGCCTCGAAGCTTCGTACATCCTATGCAAAAATCAGATTTGCAGCAGGTTTAGGTTTTGAGGAAAACTAGAGTTTACCTAGTTTTCCTCACTTTTTCATAAGCAACTAAAAGGCTTCCTAAATCTTCAAATCCAAAGAGATCTTTGATTGAAATAGTGATTTTTTCAAATTCAGACAGTGATTCATTTTGGTTTAAGAAGTACTCTTTCACCTCTGCGGTATCTCTAATTTTATCAGAATGATTTAAGTAAAAAAGGATAAGAGAAACGAGTCCTAAAGTGGCAATAGGAGGTAAAGACCCTGTTTGTTGGATATGGAAGTCAAAGATTGGAGCAAGCCTACTCTTGAATTTAGCGATAGAATTCAATGATATATCTGCCAATTTGTGAGAAACGAAAGGATTTCTGAATCGATCCAGAACCTGATTTGCATAGCGTTCGAGGTCTTCTTTGGGACCTGGCAAACAAGGGTAGATTTCCATTTCCAATAATTGATTTAATACAATTAGATTTTCTTCATTGGACACATACTCTCCCACAGTTACAATTCCCTCTAGTAGTCCTTTTGCAGCCATAAAGGTGTGAAGTCCATTAAGTATCCTGATTTTCCGTAAGGAATAATAGTCGATTGAATTGCTTAATACAACTTCAGCTTTGCTATCTAAAAAAGGCAGCAAATGTCTGTCTTTCTCATCTCCCTCGATGGCCCAAAAGCAATAGGGTTCAGTCTGCACGACAAACGCATCATTTTCTTTTTCTTTCAATTCTAAATGGGAAGGAAATCCCGGGACAATTCGGTCTACCAAGGAATTCAAAAACCTGCATTGCTTATTGATCCAAAGGCTAAACTCTGTAGGTAACTGCCAATCTTGTGCGTGGTTCAACACAAATTCCTTGAGAAGGTCTCCGTTTTTAGGAAGCAGTTCACAGGGTAAAATGACTGTTTGGGCCGAAGGTAAATTCAGAAACCTACGATAAAGCCATTGGGTTAACCTGCCCGCAAAGGATTCCGCAAATTTTGTAATCGGACCTTCATTTTTCCAGACCATTCCTGCCTCCGTTACATTGGAAATGATCCATTTGACATCAGGATTAGCGGCGAAATCAAAAAACTTATCCGCTTCGGCAGGCAGGTGAAGACCATCTTTAACACAGGTTATCTTCTGAATTTCCTCCACCTTATTTCCAGTATCTATGCCAGCTACTGCCACGTGGTATTGAAACGTTTGATTTTTTAGACCTGCTAGGGTATTTCCACCTGTGCTTTGTATCATGCAGATATTCAGAGGTTTTTCTGGCGAAGAAATATCCTGAACCATAGGTTCAATGAATGCCCTGAGAAAATTTCCTGTCCCAAATTGAAGTATTTGAATAGTGCTGTTTTCCATTTCGTATTTATTAATCAGATTGGGCTTTCAAACCTTAAAGATTATGTCCGCCTTTATTTTAGGAGAAGTAGATATCCATAATATGGAAGTTTATGAAGATTACAAAAAATTAACTCCTGGGAGTCTGGAACCATTCGGGGGGAAGTTTGTCATTCGAGGATTACCCATTGAAGCATTGGAAGGAGAGTGGAAACATGACCGCTTGGTTTTATTGGAATTTCCCAATAGAGAAAAAGCCTTGGAATGGTACAATTCTGAAACTTACCAAGAGGCTAAGAAAATTCGAAAAAAAGCCTCTTCTGCCAACTTTTTTATTGTAGGTTGATGCATTTGGCATTTTTATTGGTATGAACTACAAAAAAAATGTTTTGAGGAGATTTGAAACTAATTTTTCAAAACAGTTTTTTTCTCGGAAATGTTAAAATAATGTCAAAAAAGATCAATCACCTAAATCAAAAAGTACTATGAAAAAGAATTACTTAAAATTAACAGGCTTGAGTTTGGCAATTGCCTTGCTCATTTCATCCTGTATGCCAGAGGGTGAAACACCCATGACTAGTGAAGCTGCTAAGCTAGCAAATGAAGTTGCTGATGCTGGTAGTCAAGAAGGGGGTTTTGAGAATTTGAGGAAATCTCCGAATGGTGTTGCCTATCAGGAGAAATTTACAAATTCTATTGGATTTGTACCCGCTGAGGGATTTAATCCAGATCTTAAGTTGCCAGCATTTTATCCAGGAACTGGAGTTGGGAATGCGACCTATATGGGAAAGGCTTATTCATTCATTAATCAGAGAGCTGAATTTGGGCCACAGGGTCCCGTTACCGTAGGTGCACCTGTTACTATGTTCTTTGCAGAACAGTTAGCTAATGAGTTTGGATTGACAAATATTCCTGATGAAGTGAGTTCTCTTACTACTGATGGTAAGGGAAATACCATTTACTTTAAAAATATTTTGAATGTAACCTCTCCAGTATCTGAGACAAGGATAAATTTTACAGCAGATGTCGAAATTATTGGAGGTACAGGAAAATTTGAAACTGCCTCAGGAATGGGTAAAGTAGTTGGTTTTTTTAATCCTGGAAATGGTGCTGGAGAAACCACATTAAGAGCAACAATAGTATTCTAATCACCCCTTTTAATTAAAAAAGAGCGGCCTTGAGTTCAAGTGCCGCTCTTTTATTTTATAGGGATACCCCTCTCTTCCAAGGGATAAAATCAAAGTTTCTTTTTTCCTCAGCTTTGGTTTGTATCCTTCCGCTTGCCACATCTATGATGTAATTCATCAGTTTATCTCCGGCTGATTCGATGGTATCTTCTCCAGTGATTACTGTACCCGTGTTAAAATCAATAATATCAGGCATTTTGGTGGCCATTTTAGTATTAGTTGATATCTTGATGACAGGGCTGATTGGATTCCCGGTAGGTGTTCCCAGTCCGGTAGTGAATAAAATGACATTAGCTCCGCTTCCTGCCAGTCCAGTGGTACTTTCCACATCATTACCAGGTGTACATAGCAAATTCAAACCAGGGGTTTTCACATATTCTGTATAGTCCAAAACATCCGAAATAGGAGCTGTTCCTCCTTTTTTGGCGGCACCACAAGACTTGATGGCATCAGTTAGCAAGCCATCTTTAATATTCCCCGGACTAGGATTCATGTCAAAACCACTTCCTACTCGCTTGGCAGCATCGTTATACGCTTCCATCAAGTGTACAAACTTCTCTGCGAGGCCAGGTGTCTCGCATCGATTGATCAAGGTTTGCTCTGCACCGCAGAGTTCCGGGAATTCTGATAGTATAGCGATCCCTCCCAAGGCAACAATTAAATCAGAAACCCTTCCTAATGTAGGATTGGCAGAGATTCCTGAAAAACCATCCGAACCTCCACATTCAAGGCCAATGACGAGTTTGCTCAAGGGTACAGGTTCTCTTTTGCATTTATTCGCCTCAATCAACCCCTCAAATGTTTCCTGAATTGCTTTAGAAATCAGAGCCTCAGTGGTACCTTCCTGCTGCTGTTCACAAATGACCAAGGGTTTTTGGCAGTTGAGTTGGGCCAGTTTTTCTTTTAGTATACTTACTTGAGCGTTTTGGCATCCTAGACTCAAGATGGTGGCGCCGGCAACATTCGGGTGGTGGATATAACCTGCCAATAAAGCACACAGTGCCTCGGCATCACTTCGCGTACCTCCACAACCCATGGAATGGGTCAGAAACCGAATTCCGTCGAGGTTTTCGAAGATTTTCGAGCCGGTTTTCGAGTGATTTTGCGAAACCGTTTCCGTAAATTTTTCGGTTTTTAGCCCCGAAATGAGGTTTTTGATCTGGATTTCATAAGGATTCGGTTGGGAAAAACCAAGTGCATTTTCAAAAGCCTCCTGGAGTAATTTTACATTGGTGTTTTCACAAAAAACCATAGGTAAAACCAACCAATAATTGGCTGTTCCTACCTGATTATCAGCTCTTTTATAGCCTAAAAAAGTCTTGTCTTTCCAAGCTTCAATAGCTGGTGAATTCCATTCAAAATTACCTGCTGTAAGTTCGTATTCACGAGTTTTATGCTTGATATTGGCAAGAGTGATGGCATACCCTGTAGGGATAGCCTGGGTAGCTTCTCCGACGACTGTACCATACATTAATATGTCCTCGCCCTTTGAAAAATCACGTAAGGCGAACTTGTGTTTGGCGGGTACAAATTCCTGAATATCAAGTTCAAATGAATTGGTTTTGACTTTTTCTCCTGGCTTAAGGTCAGTGAGTGCGACACCGACATTGTCCAATGGATCTAAAAGTAGGGAAGTGTTGTGCATCGTTTTTATTCCTTATTTTGGTCAAATTAGAGAAAAAAATATTCTTCCATGAAGAAAATTGTCACTATCGGTGAAGTCATGCTGAGACTTTCACCACCCGGAAATCAGCGTTTCTTCCAGACCCATTCCTTTGATGTGGAATTTGGAGGATCAGAAGCCAATGTCGGAGCTGCATTAGCTTATTGGGGGATGCACGTCGCTCATATCACTGCTTTTCCTGATCACGAGATCGGTTGGGCAGCGGCAGGTCAGCTTCGAAAAAATGGAATCGATACGCGATTCATTCCTCATATTCCCGGTAGAATGGGTGTCTATTACTTGGAGCAAGGTGCAATGCAACGGAGCTCGCAAGTAATCTACGATCGGGCTGGTTCTGCCTTTGCAAATTTTGACGGAAGTAAACTGGATTGGGATTCGATTTTGGATGGAGTAGATTGGGTGCATTGGTCTGGTATTACGCCGGCACTTTCCCAGCATTGTGCAGACTTAACTTTGACAGCCCTAAAAAAAGCTAACGAAAAAGGCATCAAAGTAAGTGGAGATCTCAATTACCGGAGCAATCTCTGGCAATTTGGAAAGGCTCCTCATGAAATTATGCCTGCTTTGATGGAACTCACTCACGTGATCATAGCAGGGACAAGAGACTTCAAGCAATGTCTCAATGAGGATTACAAGAGCTTTACTGAAGTAAGGAATATGGCTTTTGATCGGTATCCTAAGCTGGAATATATCGTGAAGACAGACAGAATCTCACACAGTTCATCAAATAACACCATCTCGGCCTCTCTTTACAGCAAAAAAAAGACATACTCCTCCAGATCCTATGAGTTGACCCACATTGTGGATCGGGTAGGTACTGGAGATGCTTTTGGTGGTGGATTGATCTACGGCCTGCTCCACCTGGGACCAAAAGATGCCATAGAGTTTGCTATGGCAGCCGGTGCTATCAAGCACAGTGTACCCGGTGATATTCTGCTTTGTTCTCTTCAAGAAGTTCAAGAATTGGCTGCCGGTGAAGGTGGCGGAAAAATCAAGCGATAATGAGAAACCCAACTCCCTTTATTAAGCGCATGCATGCCGGTGGTATGATGCCAATTTTCTTTCATCCTGATGAGCAAGTTTGTCTGGATCTACTTTATTCTGCCTATGAAGGAGGAGTGAGGGTAATCGAAATGGTCAATCGTGGCAAGGAAGCCAAATCAATATTTCCAAAAATAAGGGAAGCGGCCGACCGTATGCCAGGATTATATTTGGGTGCAGGCACAATTTATCATCCACATGAAGCGGAGGAGTTCATTGATATGGGTGCTGAATTTATTGTAGCGCCTGTGATGAATCCAAAATTGGGAGAATATTGTGCTAGGGTAGAAGTGCCATGGATCCCCGGATGCGGAACCGTTTCCGAAGTTTTTTTCGCGCAGGAACTTGGTTCTGAGCTAGTAAAGATCTATCCTGCTAACATTCTGACACCTGAGTTTGTCCCTGCAGTCCACGCAGTGATGCCAAAAATTGAAATCATCCCAACGGGTGGGGTAGAACCCACTGAAAAAAGCATGAAATCTTGGTTTGATGCCGGAGTGCTCTGTGTGGGTATGGGTTCTCAATTATTCAGAAAGGACCTGATTGCAAAAGGGGCCTTTTTGGAAATTCAGGAATCTGTCAAGAATGCTATGAACATTATCGCCTCTCTAAGAGACAATAGACCCTAATGAAATACAACCGATTCCTTCTCTTTGGATTGCTTCTTCTCTTTGGATATGGAGGCTGTCAGTCCGACTCCCGCATAAAAGTCATCAAAATGGGCCATGCTCAGGTGACGGCTCACCCAGTTCACAATGCCATGGTTTTTCTAGCCAAAAAGCTAGAAGAGAAATCCAAAGGTAGGATTAGAGTAAAAGTTTATCCCAATCAACAGTTGGGTACTGAACGCGAGCTTTTGGAGCTTTTACAGATAGGAAGCCTTGGTATGACCAAAGTTTCTGCGGCATCTCTCGAAGCTTTTTCTCCTGAGATCAGTGTTTTAGGGTTGCCTTTTCTTTTTAGAGATGATGACCATATTTCAAAAGTGTTAAATGGTGAAATAGGGACTGAGCTATTGCTGAGCTCCGAAAAATTTTGGCTTCGGGGTTTATGCTTTTATGATGCTGGAAAAAGAAGTTTCTACAGCAAAGCTAAACCTATTGAAACACCTGCTGACTTGACTGGGCTAAAAGTCAGAGTACAGGAATCAAAAATGGCGATCAATATGATCCGAAGTATGGGAGGTTCTCCGACTCCCGTTGCTTACGGGGAATTATACACTGCCTTGCAACAGGGAATTGTAGATGCCGCAGAAAATAACCTTCCGAGCTTTTACAATTCACGTCACTATGAGGTATGTAAATACCTCTCTATTGATGAGCATACGGCTATTCCCGATGTGGTTTTGGTAAGCACAGTGGTTTGGGATCAGTTGAGTCCAGAGGAACAACAATGGATGCAGGAAGCTGCAGATGAGTCTGCCATTTATCAATCCGAGCTATGGAAAGCTTCTGTGGAAGAATCCATGAGGGAAGTACAAAAGGCTGGTGTTCAAATTAGTTATCCTTCCAAAGAGCCATTCCAAACTCAAGTACAATCTGTTTATGAGTTGGTGACCAAAGAGAATCCGCAATTAGGTCAACTCATCCAACGAATTCAAAACACAAAGTGATGATATTGAAAGAGAAATTAGATCAATTTATCCGGGTTCTCATCGCTGTATTGATGGGATTGATGGTTATTAATGTGACCTGGCAGGTTTTTTCTCGTTACGTCATGGGAGATCCAAGCTCTTTCACAGATGAGCTTTCCAGGTATAGCATGATATGGTTGGGATTGGCAGGGGCAGCATATGTTTCCGGTAAAAATGGTCACTTAGCTATTGATATATTGCCAGAAAAACTGAAGGGTAAAAAGCTTCTTTACCTTCAATTATTTATCCATTCAATGGTGATTTTTTTTGGTGCAGTGATTATGGTTTGGGGAGGCGGTAACTTGGTATACATCACTCAGATTTTGCAACAGAAATCAGCTACACTTCAGATACCCTTGTCGTGGGTTTATGGCATCGTACCAGTTTCAGGATTGCTGGTCGTGTATTACCACATTTTCCATATCGTACAACTTATTAAAAATCAGGAATAATCATGGAGTGGATTGGTATTTTGATCTTGGTACTCAGCTTTGTGACCCTGTTGGTCTTAGGAGTACCCGTGGCTTGGAGTTTAGGACTTTCAAGCTTTTTCACCTTGATTATTACGGTAGCAGCCCTGCCTTCAGCGACTACTATTGCCCAACGGTTGGCTACTGGTTTAGATAGCTTTTCTCTTTTGGCGATCCCCTTTTTCGTATTGGCAGGAGAGATTATGAATAAAGGTGGAATAGCCAATCGATTAATTGATTTTGCAAAAGGACTTACAGGAAGATTACCGGGAGGTCTATTGTATGTGAATGTAATTGCCTCTATGCTGTTTGGTGCAATTGCAGGTTCTGCTGCTGCTGCTGCTTCTGCATTAGGAAGTATTTTGGGAAAGCGAATGGATGAGGAGGGCTATCCAAAAACCCTAGGGGCTGCGGTTAACATTACATCTTCCACCACTGGATTGATCATCCCTCCATCCAATGTTCTGATTATTTATTCTTTAGCCAGTGGTGGGGTCTCTATTGCGGCATTGTTTGTAGCTGGGTACTTACCGGGTATTCTGTTAGGTTTGGTTCTGATGGCCTGTGCTGCCATTTTTATCAAGAAAAATAATTTGCCTGCCGGTGAGCGCGTCACCTTGAGCTTCTTAGGTAAGTCCTTCTGGAGAGCAGTACCGAGTTTATTCTTATTGTTTGTGGTAATTGGAGGTATTGTCGCAGGTGTTTTCACTGCTACTGAAGCTTCTGCAATTGCTGTCGTGTATACCTTGGTTTTATCCTTTGCTTACAGGGAACTAAAATGGAGTGAGCTTCCGGGAATTTTGGTTAGATCATCTGAAACTACAGCTGTGGTTCTCTTATTGATCGGTACGTCCATGAGTATGTCCTGGGTAATGTCAGCAGAGGATATCCCGCAGAAGATCAGTGAGTTTATGCTCAATGTCAGTGATAACAAATGGGTGATTCTCATTTTGATCAATATTATTTTACTTATTGTAGGAGTATTTATGGATATAACGCCTGCAGTGTTGATTTTTACACCAATCTTCCTGCCTGTAGTTACCAAGGTTGGAGTCGATCCCGTTCATTTTGGGATAATGATGGTGGTCAACCTCTGTATTGGCCTTTGCACTCCCCCGGTAGGTTCTTTATTATTTGTAGGAGTTTCTATCGCAAAAATTTCACTTACCCAAGTCATTAAGCCACTTCTGCCATTCTTCCTTGCTATGATTATTGCCTTGGCTTTAATCATGCTTTTTCCTGAAATCACTTTGTTCTTGCCGAGGTTATTTGACCTCCTCTAATCATGCAAAAAGGGTCGCTGACAGCGACCCTTTTTTATTTCCCCTCATTTTAAAATTGAGTTGTGCTTGGAGTCCCATTCTTTTTCATGAAATCGCTGCAGTTAATTCAATGCTTCCTTGAAAGGTTTTGACTAATTTCTTCAGCTTAAAAAATGTCCTTGGATTCTAGAGCTTTAGCTATTGTTAGAATACTTTTTGAAACAACTTACATGAATAGGTTTTTTGGAGTATATGCATTCTGTATTTTCAAAATTGCTAAAACATCAATCCATATCCATTTATAATGAAAACCTACTACAATCCGGAAGACCTCAAGAAATTTGGTAAAATCACAGATCTTCAAAAGCCAATGGGAGATAAGTTTTTTACTTATTATGCTGAAGTCTTTAAAGAGGGAGCACTCACAGCTAGAGAAAAATCCCTTATTGCTCTAGCTGTTGCTCATGCTATCCAATGCCCTTATTGCATTGATGCTTACACGACAGATACCTTGGAAAAAGGCTGTGATGAAGAGCAAATGATGGAAGCTGTTCACGTAG
Source organism: Algoriphagus aquatilis (assembly GCF_042657405.1). Lineage (NCBI taxonomy): Bacteria > Pseudomonadati > Bacteroidota > Cytophagia > Cytophagales > Cyclobacteriaceae > Algoriphagus > Algoriphagus aquatilis. The sequence continues at coordinate 186,975 of NZ_JBHSKS010000002.1, forward strand.
CTGCGGCCATTCGCGGTGGTGCTTCTTTGGTTCATGCGACACAGATGATGAATAAGATCAATGAAATCTCCATGTAAGCGGTTTGTTTAAAGTCCCTCAAATTCAAAAAACCAAAAAGTGAAAACATTAAAAGCACAGCAACATGCTTTGGCCAACCCGGATGAGGAGCTTCACATATTGGAAACAGAGCTACCTTCTGGCTTTGCCAGCTTTAGCCAGCGTCTAGAGCAAGTTGGACTGTTTCCATTAATGCCTACAGGATTGGAGATTTTTCAAATGAATTTGGGAAAAATGTGCAATCAGGTATGTAAGCATTGTCATGTTGATGCAGGACCAGATCGCAAGGAAATCATGACCAAGGAGACCATGATGCAATGTCTCGAAATCATTGCAGTTGAGAAAAGTATTCACACTGTGGACCTTACAGGTGGTGCGCCTGAAATGAATTCGGAGTTTCGATGGCTGGTTTCCGAAATAAGGAAGGTCAGACCCGAGGTCAAAATTATTGTGCGATGTAACCTTACAATCATATTGGCAAACCCAAGATTTCACGATTTACCAGAGTTTTTCAAGGAAAACAGGGTAGAGGTGGTATCCTCTTTGCCTTACTTTACCGCACTCAAGACGGATGCACAGCGTGGCCAAGGTGTTTTTGAAAAGTCGATCGAAGCTTTGAAAATGCTTAATTCTGTGGGTTATGGAAATGATCATACTGATTTGATTATCAATTTAGTATATAATCCTTCAGGTGCGTTTTTACCTGGCTCACAAAATGAATTAGAAGCGGAGTTTAAAAAGAAACTCTGGGAAAGATATCAGATCAGATTCAATTCCTTATTTACGATTACCAATCTTCCCATTTCCAGATTTTTGGAATATCTGCTGAGGTCAGGTAATTATGAAAATTACATGGAAAAGCTCATTTCAGCTTTTAATCCTGTGGCTGCAGAAGGAGTAATGTGCCGGAATACCTTATCCATTGGTTGGGATGGTTACCTGTTTGATTGTGACTTTAACCAAATGCTTAATCTGAAGGTAGAGGTTAAAAATCATCAACACATATCGAATTGGAATTCCTCTGCCGTTTCCCAAAGAGCGATTGTAGTAAACAACCATTGCTTCGGATGTACTGCCGGGGCAGGTTCAAGCTGCGGAGGAGCTACGGCTGGATGAGTCAAGAGGCGCTTATTATTTTTCAGAAAAACCCAATCAAAGGCCTGGTTAAAACCCGGCTTGCATCTACAGTTGGAGATGAGTTGGCTTTGTCGATTTATACATTTCTTTTGAGGAAGACTTTCGAAGAAGTAGAACAGATTCCTCAAGAGAAAATGGTTTTTTTTTCCGACTTCATCCCAGGAAATAATCCTAATCCAAATCATTCTCTTTATCTCCAGGAAGGTGTGGATTTAGGAGAAAAAATGAAGAATGCTTTTCAAAAGATCTTTTCCATGGGGTTTCAAAAAGCAGTAATTATCGGGACAGATTGTCCTGAATTGACCCATGAATTTTTGAATCAGGCCTTCAATCTTTTGAACCAATCTGATTTGGTGATTGGTCCTGCAGCAGATGGAGGGTATTACCTACTTGGAATGAAGTCAGCGCATTCTTGTTTATTTCAGGGAATCAAATGGAGCACTTCACAGGTCTTTTCCCGAACTTTGGAACAAGCTAATCACCATAATCTTACTTTCAGTTTGCTTCCCAAACTCCACGATATAGATGAGGAAGAAGATTGGATGAGGTTTATTACCCAAAACCCTATCTATGGAAAATTACCTGGATACCACCATTGATGTCTACAAACAGGCAGCATTAAAGCCAGATGTAGGCCTTTGCTGTACCACCACACCTATTTGGCAATTACCGGATCTCAGCATTCCTAAAATCATGCAAGAGATGAATTATGGCTGTGGCAGCACTGTACACCCGAGAGATTTGGTCAATCAACCCAAAATTCTCTATGTAGGTGTGGGGGGCGGCATGGAAGTATTGCAGTTTGCCTATTTCTCCAGACAAATAAATGGGGTGATCGGTGTGGATGTCGTGGATGAAATGTTAGAGGCTTGTGATAAAAATCTCTCTTTAGCGGAACAATCCAATCATTGGTTTAAGCGAGAGTATGTTTCCCTAAAAAAAGGAAATGCGCTTTCGCTTCCTGTTGAAAATAATTCGATTGATGTGGCTGCGCAAAATTGCCTCTTCAATATTTTCACACCTGAGGATTTGAAGAGAGCACTTAAGGAAATGTATCGGGTACTAAAACCACATGGTAGACTTGTTCTCAGTGACCCGATCACCCAAAACCCAATGCCTGAAAATCTCAAAAAAGACGAGCGTTTGAGGGCACTTTGCCTTAGTGGTTCGCTCGCGATGCAGGACTATCTTAAGTTGATTACAGATGCAGGGTTTGGCACCGTGGAAGTACGTGCTAAGCGTCCCTATCGAATCTTAGCACCGGGACATTATAATACTCCTGAACTTATCTTTTTGGATTCCATAGAGGTATGCGCGATCAAAGATCCAATGCCGGAAGATGGCCCTTGCATTTTTACAGGCAAAACAGCCATCTACTTCGGAGATCAGGAATATTTCGATGATCATAAAGGTCATGTTTTGTTAAATAATCAGCCTTTAGCCGTGTGTGATAAGACGGCATCGGTCCTTAGCTCTTTGGAGAGAAAAGATATATATATTTCAGAATCAACCTTTTTTTACGATGGAGGAGGTTGCTGTTAAATTGAAAAAGATTACTTTATTTCTAGTCTTGGTTCTGTTTTTTTCGCAAAAAGGATCTGCCCAGACTGCTGAGTCTGCCAAGTATGAAATTGTCGTTTTGGGAATGAAAATCGGAAATATGGTGGCCCAAAAAGTGAGTCATTCTGACTCTTTGCTATATAAAGTGGACAGTCAAGTGAAATTTTGGTTTTTTGGAAATGTTGAATTGAAATTCAACACCCGGTCTCACTTTCTGGGAGGTAAACTGGTCAAGGCTAGATCTGACTCCAAAACCAATAGAGGGGATTTTTCTTCCAAAATTGATTGGAAGGGTAATCACTATGCTGTCAATGCTGCCTCTTATGAATATGAGAACGAAAGGCCTTTAAAAGGTCCGTATGCATGGAGTAGTGCTAAAATGTTTTTTCATGAACCAACCGATCGTGAGATTTTCCTATCAGAGGTTTATGGAGTGACTGGGCCAATTAAGAAAATTGGACCCGGAGCTTATGAGATTACGGTTGATGGAAATACAAACCGCTATTATTATGAAGGGGGTAAATTGGAAAAAATTATCCTCGAAAACGCAATTAAAAATTACCAGGTGAGGCTGATAAAATAAATTCGTGAGATGGGTTAATCACTGTTTATAGTTTGATAATAACCCATTTAATCCCCTCTTTCATATAAAAAGTCCAGCTGGCTTTACTTTTTGAAAAGCTTAACAGTCAAATCAACAAGTCGGTTGGCATAGCCGGATTCATTATCATACCATCCTACTACTTTAACCATTGATCCTTTTGAGGAGGTAAGTGCCTCATCGATGATACAAGAATGAGGATTTCCTATGATGTCCATCGAAACTATCGGATCTGATTCCACTTGGAGATATCCTTTTAAGCTCTCATTTTCTGCCTTTTTAAATGCAGAATTTACCTCCTCTACACTCACTTCTTTTCCCAATTCTACAATCAAGTCAGTCAAGGAGCCGTCTGGTACCGGGACCCTCATAGCTGATGCTTCAATCTTTCCTGACAACTCGGGAAGTACCCGATCCAAGGCCTTTCCAGCATTAGTTGTGGTAGGAATGATGGAATAAGCTGCAGCCCTAGCTCTTCTCAAATCCCGATGGGGTGCATCATGAAGGTTTTGATCATTGGTATAGGAGTGGACCGTCGAGGCAAATCCTTTGATCACCCCAAAATGCTGGTCTAATACCTGAATCATGGGTGCAAGGCAATTGGTAGTACAGGAAGCGTTGGAAACGATTTGCTCGGTTCCATCTAAATGATGGTCATTTACCCCCATCACGACCATCGGTATGGAATCCTCTTGAGAAGGTGCTGAGATGATGACTTTTTTGGCACCTGCTATGAGATGCATGTTGGCGCCCTCTCTATGTGTAAATCTTCCGGTGCATTCGATCACCACGTCTATATTGAGTTTTTTCCATGGCAATTCCTTCGGGTCTGATTTAGAAAGTAGGTTGATCTCATGATTGTTAACTCTAAGTTTGTCTGATACCAAGCTTATGTCAGATTCATATTTTCCATGAACCGAATCATATTTGAGCAAATGAGCAATGGCTGATCTATCTGCCAAATCATTTATTGCCACCAAGTTGAGCTGTGGATGAGTAAGCATAAGTTTGGCGGTGTATCGGCCTATTCTGCCAAATCCATTGATGGCTACTCGGATGATTTGAGGAGTGGTACTCATGAGGGCGATGTGTTTGGGCGAAATTAGATAAAAGCAAGAATACCTTTTCAAGTAAAATTTTAACCCTTTGGTTCAGCTTTTTAGGTATAATACCAAAGAAATATTTGTGGCCACTTTGGGATTATAAATCCAACCCTCTATATTTGCACAACCTTTTGAAAAAGCACGTTTTTCAGGTCAAAATGGTCCGTTCGTCTAGGGGTTAGGACGTATCCCTTTCACGGATAAAACACGGGTTCGATTCCCGTACGGACTACTAAATAGCTGATTAATAACAACTTAATTGGTTTTTGACATTTTTATTTTCATGGTCCGTTCGTCTAGGGGTTAGGACGTATCCCTTTCACGGATAAAACACGGGTTCGATTCCCGTACGGACTACAAGTTAGTTTGTCGATTAAAAAAAATTGACTTTACTAATTTTTGTTTTATGGTTGTTAGTGGTTAAAGTGAACAAAATCCCGGCCTTTGGTCGGGATTTTTGTTTTTTAGTCGATTTATATCAACGGTTAAAAAGGCATTTCCATTTTTTTTATTTTTCAGATTGTTAACTCCTTTTAAACTATGCTCAAAACCCATTATCAACCTATTAAAAAAGTCATCTACCTAGCTTCACTGGGCTTATTGTTATCCTGTAAAAAAGAAGAGCCAGTTGACCTTAGAATTACCACGCTTACCAAAGAAGAAATAGCACCACAGGCAGAAGCTGCGCGAAATTCAGTAACCCCTGTTTTGGCGGAGGGCTTGAAGTTGGAGGTATGGGGTGTCGACTCCCTGGTACGAGATCCGATTGCCATCCATGTCAGTGATGATGGCTCGATTTATTATTCAAGATCTCCTAGGAGGAATAATGCTGAGTTTGATATCCGTGGCCATCAGGATTGGGAAATCAGATCCATTGCCCTGCAGACAGTGGAAGACAAACGGAATTTTCTCCGAACAGAACTTTCTCCAGAAAGATCTTCAGAAAACACTTGGCTTAAAGATCTCAATGGTGACGGTTCTCACGATTGGAAGGACATGTTGGTCGAGCGAAATGAAGTCTATCAGCTTAAAGATACAGACGGAGATGGTCTAGCTGACTGGTCACAGATGCAGGTCTATGACTTTCACGAGGAAGTCACTGACGTAGCCGGAGGGATCATGAAAACCGATGATGCACTTTATGTTGCAGCCGGTCCTGACATGTGGAGACTGATGGATACCAATGGCGACGGCATCATGGATGATAAAAAATCCCTTTCCCATGGTTATGCCATACACATTGGCTTTGGTGCGCATGGGATGTCAGGTGTAGAAATGGGACCTGATGGTCGGATTTATTGGGGGATTGGTGATATCGGATTTAATGGAAAAGGGGATGATGGTACAGCGTACAAATACCCAAATCGAGGTGTAATCGCCCGTTCAAATCCTGATGGTAGCGATTTTGAAATTTTTGCGATGGGAGTGAGGAATACCCATGAGTTTGTTTTTGATCAGTATACTAACCTGATTTCGGTAGATAATGACGGGGATCATGCAGGAGAAAAAGAGCGTTTGGTTTACTTGACCCGTGGATCAGATTCAGGGTGGAGAATCAACTGGCAGTTTGGAAAGTACCGAGACCCTGACAATAATACGTACAAAGTATGGATGGACGAAAAGCTCTATTTACCGAGATGGGAAGGTCAAGCTGCGTACATTACTCCGCCAATTCTTAATTATGTGAGTGGTCCGACTGGAATGGTTTTCAACCCAGGTGCCGGATTGGGAGAGCGATGGAAGGATCACTTCTTCGTAGTCGAGTTTGTGGGTAGCCCTGCCAGCTCCGGATTGCATGCATTTCAGCTTCAGCCCAAAGGTGCTTCATTTGAATTGACCAAGACTGAGAAAATTGTAGGTTCATTTTTACCTACGGGCATAGACTTTGGACCTGACGGTGCCTTGTACATGGCAGATTGGGTGAATGGTTGGAATGATAAAAACTATGGAAGAATCTGGAAGCTGACCGATGAAACAGCCAAAGGGTGGGCGCTTCAAAAGCAAACAGAGGCTGAAATCAAGGCTGATTACAAGAAACTCTCCGAAGCTAACCTGAAGTCAAAGCTTTACTTTGAAGACTTGAGAATCAGAAGAAAGGCACAATTTGAACTTGTGAAGAGAGGAAAAAAGGGAGCCGAGATTTTTCAGCAAGTTATTCAGGATAAGAACAATCAAATCGCTCGAATCCACGGTATTTTGGGCTTAAGTCAATTGGGAAGGCTAAATGACATGAGTATGGCGGATCCTTTGGTCGCGCTATTAAAAGATGCCGATCCAGAGATAGCAGCTCAAGCTGCCAAATGGCTAGGGGATATCCGATACGCCAAAGCTGGCAAGGAATTGATTGCCAACTTGACTCATGAAAATGCCCGCGTTCGATTTTTTAGTGCTGAAGCATTGGGTCGTTCCAAAAACCAAGAGGCTATTCAGCCTTTGATTGCCTTGCTTGAAAGCAACAATGACGAAGATGCTTACCTAAGACATGGGGTCACCTATGCGCTTTCTCAGATCGGGAAAGTTGAACCGTTGGCTGCTTTAGCTACTCATCCTTCCAAAGCGGTCAGACTCGGTGCAGTCCTTGCTTTGCGTAGATTAGAATCTCCCGAACTCGCGAAATTTCTTAATGATTCGGACGAATACATTGTGACCGAAGTAGCTCGTGCCATTCATGACGATTTCTCTGTTGAAGCAGCATTGCCTGCGTTAGGAGCCCTTCTTTCTACTACCTCCTTTCAAAATGAACCACTCATCAGAAGGGCCATCAGTGCCAATCAACGGGTAGGAAAGGAGGAAAATCTAAACCATCTGATCACCTATTTGGCTAAGCCGGGAATTCCTGAAGTACTCAAAAAGGAAACAATCGCAGCAATCGGAACTTGGGCTAAGCCATCCTTGGTGGATCGAGTGGATGGAAGATACCGTGGTGAAGTGACTCGAGATCCTGGTGCGATCAAAGGAAAGGTGCAACCAGTCCTCGTCAGCCAAGCTTCAGCCAAAGAAGAAGCATTGCGAGTTGAATCAATCAAAGCGATAGGTAAGCTGGAAATCAAAGAATCAGCAGATTTGCTTTTAAGCAAGTTGAAAACAGATCCGGCTGAAGCAGTCAAAGTGCAAGCGTTGAATTCCTTGGTGGCTATGAATGCATTAAATCTAAGTGAAGCCATTTCCTATGCAATGAGCGACAATGCCGAGGCTGTTCGAGTGGCAGGTTTGGGACTATTAGCGCAGACTAGCCTTCCTAATGATCAAAAAGTGACTTTGTTGACAGATATTATTAAGAAAAGAACTTTGTCCGAAAAGCAAACAGCCCTTTTGACTTTGGGAGGTTTGGAAGGAAGCAAAGATCTTCCGGTTTGGAAAACTATCTTGGCGGATTTTGATGCTGGTAAATTGCCAGAGGGCACTTGGATCGAATTGGAAGAAGCGATTGCTGCTACAACTTCGGCAGATCTCAAAACCCAATTTGACGGAATCTTGGAGAAAAAGGCAGCAGGTGAAACTTGGAAGAAATACGCTGGAGCTTTGGCAGAAGGAAATGCAAGAAGAGGCCGAAATATATTCTTTGAAAATCAAACTGCACAGTGTATCCGCTGCCATGCCTATGACGACATGGGGGGCAATGCAGGCCCTGCACTTGACGCCATTGGAAAGACCCTATCCAAAGAGGAGTTACTGATTGCCTTGGTGGAGCCAAGTAAGAGACTGGCTCCGGGCTATGGAACGATTACCATCGAAATGGCTACCGGAGAAAAGGTTACCGGAACTCTTCTCGAGGAAAAGAAAGATTCGATGAGTGTAAAAGTGGGTAGTGATACCAAAGAAATTCAGAAAAAAGATATCAAATCCTCTCAAATGGCCGCTTCAAGCATGCCTCCAATGGGTACGTTATTGACCAAAAGGGAGCTACGAGATTTGGTAAGTTATCTGACCAACCTCCGCCGTTCTGAATGAAAAAGTTATTGATTGTTTCGTTGGGGATTATCGTGTTTATCCTGCTTTCTCTCCCTTGGGTATTGATCCTGGTGGGTAGAAACAAGCTGCATGATTACGATATTCCTCAAAGGGAACAATTGATTCCAAGTTCAGACTCAAAGAAAAAAGTCCTTGCCCTTTTCCCTCATCCTGATGATGAAGTGACTGTAGCAGGCACCCTGATGCGACTCAAGGAGGATGGCCATGAAGTCGTCCTTGTGTGTCTCACTCGAGGTGAAAAAGGAAAATCTTCAGGCATCCAAGATGAACAAGAGCTAGCCAGACTTCGAACTTCCGAGATGGAAGAAAGTGCCCGATTGATTGGTGTAGATCAGCTAATTATTTCAGATTACCCGGATAGCGGAATCGAAGATTTGGGTATGGATAGTTTGAAGAAGGTGGTTTTGAATCTAATTCTTGAAAAACAACCTGATATTCTGATTTCTTACGATTCCAACGTCGGATTGTATGGTCATCCCGATCACCGCTTGACTGGCAAAGCTATAGAAAAGGTGTTTTTGAAGGAAAAAGGGAAAGAGGGCTTTTCTCCGGATAGATTATTTCAAGTGACACTCTGCAAAAAGCAAGTCGAAGTTGCACTGAAACTTTCCTCAGGGTTTCAGAGGAATTATCCTGAAAACCCTGAAATGGGACTACCTCAACCTGACTTTTCAGTAAGGACTCAGCCTTATTTTGACCGGATTCTTCAAGTGATGCAAGCCCATCAGACTCAGCAAAATGTGCTAAAAGACCTGATGCCTTTTCACGACAAAGTTCCTGCCTGGATTTATTCAAGGATTTTTGACCGGGAGTATTTCAGGGAAGTGAAGTAAACAAAAAAGGTCCGACAAAATCGGACCTTTTTTCTTACCGGAATCCCAGTTTCTCTCTGATTTGATTCAAAAGTGGATACGCTACTTTTTTCGCTTTTTCTTCACCTTCGATTAGCCTTTTTTCGATTTCCTCGGGATGATTCATATAAAATTCAAACAATTCCCGCTCTTTAGCATACTTGGTCAAGACCACATCCAAGAGCTCCTTTTTTGCATGTCCATAACCGAAATTGCCACCAAGGTATTTCTCTCGAAGTGCCTGGACTTGCTCTTCGCTTGCGATCAGGCTATAGATTTTGTACACATTACAGGTATCGGGATTCTTGGGTTCTTCCAGTGGGGTACTGTCTGTAACGATGGTATTGATGTTCTTTTTCAGTTCTTTTTCCGGCAAAAAGATATCGATGATATTATTGTAAGACTTACTCATTTTCTGACCATCGGTCCCTGGCACAGTCATTACCTCTTCACTGATTCTTGCCTCCGGAATCGTTAGGATTTCTTCTCCTATGATCCTGTTGAAAGTGCTAGCCATGTCTCTCGTCATCTCCAGGTGCTGAAGTTGATCTTTTCCTACCGGTACCAGATTGGCAGAATAAAGCAAAATATCACTGGCCATCAGGACGGGGTAAGTGAATAGACCCGCGTTTACATCCGCAAGTCTTGAAGATTTATCCTTGAAGCTGTGTGCATTGGCCAGCATTGGAAATGGCGTAAAGCAGTTTAGATACCAAGTCAATTCGGTCACCTCCGGGATTCTTGATTGTCTGTAGAATACTGTCTTAGTGATGTCTAGTCCGAAGGCAAGCCAAGCAGCTGCTACTGCCAACGTATTTTCTTTGCGAATGCTTCCGTCCTTCTGTGTGGTGAGGGAGTGGAAATCAGCTATGAAAATAAAGGATTCCTCCTCACTGTTTTGGTTAATCAACTGGATTGCCGGAACAATCGCTCCCAAGATGTTCCCGAGATGGGGTCTACCTGAGCTTTGAATTCCTGTAAGTACTCTTGCCATTTGCTCAATTTTGGCGCAAATTAAGTAAATCGGGCTACAATCATGGGGAAAATATGCGTTAATTGCAGGTATGAACCGTTCGCTATCTTTTCTTTTTTCACTCGTGTTTCTGATGGTTTTTGGCCAAATGGCAAATGCACAAACACCTTTGATTCCAAAGTTGATATGGAAAGTGAATCGGATTGATCTAGGAACTATTCTCGAAGAACAAGGCCTTCAACGTGCCGAGTTTGAATTTACCAATCCTCAAGATTCTTCATTTATTCTCGAAGAAATATTGGCTGAGTGTGGTTGCACTTCCGTGGAATTTTCTCGGGATACACTTAAAAAAGGAGATAAAGGAAAAGTGATTATATCTTTTGATCCGACTTCAGCTGCAGGCTTTTTTTCCAAATTGGTCGTGGTAAAAGGGGATTCAGGAAGGATTCAAGATTCTCTTTTTTTGGAAGGCATCGCAATTCCATATCCTACTAACTTAAAGCTTGCTTACCCGGTCAAACTGGGTTCCTTGGGATTTAGGTTGAAGAAAATCAACATGGGAGACGTCTTCGACAATGAACCTAAAGTAAAGTACGTGGAGTTTTTCAATTTCGGGGAAGAACTTTTGGAACAGGGAAAATTTTCATTCAATGCCCCAGAATACATCAAAATGGAGCAAGTTCAGCCTTTTGTAAGGTCACAAGAACGAGGATTGATCAGAATCACCTACGATTCCAGACTTAAAAATGACCTTGGATTTTTTGAGGATGAAGTGTCATTGAGTTGGAAATCCAGCCCTTCTGATGAATTTAAACTACATGTGATCGCAGATTTGTTTGAGTATTTTCCACCTATTTCAAAAGATAAATTGGAAGAGGTCCCTCAGCTTTTGATTGCTCAGAAGGTGATTGACCTAAGAGAAATCAGCGCAAATTCCATCGTGAGAAGACAGGTTACTATCTCCAATGCAGGAAAAATGCCCTTGGAAATCCGAAAAATTCAGGGGAATTGTGACTGTCTTACGATAGAATCCCCAAAAAACACCTTGGCGCCTGGAGAAAGCATCCAGTTAAATCTGATTTTCGACCCTATGGGAAGAAAAGGAATCGATCAGAGAAATATTTATTTGTTCACTAATGATCCCTTAAATCCGGTTCAATTGATTTTGTTAAAGAGTAAAATTGAGTAAAGATGCCTCAATACCCAGTGCGTCTTTTGGAGGTTCAATTTAGTCTACACTACTATGAAAAGCAGGAAAAGACAGTTTGTTTTCGTTTTGATTTGGAGCCTCTGTTGCTTTCATCTTGCTTTTTCCCAGTCTAATTTTCGGATAAATCCTTACCTGCAAATCAATCAGCAAAAGGTTCAGATTCGCTGGTTTTCAGGAGAAAATCATTCTTCCAATCTTATTGTCAAAGACCATTCTGGCCAAACCGTTTTTTCAGGTGCAATTACCGGAAGTGAGGTTTCGGAACTCTATTACACGCAAGCCGAAAAGAGCCAAAGTATTGCTGGTCTTACCAATGGAAGTTGGATAGGACCCGACAACTATTTCCGCTATGAGAAATCATTGACTCTTCAAGCTGGAAAGACCTATCAGTATACAGTCAGCCTCAATGGACAGAATTTTTCCTCAAGTTTTAAAACTGCTCCCACATTTACCGATTGGGAATCCATTCGATTCGTGGCGCTTTCAGATTCAGAGACAGAGCCCCGAGGTCGCGTGACCCATAGAGCTTGGTATCCCGGTAAACCACTTTTCAGGCTTTTACCTGTTCCTGCCGCATGGAAAGCAGCATTTGGCACTACTACAGAAGAGAACATAGAGTTGCCAAATTACATGCTCACGGAGCAGAAGGGCTTTGCAGAAAATCTAAAGATCCTCAAATCCAGAAATCCTGACTTTGTGCTTATTCCAGGGGATTTGGTTCAAGGAGGTGCTTACATGCCCGGGTGGGATGAGTTTTGGAGACACACCGCAGGGGAGTTTGATCAAGTTTTTGACAAGTTTCCTGTTATTCCTGCCATTGGTAATTGGGAAGCTTTTGGGGCTATCAGTGGGGGATATGGGTTTAATGAACGTGGTGCATTCAATCCAGTATTGGGAAGAAGTCGCTTTCATCGATTTTTTGAATTTCCTTCAGAAGATCCCGATCAATACCATCGGCAAAGCTACTACCGCACGGATTATGGTCCGATCACCATTTTGACACTGGATTCCTCCAATGGAACGCCCGACCAAAAAAGATCCGATTTTTCTGATGCCCAAAAAGTAAAAAACAAGGAGCTGACAGATATAGGAACTGACACACAGGAAAATTATACCCAAGCCGAGTACAATGCCGCTGGGGGTACTGATTTGTCAGGTTTTGGGCCAGGTAGTCCTCAGTACCAATGGTTGGAAAAAAATCTACAGCAAGCTCAAGCTCAAGGTCAATTGATTTTCGTCCAGTTTCATCATATACCTTACAGTTCGGGGGAGCATGGTGTACCGATCAACCATGAATTGGCAACTGGTCAAGAGGGAGTCCCGATGCGGGTACTCAATCCGATTTTGGAGCAATACGGAGTGATTGCAGTTTTTGCTGGTCACGATGAGCTATTCGAACGAAGCTTTGTGGATGCAGATGGAGACGGCAAAGGGATTCATTACTACGATGTCGGGGTAGCAGGAGATGGAATGAGAGGAGTGAAGCGCAATTGGCTTGTAGATCCGCTTAGTACGCTGGATTATAACTCATTTTCCAAATGGACGGCAGATCAGAGTTCTGCCGAAATTTGGGATAATTCGGGTGGTAATCCTGTCTTGATGGATGGAGGAAAGCATTACGGGCATCTTGAAGTCAATGTGAAAAAAGTACTGGAAGGTGGTAAAACCTTTGCACAAATTGATTTTGAACCTGTTTATGCCTTTCCAGTAATGAATTCTCAATATCAGCTCCAGCGAGTGGAACGAAGGGTGTATTCAGATCCTGTCAGAATCATGGTGGAATTGAAAACAGCTGAACCTGCCGAGGTGCCGCAGTTTAAATCAAGCTTAACCGTTGAGCTGGATGCACAAGGCAATTACCAAACCAAGGCTTCAGATTTTCTCACCAATTCGGTCCAGGCAGATTGGACATTTACCTATTCAAGAAGTTTACTTTTTACCTGTATCGATCTTGGAGTAAAGGAAATTACAGTTACAGTCAAAAACGCCCAAAATCAGGAGTGGAGTGGGAAAGTAGATGTAACAGTTTTGGACAAAATCGCTCCTGACTTTGAAGCAACCGATGCCTTTCTAGCTTTCGATAAAATAGTAGGAAAAGTAACCTTGGATCCTGAGAGTTTTTACATCCGACAAGAGTTCATTACCGAAAACTGTTTGAATAATGGGGGAGTAAGTATTGAATTTGATCGGAGAGAATTGACCTGTGCTGATTTGACCGGTGACCCAATTTCGATTAGGATTACCCTTACTGACCGATCAGGAAATGCCACTACTAAAACAAGAAAAGTCACACTCAATCCAATTGAATCGAAGAAAATCTCCATTAGTCCAATTGACTCTTATCAAGGTATAGCCGGTGAAACCGTTGAAATTAAACTGGGTGAGGAGTTTACCTATACGGTGGATTCTTGGATTAGGGATGGTCAGGTTATCACGGGAGAAAAAGGAAAAACCTTGAGCGTTTCCCAATCAGGAACTTATTATGCCAGATTGATCCCATCTAGTGGATGCTTGGTTGAATCCAAAGCAGTAACTGTGAATTTACTTTCAAAGCCCTATGGTCCTTTCAAAAACCCTATTGAGCTCAATCTTAATGTTTCAGGTAATGCAACCTTAAGTCCATCTCAGGTATTTGTGACTTGGCCTTTGGCAGATCCTTCCCTGTCAGTGACTTTGAGTAAAACTGCATTTACTTGTGATGATCTTGGGGAAAAAGAAATACAAGTCACCATCAAAAATCAGTCGGGGCAGACTTGGACTGAACAGACCAAAGTAAAGATTCAAGATAAGGAAGCACCTGTTTTGGTTTCAAAAAGTCCAAATTTGATTTTTGATAAGGTCTTGGGAGTTTTAGATTTAAAAGCAGAAGATTTTGTCGGATCTGTAACTGACAATTGTGGAATCAAGTCCATTACCATCAATAAGGCTCGGATCACCTGTGATGATGTGGGATTGCCTATTGAGATTATTCTTACAGCTACAGACCTATCAGGAAATGTGACCTCCAAGGTGATTACGGTCCTTCCTTCAACTCAGGAATCCAAGAAAATTTCCATTTCCCCTGCTGATTCTTACGAGGGGACAGCAGGCGAGACTGTGGAGATCAAGCTAGGCGAAGAGTTTGTCTACACGGTGGAATCTTGGATAAGGGATGGTCAGGTTATCCCAGGAGAAAAAGGTAAGACTCTTAGAACTACCCAATCGGGAACCTATTTTGCCCGGGTGATCCCTAGCGGAGGGTGCTTGGTAGAATCCAAAGCGGTGACCCTCAATCTTCTTTCCAAGCCTTTTGGCCCGTTGAAAAATCCTGTTGAACTCAACCTAAATTCTAGTGGAAAAGCTTTTTTAAGTCCATCTCAGGTATTCGTGACTTGGCCATTAGATGCTTCCTTATCTGTCACTTTAAGCAAGACTGAGTTTACCTGTGCGGATCTTGGAGAAAAAGAAGTGATCGTCACGATCAAGAATCAGATTGGACAGTCTTGGACCGAAAAAACCAAAATAAAGGTTCAGGACAAGGAAGCACCAGCTTTGGTGACTAAGGAATTCATCTTGAATTACGATATTCAAAAAGGCCCTGTTGAACTAAAACCTGAGAATTTTCTTTCTTCTATTCTTGACAATTGCGCTGTGGCTCAAGTGACTGTTTCAAAAAATACGGTGACCTGCGAGGATTTGGGAAAAGAGATTTCGGTGGTAATCCGTGCTGTTGATACTTCTGGAAATGTCTCTGAAGCCACAGCTAAACTTACGGTTAGGAGATTGGAATCTACGCCTATTGCCATTTCAGGGCCTACACAGTTTTGCCAGGGGGAAAAAGGAACTTTGACTTTGACTTCATCGGCTTCATTTGAAGTGGTTCGTTGGAGAAGAAACGGTATAGAAATCCCTGGTCAAACAGGCAAGACCTTGGAAGTTAGCGAATCAGGTAAGTACCATGCCGTAATTAGGTATGTAGGAGGATGCCTTTCGGAGTCGGTTGATGTGGATGTAAAGGTCAATCCATTGCCTAGTGGGGAGATTCAGGTGGACGGAAATATACTAAGGGCTCCTGAGGGTAGTTTTACCTATCAGTGGTTTAGAAATGGAGAAAAACTGATCGGTTCTACCACCCGAATCCTCACGGTCGATTCGATGGGAGATTATTCGGTAGAATTGACTTCTTCTTCAGGTTGTGTTTCCAGACTTAAATCGGTGACCTTGACGGTTTCAGGTTTGGGTGGAAATTGGGTAAACCAACCGATGAATTTGATCCTTTTCCCTAATCCAAGCTCCTTCAAAATCCAACTCCTCCTGCCAAAAGATGACCTTTTGGATCCTTCTGCCATTCAAATATTTTCGTTGGATGGGAAGAAGGTGACAGACTTGGTGCCTATCGTTAAAGTTTCCGAAAATCAAGCTGAACTTGGCATTTTCGCTCTACCTTCAGGCACCTATATGGTGTGGATTTCTGGAAATTCACAAAACTCCTACCTTGGAAAATTCGTAGTTTTGAAATAAACCACAGTTATGAAATACCTCATTCGTTTAGTTATCTCTTTATTTTCCATTTCATTTTTTCTGATACCCATGACTTATGGTCAGACCATTCCTTTTTCTACTGGCCGTATTATTATTAGTTCAGATGGAAATGAACACGATGAAGATGACTGGGCTGCTACACCGATGTCATTAGCCCTGCTTGCCGCCAATGGTTTGCAGGATCGAGTTACAGTCTATTCATTTAGCGATCATACCTGGGGTTCAGACAAAGAAAAGCCCGGCGCAGCAGCACAAATGCGAGAAAGTGCATTTATCGGTGCTAAAATGTTTGGCTTCAAAAAGACCAAGTTTATCGAAGCAGTCAACGCTCCAAATTATGCCATCATTGAAATCACCACTCAAATCAATGAAAGCTCAGCGAAAAATCCATTGACCATCATCGCTGCAGGCCCAATGGAAGTGATCGGAAACTCACTGAATGAAGCGGATTCGACCAAATTGAAATACGTGCGATTGATTTCTCATTCTACCTGGAATGATGAGCATGCCGATAAGCCCTATGAATGGGAAACTCACAAAGGCTGGACTTGGGAAAAAATCAAAGAAAGCTTCGGTTCGAAAGGTCTTCAACTGGACCATATTTTGGATCAAAATGGAGGGGAAGGTTATGAGGGATTGAAAGCTAAAAAATCAGCCTACGACTGGATTAAAACTTCACCCAAAAAGGACGGAAAACCATTTGAAAAGGGATCTTGGGATTGGTTATATGGCAGATTGGAAGCTGCGCAAAAAGGAGATGAGTTTGATCCTTCCGATGCAGGAATGATCATCTATTTGCTCACCGGCAAGCAAAATACAAGTCCGGAGGATGTAAGAGCAATTTTAGAAAATCCACAAAAATTCAAATAAGGAGAGCAATCTCCTTTTTTTGTTTTTCGTAAGAAAAAACAGTGGAAAAGCTGATGAAAAAAGGACTGTTGCTGTTTGTTTTCCTGGTCTCTTTCGGAGCGAATGCCCAACAAAACTGGCATAGATTATCTCTGGAGAGCCAATATGGTTGGATTATTCCCCACAATTCCGAGCTCAAACAGATTTCTTCCAGCAATCCATTTTCGATCGGATTTTCTTCCCATTGGATGCGGACCACCCGAAAAAACTGGGATGCCTGCCATTGTTTTCATTACCTAGGGCTGAATTTTTCCCTAGTTGATTACCAAAATCCCCATGAGTTGGGGCAAGCTTGGAATCTATCCGGTACCTTCGAACCCATATTGCATCGAACCGATTCATTCATTTTTAGCCTCTCTACCGGTTTGGGAGTCAGCTACCTTACTCGAGTTTTTGATCCTATAGAAAATCCCAGAAATACCTTTTTCAGTGCTCCGATCAGTTTTTTATTGACTTTAGCTCCCAAAGCAATTTATAACCTCAATAATCATTGGGCCCTTCAAGCTTCCATGTCTTATCACCATATTTCCAACGGTGGGCAGCGCCAACCTAACAGAGGAATGAATTTTCCTATGTTGGGATTAGGGATAGTTCACTTCACCAGAAAGTCTGATTTGCCTGATTATGAGAAAAAGTCAACTTCCAACCGCTGGAATTTTTATACAGACTTGGCCATGAATACCCGTGAATCAACAGAGAAAACGCGTAGACCAAATTTGGTTCTATCTGTGGGTACTTTTCGCAAAATATCCGGAATAATTGGACTTGGAGGTGGTTTGGAAGTGGCCCGAGATTTTTCTCTACCCGTGCAGGAGAGAAGGATAGAGTCACTGATATCAGGTATGTATTTGGAGAATCATTTTCTTTTTGGCCGATTTGATTTCAGTCAGCGTTTTGGCAAATACCTACACAAACCTGAAGAGTATCTGCCAAACGAAGACTTTTTTCAGCGCTACACGCTCACTTATTTGATGGGTAATCACTTTGCGATAGGGGCAGGACTTAAAGTTCACGGACATGTGGCAGAGTATCTTGATTTAAGAGTAGGGTGGAAGTTTTAAATAGAAGGCGACTCCCTATAAAAACTTGGTCAATCATAAAGTAATAAGGAACCTATAATGCTCATAAAAACAAAAGCTTGATTTCTATCCGAAATCAAGCTTTTGTTAAAGGATTGCAGATTTACTGGATTAATGTCCAATCCAGGCTCCTAACCATTTTACTTGCCATACAATTGTTTGCTAACAGACTCATATTTATCGCCCTCTTTCCAAACAGGTTTTTGATCCCAATTAGCGATTTTTTGAGCTGAAAGAATGTAGGATTTCCAGTAGGTTTGAGCATAGTTCAGATCAAAACTACTCACATGGTCACCTGCTTTGTGGTAATATTTGTTGATCTCATCGTCAAAGGCGGTGAAGCCCAAGGAGAAGGTCGGTGCAGGAATTCCTTTTCTGGCAAAATTCACATTGTCAGAGCGATCGTATAATCCTTGCTCAGGAGACGGATCAGCCATGGCTTTTACCCCAAACTCACTCACAGCCTCTTCGATTAGGAAGTCAGCACTTGTACGACCCAATCCGATTACGGTTATTCTTGAGGTATCGTTATATCCTCCGTTGTCAATGTTCAGGTTGTAAATGATCTGATTGAGCGGAATGAGTGGATTATTTGCGAAGTAGGCGCTGCCTAACAGTCCTTTTTCCTCAGCTGTCCAGAGTGCGATCAAAATGGAGCGCTTGGGAGGATTTTTTGCAAAATACTTGGCGGCATTCATGACTGCCACTGTGCCCACCGCATTGTCGCGTGCACCATTGTAGATCGAATCTCCCTGTGCATCTGGCGTCCCCACACCTACGTGGTCATAATGTGCCGAGAGCAAAATGTATTCATTTTTCAGCTTTGGATCAGTACCTTCAATCCATGCTACCACATTTTTGCCGTCCACTGACCGATTCTCTTTTCCGGTAATGGCAAGATTTGCTGTGGTCAAAGCATCACCACGCAATTGGTTTTTTTGATCCTCCACCCATACATAAGTGAGATCACTGGCACTACCCTGATCAATGGTCAATTGACTTCTGTTTAGGAAATTGGCAGCCAACTGCCAAGGTACAGACGGAGCATTAAATCGCTCGATCAAGGCCACGGCACCGGCTTCTTTGGCACGTTTGGTTTTTTCTCCTCCTAGCGAAAAAAGATCAGAGGGTGTCAATCGATTGGGTGCGCCGACATTGGCGATGGCAATCTTTCCCTTCAGGTCTTTCCCTGCAAAATCCTCTGCCATTCCAAAACCTACTTCGACTACCTCAAAATTTCCTGAAAGGGATTTACCATCCAATACCAGCATGTTTTTGCCTTGAGTATAGTCTGCCGCCCCGATTTTGAGAGTCCCTGATTTGGGAGGGGTAGAAAGTCTGAAAGGTACGTTTTGGTAGTATCCGTCTGCTCCTGGAAGCGGCTTTGCTCCAGACTTTTTTAATTGATCGGCAATAAACGTGTAGGCGAGCTTCATTTCAGGACGTGCAGGATCGCGTCCTTTCAGTTCGTCAGATGCCAGATACGTAAAATGTGAAATGGCTTCCTTGCCATCAAATTTCTTCTCAATGTCTTGTTTTTGTGCCCAAACCAGGGAACTGGAGGCTATCAAAAAACTTAGTGTCAAAAGGGATTTTTGCATAGGGTTAGTATTGTTCTGGTCTAAAGTAAATCAAATTTCGGAAGAGGGTAATTGGTTCATAAAAAATCCTTGGGATTCCAATTCAATTCCTGCATAATTCTTTGGAAATGGACAGGAGGAGGGCAGGTGAGTGCTATTTTTTTATTTGAAATGGGATGCGAAAAACTCAGCTTCCATGAGTGAAGCAAGAGATTTTGCAAGGCAAATTGCTTCTCAAAAAAGATGTTTTGTTTATTGTCTCCGTGCTTTTTGTCTCCGATGATGTAGTGACGAATATGGGCGAGGTGACGTCTGATTTGATGGGTTCGCCCGGTGAGTAAGTCCATTTCCAGCAAACTGTACCGACTGGTTGGATAGCGTCCTGTGGAATTGTAGGGGATTTCTGACTCAGCCAATACACGGTAATTTGTCTGTGCTTCTTGGAGCCTGTTGGATCGCTCACTGTGGAGTGGATGGTCAATCAATCCTTCTTTTTCGGAAGGAATGCCGCGAACAATGGTGAGGTAATTTTTCTTGATTTCCCGTTCCATAAAGATGGCTTTGAGGGAAGGTAGGACATCCTCATTTTTTGCAAAGAGTAAAATCCCGCTTGTGGCCCGATCCAATCGGTGTACCGGAGATACCCAAGACCCGATCTGATCGCGAAGCTGAATCAGGGCATTTTCATCCTCCCCAAAAGCCTGACGCGTGCGATGAACCAATAAACCGGCAGGCTTATCAATAATCACTAAATGTTCGTCTTCGAAAAGGATTTCAAGCATTTCAATAGCCACGAAGGCAGAAAGTCACAAATAATTAGGAAGAAAGCCACAGATGCACAGATAATAAACCAATCTGTGCATCTGTGACAAATATTTAAATAGCAAATCAGAAAATCGTCCCGGAACCGATGCATTCTTCACCTTGGTACCAAGCTACAAACTGTCCCGAAGCGATTCCTTTTTGCGCGTTTTCGAAAACAACATACAAGCCGTTTTCACGCATAATCAAAGTGGCTTTGGAAAGGGGCTGACGGTATCGGATTCGGGAAACATATTCAGCGGATTCACCGGGAGTTAAGGCTAAATCTTCTCGAATCCAGTGTACTTGATTTTTTTTGACAAAAAGACCATATCGGTTCAAGCCGGGATGCTCTTCACCCAAACCGGTGTAGATCACGTTTTCTTGGGTATCAGTAGCGATCACGAAAAGTGGTTTTCCAGTACCTCCCACTTGAAGGCCTTTTCGTTGTCCCACCGTGAAATAATGCGCGCCAGTATGTTCGCCTAATACTTTTCCCTGATCTTGACTGTAATGGATCGGAAGGCAGATTGTATCCAAGGTGTCCTGATCCCAATCCACTGGGTCGATTCCTGCAGGAACACTCAATCGGTCAAAAACAGGCAAATTCTCAGGAATTTGGATGATTTTTCCCTTTTTAGGTTTGAGCTGCTGCTGAAGGAAGTCGGGGAGGCGGACCTTTCCAATAAAGCAAAGCCCTTGAGAATCTTTCTTTTCGGCAGTAATCAAGTCTGCAGCTTTGGCGATTTCCCGAACTTGAGGCTTTTGCAAATGGCCGATTGGAAAAAGTGCTTTGGCCAGTTGTTCCTGAGAAAGCTGACAAAGAAAATAGCTTTGATCTTTGTTGGGATCAGCTCCGGCGATGAGTTGGTAGATAGGGTTTCCATCCACCTCGATTTCCCGCTTTTGGCAGTAATGGCCAGTTGCCACAAAGTCCGCTTTGAGCTTTTGGGCAGCTTTTAGAAAGATGTCAAATTTGATTTCTCGATTGCAAAGAATATCCGGATTGGGTGTTCGTCCGGCTTCATACTCGGCAAACATGTAATCCACGATGCGTTCACGGTATTCTTCGCTGAGGTCGATGGCTTGGAAGGGGATTCCGAGTTTTTCGGCCACGAGCATGGCATCGGTAGAGTCTTCCATCCAAGGACATTCGTTGGAGATCGTGACGGATTCATCGTGCCAGTTTTTCATAAACATGCCGATGACCTCGTATCCTTGGTCAAGTAAAAGTTTGGCAGCCACGCTGCTGTCTACACCTCCGGAGAGGCCGACGACTACTCTAGGTTTTGTTCGCATAGGTAATGGTTAATGGATTCAAGGTCCATTAGGTTACGGGATGGAAACGCGTTGGCACTTTGAATAAGTTCACGAAGGTAATTTAAAAGAGTTATAAGGTTGCAATGTGATAAAGTTGTAAGGTTGGTACCTAACTTTACCATCTTGCAACTTTCCAACTTTTGAACTCATGAACTCCCTCGAAACCCGAATCAAGAACGGTGACTTTTTAGTCGAACTTCAGTTCCAAACAGCTCGTAGTGGGGGGCCCGGAGGACAGAATGTGAATAAGGTGGAAACCAAAGTTCAGCTCAAGTTTGATGTGAATAATTCTTTGATTTTAAGTGAAGAAGAAAAATTGACTCTACTTCAAAAAGTATCGAACAAGATCGATCAGGAGGGTTTTTTACAGCTTTCTTCTCAGGAGAAAAGGTCACAAATTCAAAATAAGGAGTTGGTAGTGAGGAAGTTTTATGATTTGTTGCGAACTGCATTTCACAAGAAAAAAGTCCGAAAAGCCACCAAACCTTCCAAAGGGGCCATCGAAGACCGCCTAAAATCCAAAAAAGCGCAGGCCGAGAAAAAGGCCAATCGGAATTGGAAGCACTAATGATTTACTGGGGGTCACTGTATAGCCTGAAAGTGAAAAGAGCAGTTCAATATTCAATGTTTACTTCCGGTTAAAAAGGGAAACCAGACTTTTCCAAAGTCTTTACTTTGGAAAAGTCTGGTTTTAATCATTTGTCCAACTGGCTAACTATTGGCTTTAGGAAGTTTTTAAACAACTAGAGCTTCCTATTTTAAGACAACCGTTAAAGATTTTTCATGTCAAATTTGATTTTGGTCTTATCCCAAGCCACGGAGATTGCTGCAGTTCCTTTTGAAGTTTCCTCTACAGTGTAGGTCAAGGATTCTACCACATCTTGTAATTGTTCCGGAACGACTGTAAAGCGAACCAAATCTTTGCTTGCATCATAGTCGTCGGCTAGATGCATATCCCATACTTGGTTGATAATTACTGTCCATTCCTTTTCTCCGGGGATAGTGAAAAATCCATACTTCCCGGCAGGAATTTCTTTATCGCCAATTTTTACACCTTTATCAAACTGAATCGATGTAGCCTTATGCGCACCCGTCACCCAAACTTCCCCAAAGGCCACAAGGCCTCCGAAAATCTGTCTTCCTCTTACGCTGGGCGAAGAGTAATCGAAATGAATATGGTTCCCATCCACCATCGCCATGGCTGAGGTTCTTGGACTTTTGGATGGCTTGTTTTCGGACTGTGCTGGTTGATGTTGGCTATGGTCTTCTGCGGCAGAAGATTGATTTTCTGTTTTCCCACTGCACGCAGCGGCTAACAAAAGGATTAAAAAGAGATGGATGGTATTTCTCATAGTTAAAGTAGTTTTTGGTGGATCAAAATTATTTTTGAAGTGGGACCTCAGTTTGGAAATACAAATGGTAATGCTTGCTGCAACCGGGGTTGAAACCTGATTTGCAATGCGGACAGGTATTGTTAGAGGCCATGTAATCTTTGATGCTCAACTCGTTTCCACAGACTCCGCAAAGAATGGCTTTCTGGTCAAATTCGGTTTTTGGCCAAACTTGATGCTCGTGATTGGCTTCTTCTTGGTGACAGGAAAAGCAGGGATAGTACTTCTCGCAGCACTTGAATTTGATGGCAATGATATCCAATTCGGAATGCCAATGCACACAGCGAGTTTGGTTGTCTACCGGCTTTCCATACACATTGATTCCACGGATTTGGGATACTTTAAGCGGTTCCAATACTTTTTGCTGGAAAAATGAAAGTGTGGAAAAAAGCAGAAGAAGGCTAAGGGTGAATAGGAGGTATTTTCTCATTTGGTATATTAATCAAAAGGCGAGTAAATGCGAGTACCCGCCTTTGAAAGGAAATCAGTTCAATGCCAAAGTTTCTTCCACTCGACCGCAAGTCAACATGGAGCTGCCAAACAGCGGATTTTTGACATCCTCGCTGGCGCTCAGCCACATGCCACCCGTATTTCCTTTGTACATCGGGCAATATTGATGGTATAATGTGCGGTCAGTTCCTGCGATTTTCAGCATGTCTTTCAATACCACACTCAAGGCTTGAAAACTTTCCCGCTGGGCTGCGATGTCTGCTGTGGCAAGTTTTTCGGCAAAGCCAGTGGCTTCCACTTGCAGTCTTTCCAATTCCTCAGGGTCATTGGTTTGAGCACCTGCGATGTCGTAGGATTTTAGGACAGCAACCAAGTCCGCACTTTTCGCAGCTGCAGAGGCAGCATCATCCGCAACCAAGGCATCTTTTACCGCCAAATAAGCATCGATGATTCCGCTGGTGGTTTTGGAGCTGCTTACCGAAACTGAATTGGCTGAGGATGCATCGCCTGAGGCGTGAGTTTCTGATCCAGTTTCAGTCGTGGTCGATTTTTCTCCGCAGGAAAAGAGCGCGAAAGAAAGGAGGGAAGCGAATAAAAGGGTCTTTTTCATGAGATTATATATGTATTGTTTTTTGAATTTTCTTTTTCAACCTGTGAGTGGGGACACTCACAGGGGCCACAGTTTTCAAGGAATTGAGACCTGTCAGGTTTTCAAAACCTGACAGGTCTGGATAGGTAAATTAATGCTTATGTGCTGCAGGAGCTGAAGGAGTTCCAGCAAGATTCATTACCGGCTGACCTTTGAAATAGGTTTGTTTTACTTCTCCACAAGCAAGCATGGATGCTCCGAAATAAGGGTTGGTGATGTCTTTTTTCTCACTCAACCAATAAGCCCCCTGATCTCCGAAAGCCATCGGACAGTAGTCTTTGTAGACCACATCTTTGTTGATGCCAAAGGTCTCGGTCATTTCCAATAGGTGAAAGGAAAGCATGGAAAAATGCTTTCGGGCCTCTTCGATATCTTTTGCCGAAGCCATTTTTACCCGGGCAT
The DNA here is from genome assembly GCF_042657405.1 of Algoriphagus aquatilis. Classification (NCBI taxonomy): domain Bacteria; kingdom Pseudomonadati; phylum Bacteroidota; class Cytophagia; order Cytophagales; family Cyclobacteriaceae; genus Algoriphagus; species Algoriphagus aquatilis. The sequence goes on from NZ_JBHSKS010000002.1 coordinate 211,541, forward strand.
CTTTCATCCCTTTCAGCATTTCCATCCATTTGTCGTGGGCCTGATCTTTCACCAAACCCATATTCACTTTGGAAAGGCTTTGATCGATGGCGACTAGAGCTTTTTGGGATTCATCCAGCTTATCTTTCACCAATCCATTTTTCACCTGAAAATAGGCATCTGCTACGCCAGTGATTTGATTTCTGAATTCCTCCGAAACCTCCAAGGATTTGGTTTGCGGACGCTTCATCATGCTGTATTGTCCTGAAAGCTGAGCAGCTGCATCTATGGCAAAAACTCCGTTGGTGACAATCTCTTCACCCGCCTGAAGACCGGACTCGATCAGGTAATTGTCTCCCATTCGGTTGCCCAAGGTCACTTCCCGCATTTCAAATCCCGGGATTTCGGAATTGGGAACTTTCACATACACCACCGAACGCTTTCCTGACCAAAGGACAGAGGTTCGGGGAACTGTAACTCCTGCCGAACTAGGTTTCTTTGCCGTTTGAATTTTGGCGGTGACAAACATTTCCGGCTTGAGTTTTCCGCCTGAATTGGTGACTTCAGCACGAACAGAGGCTGCCCGGGTATTGGCATTCAGGAGCGGATCGATAAATGAGATTCTTGCTTTGAAGTTTTCCTCCGGCATTCCTGCTACAGTAAAACTGATTTCATTTCCTGTGGAAAGTAAAGGCAAATCTGACTCATAGGCATCCAAGAGCACCCAAAGCTTGTTGAGATTGACCACATTAAACAATACAGATCCCGTGCTCACATAATCACCCACCGCAATATTCCGTTGAGTCACCACACCGGATTGGTCAGCAAGGATGTCAAATTTCTCCCGGATTGTTCCGCTTTGCTCGATTTCCGTGATTTGAGTTTCGGTCAGTTTCCAAAGCTTGAGTTTTTCCTTTGCAGCAATGTAGAGTTGAGGGAAATTGCCTTTGCTTTTTACCGCCTCAAGCAATTCCCGCTGCGCCGTGAGCAATTCCGGGGAATAAATTGTGGCAAGCCGCTGGCCTGCTTTGACTTGCTCTCCAGTGAAGGTCACAAATAGTTTTTCTATTCTTCCGGGAAACTTTGCCGTGATGGCTGCATTTTCTCTTTCGTCAGCCTGAATTTTTCCGGTGAGGAAAAGTTCTCCGGATCCATTGCTTCCACCGATTTTGGTGGTATGGATTTGTGCCAAAGCCACCGCTTCCGGAGTCATTTCAAAGACCATGGGATTGTCACTTCCCGAACTGGCTTGGGAGGCTGGAATCAAATCCATCCCGCAAATTGGACAGTCTCCCGGTTCGCCCAACTTGATCTGCGGGTGCATGGAGCAGGTCCAAAGTGTAAGAACACCGGATTCATTTTCGTGGGCATGTCCTTCATGGGATTCAGAGGAGGATGGTTTGAGTATCCATCCAATCCATCCTCCGACGACCAAGGTCACGAGGATCAGTGCTAATTTATTTTCAAGTATTTTTTTCATTTCAAATCACGGTTGAAGGGTGAGTGAAGTAGCAGCCAAAGCTTCCAATTGGGCAAGACTTTGCAGCTGCTGATTGAGTGCATTGATACGCTTTTGGTGATAGTCCAAAAGCTGCTGATTAGCCCGAAGCACCTCTTCGAGACCGGTGGCATTGCTGATAAAGGAAGTCTCCAAAAGTTGGATTTGCTGATTGACCAGCAGGATTTGGTCCTCGTAAAGTCGAAAATTTCGCTCGCTTTCCTCCCAAGTCCGGAAGGCATTTGCCCATTCCATAGCGAGGAGATTTTCCGTTTTTTGGCGATCCAACAGGGTCGACTCTTTGAGATATTCAGTCTCCTTGATTTTGGAATTGATTTTCTTTCGGTAGATCGGAAGGGTCAAACTGACCATGGGCATAACCATATTTTCACCGCCCATCTGCATGCCGTTTTCAGGCCTTGGTGCAAAGGTCATGTAATTGACTCCAGCACCCAGCATAGGCTTTCCTTCGAGTTTGGCCATTTTGGCTTGTTGTTCGAAGGCTCCGATTTCGGCCTGATACATGGCGAGCATGGGGTTGTTTTGGCGGATGCTGTCCAGAATTTCCTGTTTTTCCAAGCTCAATACGGGTTTTTCTAATTGGTCCGGGAGATTGATTTCCGCCCGGATTTCCCGATTAAGCAACTGATTAAATTTAATCTGAAGCGGTTCCTGATTGGCCTTTAGCTGCTCAATGGAGTTCTCCAACTCCCGTATTTGCATTCGGATCTGTAGCACGGCACTCATCCCTGTAGCGGAACCTCCCATCGGAGCTGCACTCATCCCAGAGCTCATTGGATTCGGGCTACTCATGGCGCTTGAGGTATTTCCACCCATGCCACCCATTCCACTTGAACTTCCAGCCGAGGTAGAATTCACAGTGGGCTGCGGCATAGATTGGGAACGAGCTGAGCTTGGTGCAGAGGTACCTGCCTGAAACCGAATCAGTGCCAGTTCCTCGTATTTTTTGAGGTATTCGAGGTTTTCCTGAGCGATCTTGATTTCCTCCTTTAGCCGAATCTGCTCATACCAAGTGGATTTGACCAGAAGTAGCAACTGATTCTTTTCCTCCAAGAAAAGCTGATACCGCGCTTTCGCCATTTGATTGGCTTCTTCCTTTTGGGTACCGATCATCCCAAACCAAGGGAACATTTGCATCAGGCGAAATTCGGCAGTTTGATTTCCCATCACAAATGCCATCGGTTCTATGAATACTCCTGCCTGTAGCTCTGGATCGGGCAAACTCGGTTGATTCACCCGCTCCGCCATGGCCTGATATCGGGCATAGGAAGCCTTCAGTCCGGGGTTGTTTTCAGCGGCTTGGATGAGGTAGTCGTCGAGGGATTGGGCTTTTACTTGGATTGTGAAAAGGGATGAAAGAATGAAAGTAGAAATCAGAAAGCTGAAGTCAGAAAGCTTAAACTTGGATTTCAACTGTCGAATATCGAATGAGGAATCCCGAAATCCGAAATCCCAACTCCGAAATCCCCAATTAATTAGTCTTTTGTTTTCCATGACCTTATGCGTTTGATTCATCGGTGAAAACCTCCGAATTGTGTTTCAATTTGCGTTCGGCCCACCAGCAATACAGGGTAGGCACAATAAATACCGTGGTGACTTCAAGGATCATTCCGCCCAAAGAAGGAATCGCCATCGGAATCATGATATCCGAACCCCGACCGGTCGAGGTAAACACGGGGACTAAGGCCAACAAAGTGGTTGCGGTAGTCATCATACAAGGCAAGACTCTGCGCTTTCCGGCTTCCAACACTGCCGCTCGAATTTCCTGTACGGTTGATGGCTTGTTTTCCTTGAAGCTTTGGTCCAAGTAGGAAGCAACCACCACACCATCATCCGTGGCTATTCCGAACAAGGCAATAAAGCCCACCCAAACTGCCACACTGAGGTTATACACTTTCATCTGGAACAAGTCGCGGAAATTGGTTCCAAAGAGGCTGAAGTCCATAAACCAGTCTTGTCCATAAAACCAAATCATCAGGAATCCGCCCGAGAAAGCCATGGCTATCCCTGTAAAGACAAACAGGGTAGTGGAGACAGCTTTGAACTGGAAATAGAGAATCAGGAAAATCAGGATCAAACACAAGGGAACCACGATGGCTAAGCGTTGCTCAGCTCGGATTTGGTTTTCATAAGATCCCGAAAACTCAAATCGAACACCATTAGGGACCTTCAATTCTCCCGAATCCATCTTTTCCTGCAGGTAACGCTTGGCATCTTCGACCACCGTTACTTCAGCAAATCCCGGCATTTTGTCCAGCAACACATAACCCACCAAGAAGCTGTTTTCGCCCCGAATCATATCTGGTCCAGGACGGTAGGTGATGTTGGCCACCTGACCCAAGGGAATGTAATTGCCCATGGGAGTTGGGATTTGAAGGTTTTCGATCGCATCCGGATCGTCCCGATATTCCCGTGCATAGCGTACCCGAATTGGAAAACGCTCCCGGCCTTCCACGGTCGTACTGAGTTTCATCCCACCAATCGCTGTCTCGATAAAGTCCTGCACGTCGACCACATTCATGCCATAGCGGGAGATTTGCTCCCGGTCGATATCGAGTTCGAGGTAAGGTTTACCTACAATCCGATCGGCAAAGACCGCTTCTTTTTTCACAGATGGCACCTCTTTCAGGTACTTTTCCAACTCTAAGCCAAAGGTTTCAATAGTCTGTAAATCTGGGCCATATACTTTGATCCCCATAGGAGCACGCATGCCGGTCTGAAGCATAACAAGACGCGTTTCGATAGGCTGAAGTTTGGGTGATGAAGTCACTCCAGGAAGATTGATCACACTGACGATCTCATTCCAGATATCATCCGGGGTGCGGATATGAGCTCTCCACTGACGGAAATATTCCCCGTCCTCATCTTCGATCAGGTCGGAAACCTTGATCTGATTGGGAGTCATGGTCGCAGGATCGTAGAAGGAACCATCCTTTAAGTCATACTTTCCATCCGAAACCTTGAAGCGAAGTCGGTTGCCATTGATATCCGTTGCGTACTCCGACTTGTAGTTGATCGTATTTTCAAACATGGAAATCGGGGCAGGGTCGATGGCAGTTTCTGCCCGTCCCGCTTTTCCTACCACCATATCGACTTCAGGAATCGCAGTCACCAACATGTCTAGCTTTTGAAGGACTTCTTTGTTTTCCTGTATTCCTGAATGCGGCATAGTTGTCGGCATCAAGAGGAAGGAACCCTCATTGAGCGATGGCATAAATTCCTTTCCCAAACCCGGAAAAGTATGCGACAATCCAGACCATACTCCGGTGGTACGGATGTTTACGCCCACGGCGTCGAAAGCTTTGGGGATAATTCCAAAGACTCGACCTAAACCTAACCAAACACTCGCTCCCAAAAGAATAACAACCAGTGGAAAGAGCAGGAAAGTGCCCTTATTCGCCAAACACCAATTCAGGATGCGGGGATAGACTTTGATAAATCCGACAAATCCTCCCAAAACCAGCCCCAAAAGCAAGGCTATGAAGATAAAGTTGGTTAGGATACTGACCGATACACCCAAAGGCATCCATTGCTGGGTCAGTAGCCAGGCCACAAAAATCAAGGTTACAGCAATGATGAGTAAGCTTTTACGCTTTTCAACTTTCTCTGGGAAATGATAAGCAAGCGTATGGACTAAGCCATAGCTAAACAGTAACCAACCCGCCCAAGACCAAAGTGTGAAGGCTACGATCGGACCCAAAATCACCAATCCATAATTCAGGAATCGACCGATTTTTCCCTTGGCCGATTTCATGCTGAATACCCAATGGGAAAACGCGGGCATAATCAACAAGGTGAAAATCACCGCTGATATCAGTGCGAAAGTCTTGGTGTAAGCCAAAGGACCAAAGAGCTTTCCTTCGGCTGCTTGAAGGGTAAAGACAGGTAAAAAGCTGATAATCGTGGTGCTGACAGCAGTCAATATGGCTCCCGAAACCTCCGCAGAAGCCAAGTAAACCGTCTTGAGCTTGGATTGGCCTTTGGGTGCCATTTCCAAATGGCGGAGGACATTTTCATTGAGAATAATGCCCAAATCCACCATGGTTCCGATCGCAATCGCAATCCCGGAAAGTGCCACGATATTGGCGTCTACTCCAAAGTACTTCATGAAAATAAAACACATCAGCACCGCCATCGGAAGCAAAGCCGAGATCAGGAGCGAAGCCCTGAGATTGTACACCATCACGATGATCACCAAGATGGTGACTAAAATTTGAAGGTTGATCGCTTCGTAAAGCGTGCCTAAGGTCTCATAGATTAGGCCTGTTCGGTCATAGAAGGGTACCAAAGTGACTTTCGAAACTGTGCCGTCGGCTAGAGTTTTGGTGGGAAGACCCTGAGAAAGTTTTTCGATCTCCGCTTTTACGCCTTCGATTACTTTCAGGGGATTATCTCCATAGCGGGCAATCACCACTCCGCCAACTGCCTCAGCCCCGCTCTTGTCGAGTATGCCTGACATGTTTCGGGTTTGGGGACCAATATTGACCTTGCCTATATCCTGAATGCGAATGGGAACATTATTGGTGACTTTGACTACGGCTTTGTCCAGGTCAGAAAGTTCTTCCACATAACCCAAGCCCCGGATAAAGTAATCCACTCGGTTAACCTCGATGGTATTGGCAGACACGTCCAAGTTGGATTTTCGTACCGCTTCCATCACATCCATTAGGGTGACACCGTGGGCTTTGAGTGCTGCAGGATCTACATCCACTTGGTATTCTTTGACATAACCTCCTACAGAAGCCACCTCTGCCACGCCTTCCACCGCGGTTAAGGCATAGCGGACGTAGTAATCCTGGATGGTTCGGAGTTCGTGCAGGTCCCAGCCACCAGTTGGATTTCCGTTTTCATCCCGACCTTCCAAAGTGTACCAATACACTTGTCCCAATGCGGTGGCATCCGGTCCGAGTTTGGGTTGAACACCTTCCGGCAAAAGTCCGGCTGGAAGGGAATTGAGTTTTTCCAGAACACGGGAACGGCTCCAGTAAAACTCGATGTCCTCTTCGAAAATGATATAGATACTGGAAAAGCCGAATGCAGAACTGGAACGAACACTTTTTACTCCAGGAAGTCCGAGCAGGGAGGTGGTGAGGGGATAGGTGATTTGGTCCTCCACATCCTGAGGAGACCGGCCCATCCATTCGGTAAAGACGATTTGTTGATTTTCCCCGATATCGGGAATGGCGTCAACAGGCACGGGATCTCGGGGAAGAAAACCCACGTTCCAGTTGAACGGTGCGGTGACGATGCCCCAACCGATAATCAGCAGGAGGAAAAGTACCGTAACCAGTTTGTTTTCAAGAAAATACTTGAGGATTCGGTTAATCATAATTCCAAGGTTTTAATACAGAATATGTATCCCGTTGCCTTTTGGCAAAAGGGTTTACTGCGGGCAAAAGTGATTTGCCCAAACCTTGGGTTTAGATTAAGTAGGTTTCGTAAAGGACGTGAAGATCCTCAACAGGTGGGGGGGAAGAGTAGCGGGGAAGTTCTGGATTTTCCTGAAGGGAAGGATCCATTTCAAAAATAAATATCTGAACAAGTGCTATTGCAAAGTTCAGGTCAAGTTTGATTTCAAATTTTTTGAGTTGAACATCCTCATCCACCTGGAGGTGTTCGGTGATGTTTTCGCAGCAGGACTTTTTGTCTTGGTGTTTATCCTCTTCATTTTCGCTGTGATCCATATCCATGGCCATACCGCAGTCGAGATGCTTTTCACCAAAACCAATTTCCGACTTCATCTCATGGCCCATGCAAAAATGCGTGGTCTTCGCCATCCCGATGGTGGAGAAGAGCACAAAAAAGGCAAGTGATATGGAAACAATAGTTTTCACTGAGTCAAAAGTACGGAATTTTAGTTGGGAAGTTCAAAATTAGACACAAGATGCAAGACATTAGACGCTAGACTTTGTAACTCAATTGTAGATTACAACTTTTCCAAAGTTTCAAACTTTGGAAAAGTTCTAAGGCCAGGCCTTTCATTTTGGAATAAGCATCTTGCTTCTAAAATCTTGTGTCTAACGTCTATTGTCTAGCGTCTCTTACTTCACATTCGCAATAAACCCTGCCTTCAGCACCGCTTTTTTGATGTCATCGGGTTCAAGATTTTCGGTTTCCACAGTTAGCGTTCGCTCAGGGTCTTGGAGATCCACGTTCCATGAATCGATTCCGCTTTGCTCATTGAGTTTGGGAGTGACTTTGGCGAGGCAGTTGGAACACTGGATGTTGGTTTTGAATTTGAGGACTTTCATCTTTTAAGATAGTTTTTTAAAATTAAAGAAGATAAAAAGATAGGAGATAAGAGATAGGAAGATAGGCACTTATCTCAGGTTTGGAGATCATCAAAGTCTCGTAAATCGTAATTCTGAAATCGTAAATTCTCATCAAATCTTCAAATTTTTCAATCTCAGGCTATTCATCACTACCGAAACCGAGCTAAAGGCCATGGCAGCACCCGCGATCATGGGATCGAGGAGAAAGCCATTGATGGGATAGAGCACGCCAGCCGCAATCGGAATTCCGATCACATTATAGATAAATGCCCAAAAGAGGTTTTGTTTGATTCCATTTACAGTCAGATGTGACAACCGGAATGCCTGAGGGATTTTCTCCAGATCGGACGTAATCAGGGTGATTTTGGCTACATCCATTGCGATATCCGAACCATGTCCCATGGCAATGCTGACATCGGCCTGAGCCAAGGCTTCTGAATCGTTGATTCCGTCTCCAACCATAGCCACTACTTTGCCTTTTTGCTGAAGTAATTTGATAAAGCTTGACTTATCCGAGGGCATCACCTCGGCTTTGAAGTGGTCAATCCCTACCTCATCAGCAACTGCTTTGGCAGTTTGCAGATTGTCTCCGGTTAGCATATAGACTTCCACCCCGGAATTCTGGAGCTTGGCAATGGCTGATTTTGAACTCGGTTTAATCTGATCCTGAATGCCTAAAATTGCCAGTGCATTTTCTTCATCCGCAAACCAAATCACGGTTTGTGCTTTTTCGCTCCATGATTTAGCTTCTGATTCAAGTTCGGTAGGAATATAAATTCCATTTTCGCTCAGCAGTTTTGCATTGCCCACAAAGTAGGTTTTGCCTTCAAATTTACCTTTTACTCCTCTGGCAGTGATGCTCTCGAAGCTTTCTAATTCGACCGATTGGAGATCTTGTTCTTTCAGGTATTTGACTACGGCCTCGGCTAGGGGGTGCTCGGATTTGGATTCGAGAGCTAGTAAAGTTTGTAAGTAGTTATTGGTTAGTGGTAAGAGGTCTTGTATTTCATTATTTACTGCTGACTTCTCACTATTTACTTCTAACTGAGACTGTTCACTGACCACTGACCACTGCATACTCACCACAGAAGGCTTGCCAGATGTAATCGTCCCAGTTTTATCCAAAATAATCGCATTGACCCTGTGACCGAGTTCAAGGCTTTCGGCATCACGAATCAAAATTTGATTTTCGGCACCTTTGCCCACACCCACCATAATCGCTGTAGGAGTGGCCAATCCCAAGGCACAGGGACAGGCAATGACAAGCACTGAGACCGCAGCAAGTAGGGCATGCGAAAAGGCATTTTCTCCTCCTACAAGCATCCAAACCGAAAAGGTAATCAACGCTATCCCGATAACCACAGGGACAAAAATCCCGGCTATCTTATCCACGAGTTTCTGTACAGGTGCCTTGCTTCCTTGGGCTTCCTGGACATGCTGGATGATTTGAGAAAGCAGGGTAGAAGCCCCCACTTTTTCGGCCAAGATTTCCAGACTGCCTTTTTGATTGATCGTTCCGGCAAAGACCTTGTCGCCGGCTTTTTTTTCCACTGGCACAGGTTCTCCGCTGATCATACTTTCGTCGATGTAGCTGGAGCCGACTTCCACTATTCCGTCCACCGGGATTTTTTCTCCGGGTTTGATCAGGATACGGTCTCCCAGTTGTACCTCTTCGATTTTGATTTCAAGGGTTTGACCGTTTTGGATTCGGGTTAATGTTTTTGGCTGAAGGCCGATCAGTTTTTTTAGGGCAGTTCCGGTTTGGGATTTGGCTCGTTCTTCCAGCATTTTTCCAAAGGAAATAAATACCACGATCACCGTAGCTGCCTCATAATAGACATGGGGGTGAATTCCTTGAGCATGCCAAAATTCCGGAAAAAAAGTGTTGAAGGCTGAAAAGAGGAAGGCAATCCCGGTACTCAATGCCACCAAGGTGTCCATGTTGGCTTTTCGGTGGCGGGCTTGTTTCCAGGCATTGGCATAGAAGTGTCGACCAAAGTAGAAAAGCACCGGAATACTCAGCGCCATGCTGATCCATTGGCCTGCTTCCCAATCCATAAAAAACATCCCCAAAACAAATACCGGTAAGGTCAATAATCCGGCTCCGATGGTCCGGGCTTTGACTTCCTGGTATATTTTAACTTGTTCTTCCTGAACAGTTTCACTGACAGCTTTTTCGCTAATGATGATTCCATAGCCCACATCCTGAAGGGCCAAATTGATGCTTTCAGGGGTTAGGCGATCATCCCATTCGACTTGGACGGTATTGGTGGCAAAGTTGACCGAGGCAGCGTGGATTCCATCGGTGTATTGGAGGATCGTCTCCACACTGGATGCGCAAGCTGCGCAGGTCATGCCGGTAACCGCAAAAGTCTGCTTATGTGTTTTTGTGGTAGTAGCTGTTTCCATTTTGTGAAATGATTACGCTACAAAGATGAGAGGTCCTTTGCTGGAAAGTTTTACAGGATTTTGCGAAAAAGTTATAAGATTTTGAAAAGCAAAAGTCCAGGCCGAAAGACTTGGGCCAAGGGATCTGAATGCGTTTATCCAAATATTTATTGAATCGAGTTCTTATAAATCTTCCCGTCTTTTATTACCACCAGAATGTTTTTCTCGGGTTCATTGATTAATTCTAAATTTTGGATCAGGTTGCCATTGATCAGTAGGATATCTGCCAAAGCCCCTTCTTCAATCACTCCCAATTTACCCGTGTAAGGACTTCTTTTTCCCGATAAGGCCAATAGTTCTCCATTGTTGCCCGTGGCCATTTGAAGGATTTCGACGTTGGAAAACCAGCGCTTCATTTTCAATAGCTGTACACCGGTTAAAGAAGCCTTTTGAGCATCGAAAAGTACATCTGAACCAAAGGCAATTTTCATTTTATACTTCTTTGCCAATTCAAATGCGGTATCTGTTCCCTGATACATTTCAAGTTGTTTGGCCCGGCTATCAGGGCTGAGTACACCTTTGTCACCTTCATCAATAAATGGCTGTAAGCTCCAAAATACTCCTTTATCTACCATCATTTTGACGGTTTCCTCGTCAATCATTTGACCGTGATCGATGCATTTCACTCCTGCACGAATCGATTGTTGGATAGCTCTTGGGGTATAAGCGTGGACGGTGACATAGGTTCCCCAGTTTTCGGCAGCTTCCACCGCAGCACGGATTTCCGCTTCGGTATATTGGGTCACATCCAGTGGATCATAGACAGAGGAAACGCCACCTCCAGCCATCAGTTTGATCTGGCTTGCTCCCAGCATCAACTGCTCGCGTGCTTTGAGTCGGACAGCATCGGGACTGTCTGCAATGGCAGCGGCATTGATCCGCTCGGCATAGCTGAAACCATTGGAAGCATCAGAAGGTACATCATTGGGAAGCCGAAAATCCCCATGACCTCCAGTCTGCGATATAAATGCACCTGAAGGCCAGATTCTTGGACCGGAGATCACCCCTGCATCGATGGCTTGTTTCAATCCGAAAACAGGCCCTCCCAAATCCCGAATACTCGTGAATCCCTTCATCAAAAGTGATTCGGCATTCTTTCCGGCTACCAGATTGACAAAGCCGATGTTTCCGGTCAATAGCGCGATTTGTGAAAGATTAGAAAACATCGCATGGTAGTGGGCATCGATCAAGCCCGGCATCAGGAATTTTCCTTTTCCATCGATGATTTTCACATTGGCGCTTTTGTTGGTAGGAATAGGAGAGGAGGAGATTTTTTTGATCGTATTTCCTTCGATCAGCACATTGCCCTTGATGGTGTTCGCATCTTTACCGTTGAAAATCTCCACATTGTTGATTAAGATGGTCTTTTGCTGAGAAACCGAAGGATGGTTTATTCCCAAAGCAAAAACAACAAGGAAAAAAGCTAGCATAAAAGTTTTCATACTCCAATAAGATTAAATCTGTTGATTAAGATAAGGAAGAAATTGGTTAAAGATTGTCCGTAACTGAACTATCATTCAAAAATTCATCGACTATTGTGTAGAAAGCCTGATGACCGAAAGATCAAAACCTGTAAGTTTTAGTCCAAAATGTAGTTGACAAAAGGCTTTCAGAAAAAAACCTGTTTCTAAGAACATGGAATTAAATCTCATCCAAACCTTTCCTTTTGGCTTTTCCCGAGCTTTTGAATTCTCTTGGGGTCAGTCCGGTTTCTTTTTTGAATTGTGCACTTAGATAAGCGACACTGCTGTATCCCATTTGAAAGGAAATTTCCGATAGGGTCATTTCTCCATAGAAAAGCAACTCTTTTACCTTTTCAACTTTTTGCTTGGTAAAATACCGTTCAATGGTGACTCCCTCTACGGCCGAAAAAAGTCGACTTAAGGAAGCATAATCTTGGTTTAAAGCTTTCGAAAGCTGTGTAGACAGATTTTCGTTCATTTCATTATCACGGTGATGAACCAGCTCTACAATCTTTGTTTTGATTTGTGAAATCAGTGCTGATTTCCCATCTTCCAACAATTCAAAACCTTTTTCTTTCAGCTTATTAGCCACTAATTCTTTTTCTTCCAAAGTCATTGGAGTAACTGTGACGGCATGTCCAAGAGTAACGGAAACACTTTTTCCCATTGAACTAAAAACATGCTCTACTGCTTCGATGCAGCGAGGGCAGACCATGTTTTTGATCCGAAAGACAGACTCAGAATTCTTTTTCTCCAAACTCACTTTTGACAAACTTAGATCGGTTTTTAGAACCGTTGATTGTGTAGGATAAGTTCACGATCAGCATATCCACTTCATAAATGTAATTGGTGGTGGTGTAGAAATCCCTTGGTCGGAAAGTAGTGATTCGCTGTTCATTGGACCTCAGTAATCCAAGATCCATGTTTAGCCACTGCAAATTCAAGGAGAGTCGATTGTCCAAGAAGGACTTTTTCACATTGAGCGATGGCTGATAAAATCTAGAATCCTCACCCTGGGCTGTTACCCGGTTGGAAAGGTAGTTAAAGGTAAATTGGGTAGTCAGGGTAGGAGAAAGGATCACAGTGGTGTTGAAGTTTATGGAATACACCCATGCCGATTGATTGATTGGACGATTGTCAAAATCTCCTTTAATCGAATATCGGTAGACATTTCCTCCAAAAAACCCCTTCCATTTTTGGGTAAAGAATAATTCACTGCCCATTTCCAAACCCACTGATTGCCCGATTCCCACATTGGAATAGATTCGATTCAGGATAGAGTCATTGTAGACCGTATTGACGCGATTTACCAGATTTTTGACGCGGGTGTAATAAGCCGTGGCAAAGAAGCTGTTGTCTTTCCAGGTTTTGATCATTCCTCCCTCGAGTTGGTCGATAAACTCCGGAAGTACGTTTGGATCGCCTTGTTCAAGGGTTTCACTGTGTTCTCTTTCGGGAAAAGGATTCATTTTGAAAGTAGTCTCCCGCTCCACTCGCTGACTAAAATTCAACTTCCATGTCAGGTCTTCTTTTGCTTGGTAAGCCAGATTTCCCGAGAAAAACGGCCGGATGTAATTGTATTGGTAAAGCGTGTCGATGGTGTTTCTTTTATCCTGAAGCTGAAAATCACGGTTCATGAATTCTACACGCACACCAACTCCGTAGCTCCAATTTTTGATGGATTTGTTGAGTTGAAGATATCCTGCATGGATCAAGCGATTGAGATTGACCTCGCTTGAAAACTCAGGAACAAGCTCAAAAAGGCCAGTTTCATTGTTTTTCCTTTCGTAGAAAAAGTCTCCCACGTGATTGAGGTAGCGAAACTGATATCCAGCCTGAAGCTGACCAATACTCAAGGGTTTGAAGGTGTAGTCCAAATTCCAGCGGACCCCATTGAGCGGATTGTCGTTGGTATTGTATTCATCCTGATACACGAAGCTTAAATTTGGATAGCCCAAGTTTCGGTTGATGGTGGGACCACCAAGCATGGTGTATTCGTAGAGAAAGGACGAGGAAAGTTTGGCTTTCGACCCAAACGTGTGGTTGTAATCCAAACTTCCTAGGACAAAGTCGCCTCGGCGATTTTGGTCGTTAGCATTAAAATATTGGAAAGGAGGAGTTCGCTGTCCGTTGACAACCCGATGATTGTCAAAGTAAAGGATATCGGCCGTTCTCACTCGGTCTCTCACACCTGCATAGAATCCTAGGGTAAAATTAGTATTGGCACTTGGAGTATATCCCAAGGTAAATCGACCGGAATAATTGAGTTCGTTGATACTTCGCTCCCCATTAGATGGAAAGTGTGTCTCCGTATCTACACTATAAGTGATGACATTGCCCACCCTTCTTCCGGATTGATCGTTTCGCTGATAGCTGCCTCCGAGGGAGATATCCCATTTGTCCTTGACATAGTTTAGATTGAAGTCGCCCCCGAAGCGTTTTTGGGATTCGGCATTGTCATAATTTTCGATAGAAGGAAGGCCAGCTCGAGTGTTGACTTGGAGGAATAGGCCATCTGTGGAACCTTTGGAAGTGGTGATGTTGATGATCCCGGCTTTGCCTTCCGAATCGTACTGGGCAGAAGGAGAGGAGATCCACTCTACTTTTTCGATGGCATTGGCCGGTAGCTGTCCAAGTATGCCTACGGGATCACCCTGTACGGGCTTTCCGTTGATCATCACGACGAACCCAGAGCTTCCTCGGATTGCCACTTGTCCCTCTGCATTGATACTCACACCGGGGAGATTTCGGAGTACATCGGTGGCAGTTCCACCTTTGGAAGACTCGAAATTATCAGCTGAGAAGCTTTGTTTCTGTGTTTGAAAATCTGTCGAGATTCGCTGTCCTTGCACCTCTACTCCTTGTAGTTCCTGGAGATCAGAACTGAGAAAAATGGGTTCCAAAGGCTTTTTTTCATTTTTGGAAAGTTGGATGCTGCTTATGATTAAGGTTTTATACCCTAAAAAACTAGCCATCGCGTAATATGAACCCTGAGGCAGATTGTCTATTAAAAACTTTCCTTCTGCATCAGTGATCCCACCGTTTAGAAGGGTACTGTCCGAACTCTTATATAAAGCCACCGAGGCAAACTCAATCGGTTTTTGAGAGGATTTATCATTTACCACACCTGATAATTGCCCTTGAGAAAACGCAATTTGGGAGAATAAACCAAGCGTAAAGAGGATAGAAAGTGCTTTCATTGCAGCCAAAATAGGGTTACTTTGATAAACAAAAACTAGAAAATCCATGAAAGGCTTTTATCTACCAAAAGTTTAAATTCCATCCCTCTTCACTGAAGGATTTGCCTAAATTGGCTTTCTATGGAATCAATGGACTCATTAGTATCCTTTTTAAAAAAGCTCCAGCCTATTTCATCGGAAGCAGAAACCGAATTGCTTGGCTTGTGTGAATGGAAAAACTATGTAAAAAATGAAGAAATCCAGGCCATAGGAGCTACTTGCAAGACCATTTATTTTATGGTTTCGGGAGTAGGGAGGATTTATTATCTCAAAGACGGAGTCGAAGTGACAGAATATTTTGCTTTTCCCAATGAGCTGATCATCCGCGCCGAAAGCCTATTTACCCAAAGCCCAAGTAAAAAGGCTATTCAAGTTTTGGAAGATTCCCAGGTGGTAGCTATTTCTGCCGATCCCCTGTTCCGCCTTTTTGAAAAGCATCATGAATTGGAGCGGCTTTTCCATAAATTGATCCAACAAGCTTATGTAGAGACGCTTAAACGGTTGGAAAATATCCAGTTTTTGACTGCCGAGGAGCGCTATGAAAAGTTGCTTGAAGAAAAACCCGAATTGATTCAAAAGATCCCGCTCAAACATGTGGCTTCTTTTTTGGGAATTACACAGGTGAGCTTGAGTAGAATTCGCGGGCAGAGAAGGTAGTGATCAGTGTTCAGTCGCAGTATTCAGTCGCAGTGTTCAGTCTGAGTGTGCAGTTTCTGGATACTGAGCTCTGATTACTAATCACTTACTTCTGATAACTGGTTACTCAGTACTGATTACAGACCTCTGACCTCTGATTACTGAACACTGACATCTGAACACTGACATCTGAACACTGATTACTGAACACTAAACACTAACAACTCCGCGATGAGTATTTTTTAACATATGTAAAAGCTTACCGAATCTGAACAACTGACTTTTGTAGGGTAAATCAAAAACCCATGGAAGCTCAACTCGGACTTCGACAAAACTGGAAGCAATTCTCCCTTTTAGTCTTGATTAATGCCTTTGTAGGCGGAATGATAGGGATGGAGCGCTCCATTTTCCCCGACTTTGCTTCTCAGGAATTTGGATTGGAATCACATGCCGCGATGCTTTCCTTTATTGTGGCATTTGGGCTGAGCAAGTCAGCTACCAATTACTTTTCTGGCCGATTTGCTAACCGATATGGTAGGAAAAACTTACTTCTATTCGGTTGGATGATGGTGTTGCCGGTTCCCTTGATACTCAATTTTGGTGAATCTTGGAGCTGGATAGTTTTTTCAAATGTTCTATTGGGAATCAGCCAAGGTCTTACCTGGAGCAGCACAGTGGTGATGAAAATTGACCTGGTGGGCGATAAAAACCGTGGTCTAGCCATGGGCTTGAATGAATTTGCCGGTTATTTGGCTGTAGGATTAGCGGCGGTTTTTAGTGCATATTTAGCATCAGAATATGGAATGAGACCGATACCCTTCGGGGTAATGATGACCATTGCTCTGATCGGTTTTTTACTTTCCTTTCTTGTAAGAGATACTCGGATTTTTGTCAAAGCTGAAGCAAAGTCCAATGAATTGCATCAAGCCAAAGGAGTCTTTTGGAATACTACCTTCAAAGACAAAACCCTTAGCTCAGTTACTCAGGCGGGATTGGTTAATAATCTAAACGATGGAATGATTTGGGGACTATTGCCAGTATTGTTGATTTCAAAGGGATTTGAATTGGAAGAAATTGGAAAGATTGCATCGATTTATCCAATCGTTTGGGGAGTTGGTCAGTTAGTGACGGGTAAAATGGCCGACTATTATTCCAAGAAGCGAATGCTTTTCTGGGGCATGTTGGTTCAAGGATTGGCTATTTTAGGATTGATTTGGTCAGATTCATATTTCGCTTTCACATTTCTTTCGGTAATTCTTGGTCTGGGTACAGCGGTAGTTTATCCCACTTTTTTGACGGCAATCGCAGCAGGCAGTCATCCGATCCAGCGCGCGGAGAGTTTGGGAACCTTCCGGTTTTGGAGAGATTTGGGATATGCAGTTGGAGCCCTGATTTCAGGAGTGTTGGCTGATCAATTTGGAATCTATGTGGCTGTTGGGTTTATTGGAATAGTGACATTGATTTCATCCTCCGTGATTGGTTTTAGGATGCCATCTCAAGAAAAGAGGTTCTAAAATGACAAGCTTTTAATTGATAATCCGTAATTTTGAACATCAATCACTTCAACCTTATCACATCATGAGAAAATTTAGATTTACCATTGCCAGTCTAATGATTGTTGGATTTCTATCTGCTACGCTTTTCACTTCTTGCGGAGGTAAAAAAGAAGAAGCAGCTGAAGAGGCTACAGAACAAGCTGAGCATCCTACAGAGGGTGGCGAGCATCCAGCAGGTGGTGAGCATCCAGCTGCAGACAGTACTGCTGCGGATAGTGCTGCTGCTCAGTAATTCAGAAGTAAAAAAAGAGGCCCGATTTACAAAATCGGGCCTCTTTTTTTTGTTCTTTATTTTAGGATTTTCTTTGGAAAGTAAAAATAGTAGGAGCTTTGACTTCCTTACCGTCAATCTCCAAATAAGGATAAGCTAAAAAATTAATGGGTCCTTGAGATGGGCCGGGATTGAGTTCTAAATCTCGTCCTCTGGTAAATTCAATTCGATTTGCCGGATGTCTTCCAAAATAATAAGTGGCCAAGGCTGTGTATTTATTGGCTTCGGAGATATCAACAGGCCACCATTTGCCATCAGCATAGAACTCCGCCCAGCAATGGTATCCGTCGATCCCTCCTTCATTGCGATCAGATGGAATTGACGCTCCAATGGCAAAACGGGCAGGAATACCCACCGACCGTGCCAAGGAAATAAAGAAAGAGTGAAATTCAGAGCAATTTCCAGTTTTGGAATCACAGGCATAGTTGGAATCTCCACGTCCAAAGTCCCCAAATTTCATGTAGCGCATGTTGTCAATAATGTAATCGTATAGCGCGCGGGCTTGAACCAAGTGGGAATCATTGAGTTTTGCCCCCAAGGTTTCTTTGGCAATCTGCTCAAAACGACCGCCTTTTGGCATCAATTTGTTGGAAACTAGGTCAATTTTAGGATCCGGAGCAGGTGCCTCGTAAGGTGTTTTTTCACGTCGCTGCACGGCATAGGAAATCTCAATGGTTTTTCCGCTGTCTTCCGGTTTGAGCTCCAGATATAATACTTTGTTTCGGTTCACTTGATCCAAGAGTTGACTGGATTTTCCGGGGACTTTCATGTCCAAGAGCTGCACTTCCTGAAAATCATCTGAAAGTGCGATGGGAATCCATATCTCTGCTTTTTCCTTTAACTCAGGAATATTCACAGTATAGTAAAATTCAAAATTGTCCTTTCCCTCAATGACACCGAGGAGATTATTGTCAGCTTGTTCGAGTGGCATTCTGTACCAGGTTTTATCTTCTTTTTGTTTCCAACTGTAAAATGGCTTTCCGTTCAGTTTGTGCACAGTGGTCTGAGTCACCGTCATTTCACCAGGTTTACCTTCCATGAAAAAATCCACGTCATATACGTCGCCCTTTTCATCCACTAAATCCACACAGGCAAAATGACTGTCAGGGCCAAGGTTAGAAAGGTATTCGGTGTGAACCCGTACCAGTTTCATCCGGAGGTCATGGTTTTCATCTTTTACCGGAAAAACACCTCCATTTTCAGCGGTTTTTTGATCGATGAAGGATTTGATTCCGGCTTCGATTTCAGCAATTTCAATTCTGGGACCGGAAATTATGGCTTTTTCCTCTTTTTCTTTTTGAGGAGCAGCGCAGGAGAAAAGCAGTGCGAACAGTCCGTAGGAAAAGATTTTTTTCATAGTGAGTTTTCAGCTTAATAGCCAATTTAATATCAAATAAAAGAGGGAAGGACACACCAAACAACCCAAGCCCGTGTAAAAGGTTGCTGTGACTGCCCCATAAGGAACTAATTTGGGATCTGTGGCTGCAAGTCCTGCCGCCACTCCGCTGGATGTACCCATGATTCCTCCAAATGCCATGGCTGCACCCGGAGAATCTAAGCCTATTTTTTTGGCAAGAATAGGTGTGAAAATCGTCACCGCGATGGTTTTAACCACGCCCGAACCAATACTAAGGGCAATCACTTCCGAACTCGCACCGATTGCTCCACCTGTAACCGGCCCTACGATATAGGTGCATGCACCGGCCCCAATCGTACACAAGCTTACTGCATCCCGATACCCCATCAACCAAGCCAAAGCAACACCTCCAAGGAAAAATACACCGATACCGAAGACCAAGGAAATCATTCCTATCCATCCGCTTTTTCGGATTAAGAAAAAACTTGCACCAGAGGCAGTCGCTACGATGGCAAAATCCCGGAACATAGAGCCGCCAAGCAGTGAAAGGCCTTGAAAAAGCTTTAAATCTGCTAATCCTTTTTCCCCATCTCCTAATAATCCTCCTAAATAACCGAATACCAAGGCCAAGAAAATAGCGATGGCTGATCCAGGTATCCTGGAAGCCAAGACTTTTTTGGAAAATACATCTGTAATCCAAGTCAATAGTCCAACCAGAAGGAAGGCGACAATCAAGCCGTTTTTGTCGATCAATTTTAGCAGTTCCTCCATTTCAGTCAAACTTCACGGATTTGATCAATACCTTAAAAACCCAAAAAGCAAGGAAAACGGGAACCGTCCCGGCCAAAATGGCTAATACTCCCGAGGAAAGGGCTGATTTTACATTGAGGCTAGCAGCCATCGCAATGACTACAGGAATGTAAAGCTTATTCCAAAACTCAATTCCAAATTCCAACTCATCCTTCCACCATCCCTTCTTTACAAATCCTTCCTTTACCAAAATCAAAAATATCATGGCAAAACCCACACCTCCTACATTGGCATCAATGCCAAGAAGGGTGCCCAATAAATCACCCATCCACATGCCAAGTAGAAAAGTGAATGAAAGTAAAGCGAGGCCTTTGATCATAAATAGAGGCGAGTTTTAGGGAATTGACTGAAGGTTAAACAAAGAGTTTTTTGAGGTCGTTCTTGACGACTTTACCCATGGCATTTCGGGGAAGTTCGTCAAGGATAAGGTATTTCCTTGGAGTTTTATAGGCGGGCATTTGTTCTCTCATCCACTGGTTGAGGACTTGGCTGTTGATTTCTCCCAAAGGAATAAGCGCTGCTACTACTAATTCGCCCCATTCTTCATCAGGAACTCCCACTACGCTACAGTCTTTGATCAGGGGATGCTTTCGCAAAACTTCTTCGATCTCCAAAGCAGATATTTTATAACCTCCTGATTTGATGATGTCGACTGAGTCTCTGCCCAAAATACGGTAATAGCCTTCCTCGACTATTGCAATGTCTCCGGTTTTGAACCAACCATCCGAAGTGAAAGTCTTGGCTGTGGCTTCTGCTTTACCCCAATATTCTTTGAAAACAGACGGTCCTTTGATCTGTATTTCTCCGGGCTGACCTGCAGGTACTTCTTCATTTTTTTCATCGACCAATCTGGCTTGTACTTCCGGAAGAGGTTTTCCAATGAAGCCAGCTCTTCTTTCACCATCATACGGATTGCTTATTGCCATGCCGATTTCAGTCATGCCATAGCGCTCAAGCAGGTAATGCCCTGAGATTTTTTGCCAAGTTTCCATGACAGACACGGGCAAGGCGGCCGAACCTGAAACCATCAATCGGAAGCGCTTCATACACTCATGAAGCTGAATTTTCTCAGATTCTGAACGAGATTCAAATTCAGTCACCAACTTGAAATAGATGGTAGGTACAGCCATGAATACATTGATTTTTCCTTCAAGAAAAAGTTCAAAAACCTGCTTGGCATCAAAAGGATGAAGAAATTGAACAGTAGCTCCCGCCCAAAGTGCACAAGACATCACATTGATGATGCCATGTACATGGTGGAGTGGGAGTAGGCATAGCGTGTAATCCTCTGCGGTCCATTTCCAAGCCTGAATCAGCGTGCTTACCTGAGATTCGATATTGGCATGCGTGGTCAATACGCCTTTGGGTAGGCTTGTCGTGCCAGAGGTGTAAAGGATCATGGCTCCACGGTCAGTGGATAGGTCAGGGAGAATTGTAGGAGAGATTGGTTTTTGAAGATCCATCAAGGTCAGCCACCTGAGGTTTTTATCTAGCGCATACTCTTTCAGAATACCTTCATATTCTGGGCCTGCAATAATGATTTCTGCTTGAGTATCTTCGATGACGTAGGCCAGCGAGGGAAGTGGATAAGTAATGCAAAGTGGAACAGCTATACCTCCGGCTTTCCAGATTCCCCATTGCACGGCCGTGTAGTCAATCCCCGGAGTAACCATAAATGCCACACGCGCTTCGTTTAGGTCGGTTTTACCCTCTAAAAGGTGAGTAGCCACCTGTTGACTACGTAGCGTAAGTTCTTGATAATTATGTGCACCGAGTGAATCGATGATAGCTGTTTTTGAGGGGTCTAAAAGGGCTTGGGTAAATAGGCGAAGCATGAATTCAGAATTTTGGGGAAGATAAAAAAACGCAGTGGATTCAGGCTTTCCAAAAATAAAAAAGCCTGATTCAATCAGGCTTAAAGTGGGTGGAATTACTCCTTTACTGGTTTTTTCCAGGAAGATCGGGTTCCTTCATTGAGGTCAAAGACCAAGTAAAGTCTCTCCGGTTTTTTAAAAGATCGAGTAGATTCGTAAATACAGTCTACACTATACTCATTGGCTAAAGTGTGTTCCTCCCATTTTCCTTCGTACTGCGCATAGTTGATCACCGTGATTTCATGATTTCCCTTTGGGACATCTACCGTAAATGATCCGGTTTTACTTTCAAGAGTTTCCGGTGATACACCGATTTCTCTGCCATCTATCCAAACGGATGTTCGGGTTAGATGATCAAAGCCATCTTCAATACCTGTGAATTTCACAAAAACGGTCAGCTTGGTGGTTTGAGCAAATGTCAATTGAAAAGAAAAGGCCAATAAAGCCAGCAAAAGAAGTTTTTTCATCTGATTAAATAGATTGAAACCGGGTTAAACTCCATTCGCTAAAGGTATGGATTTGGAAAAAAGTAAGGGTAAGGATAGGCATACGGAGAAATCCGTATTCTTTCACTTAGGGAGGAATTTCCTGGTCGACTTAGATAGAAAAGTAAAAAGACAGCTTGATGAGCTGTCTTTTCCGATTATGATTTCGAGAGATGTTTAGCTGCGGCCCGATCAGCAAAAATGGTAGCATGAGTCGGGTTTACTTTCCCCGCCGGAATACCTGGATCTTGCTGGAGAAGTCGTTGGAGCATTTCAGCTTTTTCTTCTCCTGTAACCAGCCAAAGGATTTCTTTAGCACGGTTGATCAGGGGATAGGTCATGGTCATACGCATTCGGCCTTGGTAGGGGAATGCAGTCATGGCAATATCCGAATCAGTCACCTCGCAAACCGAATCTCCGGGAATCAGAGAGGCTGTATGCCCATCGGCACCCATGCCCAAATGAATAAGATCCAACTCTCCCTGTTCTGCCACTTTCCGAATAGCCTCTTCGTAGGCTTTGGTTTCCTCATCGAGGTTTTCGGAGATGACATGCATGGGGAATACGTTGATTCGGGTCATAATACCCGATCCTTCTATGGATTTGAACAATTGGGTGAGGTTTCGCTCCTCATTTCCATCGGGGGCAACTCGCTCATCCACTTGAAAGAGAAACACTTTTTCCCATCTCAATTTGGCTTTAGCCAAGATCTTGAGCATCTGCCAAGGTGTCTTTCCTCCACTGATGGCCATTGTAAAGCTTCCTTTAGTCAGGATTGCAGTCCTTATTTTCTCTTCAATGTACTGAGCGGCTTTCTCTGCTACTTCGTCCGAATTATTAAAAATTTCCAGTGTCATATTATTTTTTGTTTACCTCAGGATTGTTCCAGCCTCCCGTGGGTACGATCAATTCATTGACTTGGTCGGGACCCCAGTTTCCCGGTTCGTACTCAAATACCGGATAGTCAGATTTTAGGTAATCATCCACGATCTTCCAGGCCTCTTCGACATAATCTTGTCGTGCAAAATGAGTCGGATCTCCCGCCATCGCATCGGTGAGTACACGCTCATAAGCATCCTTTTCATTGGGGAAAGGAGTAGGATTTCCCTGAATTTCAGATAATACCGAAGACATATCTTCCCCCTGCGCCATAATCAACATGCCGAAGGCAACCGTCACATCAGGGCTGATTCGGAAACGGATATGATTGGGTTGGGATGCAATGGAGGAATAGGCTGAAGGTAAATGTTTGAATTTGACCAGGATCTCAGTGCAGGTGACAGGCAGGTACTTACCGGCCCGGATATAAAAAGGTACACCTTCCCAACGAGGCGAGTCGATATGGAGTCTCATGGCTGCGAAGGTTTCCGTTTTGGAGTTGGGCTGAACCGCCTTTTCTCCCAAATAGCCTTTGTATTGGCCTTTGACCACGTCTTGGGCTTTGAGAGGAGCAATAGCTTTGAGCACTTTTACCTTTTCATCCCGGATGGATTCGCTGTCCAGTGCTTTGGGTGGTTCCATGGTCAGGTTGCAAAGAATCTGGAACAGGTGGTTTTGAATGACATCGCGGATGGCGCCTGTGACATCGTAGAATGCACCCCGGCTTTGGATTCCAAAATCTTCGGCCATCGTGATTTCCATGGACTCGATGTGGTTTTTGTTCCAAACGGGTTCGAGCAGGGAATTGACAAAGCGGAAAAAGACAATGTTGTTTACCGGCCGCTTGCCTAGGTAATGGTCGATTCGGTAGATTGCGCTTTCCGAAAACTTGGAAAGGAGCACTTTATTCAGTGCACTCGCTGACTCAAAATCTGTCCCAAAAGGCTTTTCCACAATCACTCGGGCACCTTTGGCACAGCCTGAGAGCTCCAATTGCTCGACGATTTTGGGAAAAAGGACAGGAGGGATAGCTAGGTAGTGAGTAGGATTTTTGGCATTTCCCAAAGCCTCTCGGATTCTTATAAAGGTCTGTGTATCGGTATAGTCACCGCCCACAAACCCAAGGAGGCTGTAGAATTTGGCGAACGATTCTTCATCGTATTGGCCGTATTTCTGCACACTTTCTTTGGCCCTTGCTCTGAGTTTTTCCAGGTCATAATCGCCTCTGGCTACACCGATGATAGGGGAATTGAGATTCCCTCTTTTGACCATCAAATGCAAGGCAGGGAATATTTTTTTATAAGCCAGATCGCCTGTTGCACCGTAAAATACCAGCGCGTCTGATTTTACTTGAGCCATAAATAGCTTGTGATATTGCGTTGAGATAAAATGAAATTGGAAGAAAATAGAACCTTCAAAGGAGTTTTATAGGAAATCAAACCTTAAAAGATCGCTCCCATAACCGGAAGCCACCAGTGAATGCATTTTTGTTTGATCCAAGTCTACAGTCAGCAGGGATTTCTTCCAGCAGTTTGGAATTTCCTCCTCCTAGCACAATTTGATCTGGCTGAAAACAGTGTCTAAAGTGATCGATGGTCAAGTAAACCATCTCCATCCATTTTTTCTTGCCCAATTTTTTAAGGGCTGCATTGCCTACGTGAGTTTCAAAAGTTCCCATTTTAAACGGGAGATGTCCGCCTTCCAGCGGCAGTAGTAGGTCTTCAAAAACCATAGCTGTACCCAGGCCTGTACCAAAACCCATGAATAAAAGTTTGCCTCCTTCATAGCTTCCAAGTGCCTGCATCACTGCATCATTGATAATTTTTACCGGACAACCAAAGGCTTTTTCAAAATCAAATCCTTTCCATCCGCCACCCATATTGACAGGGTCAGCTTCTATTTTACCGTGTTTTACTACGCCAGGAAATCCGATTGAAATCACCTCATACTTCCAATTTTTGGCGGCTTCTTTGACCAGAGGTACTAGTTCTTCCGGTCTGAAGTCGTTGCCAGACGGGATTTTGATCCGTTCGGGCTGACCGGTAGCTAGAATTTTGATGTTGGATCCTCCTATGTCAATGACCAGTACATTCATTCTTTTGAGTCAGGTTTGATTTTGACGGGTAAGGCAGCCCGTAGCAGATTTAGGTTTCAAAGCTTAAAGATAGTATATACTGAGTGGAGATGCAGAATTAAATTTTGATTCTAAGCTTCTAAGTCAATTTAACCGAATTAAAAATCAATGGTTTAGGTTTGAGAAAAATTAAAGACTAATGGTTTGATTTAATATAAAAATGAAAAAGGCGAGTATTGCTCGCCTTTTTTGATGAGATGATTTAGATCGATGCTGACTTCAGCGGATAGTTTGGATGCAAAATTCGGGTCTTAGTGGTTTTAGAACCGAAGATCTCCGGTTCGACAGTGATTTGGTCAGCGTCGATAGCCTTGTAGCCGATCAGTTCGACTAAACGGCGGACACGCAGTTTCTGAGGTATGGCTTCTCCAAATACCTTGGTTTCCTCTAATCGGCGGAATATGCCCGATTTGGGATAATCCACTCCAAAGTTGTTGAAAGCTCTGAAATGATATGCCTTTGGTGCTGCAGATCGGATCAAAACTGAGTTTGGGAGTTGGGAAATATCGGTGTGCGTACAATCAATGAGGATTTTATCGTCTGTCTCTGCGGTGTTAAGCACCTTGATGATTTCTGCCAAAGAGGTAGTCTCAGCACAGATCAGAATAATTTCTGATTGAATGATGGCTGATTCGTAGGGGCAAATGCGATGATTCAGTCGATTAAGGAGTTTCCACTCCGGAGCTTCGGTATCGAAATCCGAACTTACTCCAAACACTACCTCAAGACCTGCCTCGAGGTACTTTTTACCTAGCGTGTTGGAGAGCGAAGTGCCTCCAAGAAATCCAATTTTCATGTGCGTTCAATTAAATGAAACTGATAAAATGAGCTTTAAAAACTTCTGTTGATTTTTTGTAAACGACTGAAAACTAGGATAAATGAAGTATTTATCAAAATAAAATTTTGAAAAAATTCATAATACAATATATTATTCATTTTTCTTACTAAGAACTTCAAAAAAATTGTAATCAAATAACTAAGTAGATTTTTAGAATTCTGAAAATCAGTCTTGTGAAGTTACTTCCCGATACAAAACTTACTAAAAATATTCGCCAGCAAGTCATCCGTAGTCACTTGACCGGTGATTTCGCCGAGGTAGTGCAGGGCCCTTCGAATGTCCATCGCGAGGAAGTCGTTGGTCACTAGGCTGTCCAGTCCGGTGAGGACATCGAGTAGGGATTCGCGGGTTTTGGTCAGGCTATCGTAGTGACGTACGTTGGTGATGATGGTATTTCCGGTGCGGAATTTATCCAAGTTGACCAGCTCAAGGATGCGGAGTTTGAGGCCTTCCAGGTTTTCTTTTTGGCCCGCTGAAATAAAAATGGTGTCGGGATGATTGGCTTTTAACTCACTGATAATATTTGCCTTAGCCTTGTCCGTCTTATTTGCCACTTTCAGGAAAGGCACGCCCAAGTTTTCCAGTTTGTTGATGTCTCGATTGATCTCTACCAGATCGGTATCGCTCAGGTCAAAGAGGTACAGAATCAGGGAAGCGGTCTTCATTTTTTCCTGAGTTCGGCTTACGCCGATGGCCTCGATGGTATCGGTAGTTTCCCTCAAACCTGCTGTATCGATAAAGCGGAAGATGACGCCACCGATGCTGATTTCATCTTCGATAAAGTCTCGCGTGGTGCCTGCAATATCTGATACGATGGCTTTTTCCTCGTTAAGCAAGGCATTGAGCAGGGTAGATTTTCCTGCGTTGGGCTTGCCGGCAATCACGGTGGGAACCCCGTTTTTGATCACGTTGCCCAGGTCAAAGCTGAGGATGAGTTCCTCGACTATCCTGAGAATCCGCTCTACCAACCTTCTCAAGTCGTCTCTACTGGCAAACTCGACATCTTCCTCCACAAAGTCGAGTTCCAGCTCGATCATGGAAGCAAAGTGGATGAGTTGATTTCGGAGTTCTTGAATCTCTGAGGAAAAGCCTCCACGCATCTGGTTGAGTGCAGCTTGGTGGCTGGTTTCGGAGTCGGCATGGATTAGATCGGCCACCGCTTCTGCCTGTGCGAGGTCAAACTGCCCATTCAAAAATGCCCGTTGGGTGAATTCTCCGGGCTTGGCCAAGCGGATGCCCTTGCGGACAAAGAGCTTGAGCACCTGATTGATGATGTAGGAGGAACCGTGCGTGGAGATTTCCACTACGTTTTCCTTGGTAAAGGAGCGAGGGGCTTTGAAAATAGAGACCAATACCTCGTCAATGATCTTTTCCCCATCTCGAATGGTGCCGAAATGGATGGTGTGGGAAGGCTGATTTTCCAGGTTTTTACCAAAAAAGACCTCATTGGTCACGCGGATGGCGTCTTTTCCGGAAAGTCGAATCACGGCAATGGCCCCAACTCCCTGAGGAGTGGCTAGGGCGATGATAGTGTCTTCGCGCTCGGCGATATTGAAACTCATGGTTGTTTGACTCCGAAGGCTTTTTTCACTAAATCATTTAATCCTGCCAAAAAATCAGTTGCAGGTCGGTAGCCGGGGAGTTGGGCGATGTTTTGCAAGCCCGGTTCGATGATCACAAAGTTGGGATAGGACCGCACCCGCATGGCTGCTGCCATGTCGGCTTCAGAGTAGGTCTTGCCCATGAACTCAAATTTCCGATTGGTATCCTCGGCGTTGAGTTTGACGGCATAGAAGTTCTTTTTCAGATGGGCCACTACCGCAGGATCCACAAAGGTTTCTTTGTCCATCTTTTTGCACCAGCCACACCAGTCCGTGTACACGTCCACCAAAATCATTTTTGGGCTTTTGGCATTGGCCGCGATAGCCTCTTCAAATTTCATCCAGGTGATTTGTTCTTGCGCCGTAGCATTCAAGCTAAGCATCAGACCAAAGACCAACAAAAGGATTAAGTTCAGTTTTTTCATAATCACATCTCTAACGACGGGTTGGGGGAAGGAGTTCCTTTCCACCAAGTGGCATTTTTTCTCTTGAGGATGGCGCTAAGTAAAAAGAAAAATCCCGCTACAGTGACCATCATCCCTGCAATCGAACTGTCCATCCAATAGGCAAGGTAGTATCCAAAAATGGCAATTAAAATGCCAAGTCCTGCGGTGAGTTTTAAAAGTGGAATCAGACTTTTGGTCCAGAGGAAAGCTGTCGCCGGCGGCACGACTAACAAGGCCACCACCAATATCGCCCCAACGGATTCAAAGCTGCTGACAGTAGTATAGGACACCATGCTCATCAGGGCGAGGTTGATTCCCTTGGCATTGATACCAATTACAGAGCTAAAGCTTTCATCGAAGCTTGTTAGGATCAACTCTTTAAATAACAAGTAGATAAATCCTATGACGAACAGGAAATTCAAGCCCGAAAGCCAGGTGATTCTCGGGCCAAGATTCAGACCACTTTTCGTAATCCAAAGGTCAATCGGTAGGTAAGCAATCTCTCCATACAGCACACATTCCTGATCCAAGTCTACCTTGTAGGCAAATAGGTTGATTAGAATAATACCAATCGCAAAGAGTAGAGTAAAGGTGATCCCGATGGAGGCATCGAGCTGAACTTTGGCTTTTTTGCGCAAGCCTTCTATCATCAGCGTAGCCAAAATGCCCAACAATCCGGCACCGATGATGACTTCAAGGCTTCGCTGACTTCCTGATACAAAGAAGCCAATGACAATCCCAGGCAATACGGCATGAGAGATGGCGTCTCCGGTCATGGACATTTTGCGAAGCATCATAAATACACCCAGGAAACCACAAGAAATGGCGATAAGGGCGCCGGTGAAAATGATCAAAAACGCGTTGCTGTCAAAGGTCATGGTTTTCTCGGGGGATAGTTTCCTGATGGGGATCGAGGGTAGGAAAGTTGAGCCGCTTCTCGAGCAAGGCTTCCAGTTCCGGAGTGATCAAATGCTCCATTTGTTCGGCGGATTCATGGACGTGATCGGGAGCGATATTCATGAATTCATTGAGATAGAGTTCCCACAATCGGTGCAGACGAACGATACGCATTGCGTCTGAAATACCCTGTGGGGTTAGATTCACAAGTGATTCATTTTTAGCAATAAAACCTTCTTGTAGTAAATCTTTGATAGATTGGTCTATTTGGGCTTTCTGGTAGGGGTAGAGCTCATAGATTTCGTCTATGGTGAGGCCATTTTTGTTTTCTTCTTTTGCTTTATACAGCGCTTTCATCAGGTGGTCGCGGTGGGTTTTTCTCAAGTAGCTTTTTCTGGAAAAATACCGGAAGATGATCCCACTTTTCGGGGAAAACATAAAAGAAAGCAAGGCAAAAAGAGAAAGAAAAACCACCACCCAAGGACCTGTGGGCATTTGCGGCAGCACAAAGGAAATGTATGTACCCAAGATGCCGGAGACGATAGAAAAGCAGGCTGCCAAAATCAAAAGCGGATTGAGTCGGTCGGTCCAAAATCTCGCAGCGGCACCGGGCGTAATCAGAAGTGCAGCCATCAAGACTACCCCAATCGCCTGGATGCCGATGACCACAGCAAGAATCATGAGGACATTAAAGAGAAAACGGATCGCTTCCATGGGAAAACCGATCGCTTTCCCATAGTTCGGATCAAAGACCATCAGGCGAAACTCCTTTAACAACAGCGTGAGAACGGCGATAATGGTGAGTGAAAGTCCTCCATATATCATCAAATCGGTCTCTGAGATGCCTATGGCATTTCCAAAAATAAAGGAGTTTAAGCCCGCGATTTCAGGATTGCCTGACTTTTGGAGTGCGGTCAACATTACGATGCCAATTCCGAAAAAGACGGATAGAATCGTAGCGATGATGGTGTCTTCGCTTAGCTTGGTGTTTTTCTTCAGCCAGGAACTCAGAAATGTAGCCAAGGCACCTGACAGAAATGCTCCAGTGACGATGTAGACGGGGTTCTTTTCTCCTGCCAAAATGAACCCCAAACAGATTCCGGGCAATACCGCATGGGAAATGGCATCTCCCAAAAGCGCTTTCTTATCCAAAAAAGAAAAGGTGCCGACATAAGCCGAACCGATTCCCAACAGGGTGATGCCCAGTACCACCCAGGTGATCGAGGGATCTTGAAAGGTGAAGAAATAGACAAAGTCTTCCATACTAGCTTTTGAGCGGGTTAAAGTCTTTGTTTCGGATCAGGTCGGTGACCTTCGTCAGCAGATTCAATTTTCCACCATAAGTTTTGCGAAGCAAATCCTCTGTAATTACCGATTCTTTAGGGCCGGAGGCCACGAGGTGGAGATTGAGCATGATTACCCAATCGAAGAAGTTCATCGCCGAGTGTATGTCGTGGTGAACCACTAAAACGGTTTTTCCGGAATCGGCCATTTCTTTCAGCAACTGGAAAATGGCAGTTTCTGTGGCCATATCTACTCCTGCAAAAGGCTCATCCATGAGGTACAAGTCTGCCTGCTGCGCCAATGCGCGTGCGATAAACACCCGCTGCTGCTGACCACCGGACAATTCGGAAATTTGTCTTTCTAAAAATCCAGTCATGCCTACTTGCTCCAGACATTGCATGGCGAGATCTTTTTCTTTTTTTCCGGGTCTACGGAAAAGCCCCAATTTCCCATACGTTCCCATCATCACCACATCAAGCACCGAAGCGGGGAAATTCCAATCCACCGATTCCCGCTGCGGCACATAGCTGATTCTAGCCCGGACATCGTTGAGGGGTTTGTCAAAAATCCGAACATAGCCCGAAGTAGGAGGTACCAGCCCCATGATGGCTTTGATCAGGGTGGATTTGCCAGCACCATTGGGGCCAAGGATGCCGACAAGCTTGCCCGACGGTAGACTCAAGTCCACATTCCAAAGCACCGGATTTTGATCGTAGCTGACGGTGAGGTCATGGATTTCCAACACAGGATTTTCTACTTGGGTGATCATGGCAATAGGTTTTGGTAGATGATGTTGAGGTTGGTGGCAAACATTCCGAGGTAGGTGCCAGCGGGAGTATCCGGAGCGTCGAGGCTGTCGGTGTAGAGGGGACCTGCCAACTGTACGTTTTGTTTTTTTTCTGCAGCTCCGTTGGCTACCGCTTTTAGAGCTTTGGGAGAAATGGTTTGCTCTGCGAAAATGGCTTTGACCTGGTGCTCCTGAATGATTTGGATCAACTCCGTCAAGTCTCGGAGCCCGGGTTCGCTGAGTGTGGAGAGTCCCTGAAGTGAGTACACTTCGAGGCCATAGGCTTTTCCAAAATAGGCGAAAGCATCATGGGCTGTAACTAACACCTGATTTTTTGACTTCAATTCATTGACTTTGGTTCTAGTCTCTTGCTCAAGGATTTCCAGTTTTTTGAAGTAAGTGGCTGAATTCAATTCAATGTTTGACTTCCATTCAGGCTTCCATTTGACAAGTTCTGAACTGGCGTGCTTCAGGGCTTTTGACCAAAGGTTAATATCAAACCAAATGTGTGGATCGACACTGTGAGCTTCCGGACCGGAGCGGATGAGTTGGTCTTGTGGCACTCCTTGGGACACATCGATGATGGATTGAGTTAGGGTCAACTTTTCGAATATCTCGGTCATTTTGCCCTCCAGGTACAGGCCGTGATAGACAACCAGGTCAGCATTTGTAAGCAAGTCTAGATCTCTGACGGAAGCTTTATATAAATGTGGATCTACTCCGGCTGGCATGAGTGCAAATACATCAGCTTGTTCTCCTACCAGATTTTTGATCCCATCAGCCAAAATACTCGTCGTAGCCACGATTAGGGGCTTTTCTCTTTGGGTTTCGGAGTCAGGCTTGCATGCTCCTAGCAGGAGAATGGAAAAGAAGAAAAGAGCTAGAGGCTTTAAGTTCATGACTGTAACACCAAAATATTGCTTGCGACGTCTTTGGACATAAACAAGGTCTTTTTCTGATCCACAAGGATTTCCAGCGACCCATCAAATTCTACTTTATCCAGCACTTTGATTCGTGCGCCAATGTAGGCACCTACCTTGTCGAGGTAGCGGAGAAAAGCAGCCGAACTGTCCTTAACGGCTACGATTTGTCCGGTTTGGTTTACTTCCATTTCATTGAGTTGAACTCTTGGTCTTGCTCTTACGTCGCCAAACTCATCCGGAATGGGATCACCGTGCGGGTCAAATTTTGGAAAGTTTAGATAAGCATCGAGTCTTTGGATGAGCAAGGGGGACTGAATGTGCTCGAGTTGCTCGGCGACTTCATGTACTTCATCCCAAGCGAAGTTTAATTTCTCCACCAAAAAAACTTCCCAGAGTCGGTGCTTCCGGATGGTTTGTAGGGCTAGTCGCTTGCCGGTTTCTGTGATTTGCAGTCCGTAATACTTGCGGTACTCGATCACTTCTTTTTCGCCCAGCTTTCTGAGCATGTCGCTCACAGAGGCTGCTTTGGTTTTAATCTCCGCCGCAATGTCATTGGTAGATACACTTTTTTTCCCTCCGTCGGAGAGGTGGTAGATGGCTTTCAGGTAATTCTCTTCAGCAACAGTCAATTCCATAGGTAGCTCAAAATAATGAGTCAAATGTAAAAATTAAATTAGATATATCTAAAAATAAATTTCAGAAAAGCTAAATCGAGTGTGGAAAACCCAAAAATAGTCGTGTTTTCAGGTTTAGACTATTCTAAAAATATATTTAGATTTAAATTAAAAATGTTGTAAATACTTATTTATCAATTAAATAAAGGATTGATTTATTCCTGATTTAGACCAAAAAGAGTGAAAAAAGCCAGTTTCCACTTCTTGAATTTGAGTGTAAAAAATAGGGTAGGGGTGGATAAGTTTCCACACATATCCACTCTTTGGGGAAGAAAATGGAGGAATTAAGAAAGGAGATTTTGGATAGCTTGCTGAAAAAGAAGCTTTTGACTTTTCCATAGCACGGACTCGGGCACCAATGTGGAAAAGTAAGTTTGGTCTAAAGCATGTTGAAAAGTCGTGAGCGCGTTCTCTTTGTCGAAGAAGTCAACAGTTATCCCTCCTTGGTAGGAATTGAAAAATTTCTCCCACGTTGGATTTTGGTTCATCAGTACCGGAATTCCCAACGCTGCGCATTCAAAGAGTTTGGTTGGGATTTTTTCCTGAATCGCAGGATGTATCACGTAGGGCAAAAGTGCAGCATTTGAATTGATCACAACCTGCTCAATTCGGTAATAAGCAATGGGAGAATTTGAAATCTCCAGATGGATCTGAGGGCAAGTAATGGCCTGTTGGAGTAGCTGAATCTTGTAGGCATCCAGAGGACAATGCCCGATGACCTTCAGTTGAAAGTGAGGATATGCTTCCAGGATTTTTTGAAACCAAATCAATCCCTCCAAAGTGCCATACGCAGGAGTTAGAGTTCCAGTAATGCAGAATTTAAGTTCCTTAGTCGGATCCAGTCGGACTTGTGAAACCTCTTTGATGGCACCTTGGTATTTGTTTTCCAAGACTAAAAAAGGCGTCTTATCGGGCATTTCATCGCTGTAGCAGGTTTCAGCCAATAGGTACAAATCGATTCCTTTTATGCCCTCAGCTTTTCGGATGAGGTAGCTCGCCCATTTTTTCTTTACTTCATTTAAACTTGGATTTAAATCCAAATTTGTGATATAGTTCTCCTGCACATCGTAGACCAGCCGATACTTTAAAAATGACTTGAAGAAAGAGGCTAAAGGCAGGTATTCATACGTGCAGCAGATGAGCAGTTTTGGCTTCAGGTCAAGAAGTTTTTTTGCGAATCTCACTTGGGCCAACAGTCGATCTAACTTAGATCCAAAATGACTCATAGAAGAAAAAAATCGGTAATTACCAGATTCTACTGCCTTTTCATCAGAAAAACCTATGATGTTTAGCCTGTATTTACTTGTTTCGCCCAGCGAAAGGGCAAGCTTTTCATATGCCCGCACATCTCTAACCGGTTTTAAGGTAGAGGCGATCAAAACCTGCACCGGAGAAAACTGCTTTTGACTCATAAACGAAACTAAATAAAACTAATGGAACTCAAAACGATCATTGAGAACGCCTGGGAAAACAGGGAATTGCTTAAGGAAAAAGAAACTGAAATCGCTATCAAGACCATTATTGCTGATTTGGACGCAGGTCAAATCCGAGTAGCTGAGCCTACTGAGGATGGCAATTGGAAAGTAAACGATTGGGTAAAGAAGGCAGTGATCCTATATTTTCCGATCCAAAAGATGCAAACCATTGAGGTTGGCCCTTTTGAATTTCACGATAAAATGGCCCTTAAAACCAACTATGCCAAGCAAGGTGTACGAGTTGTTCCTCATGCCGTAACGCGATATGGTGCCTACTTGGCAAGTGGTGTAGTGATGATGCCAAGTTATGTTAATATCGGAGCCTATGTGGACAGTGGCACGATGGTTGATACTTGGGCTACTGTCGGATCTTGTGCACAGATCGGCAAAAACGTTCATTTGAGTGGTGGAGTGGGTATCGGAGGTGTGTTGGAGCCTGTCCAGGCAGCACCGGTGATCGTAGAGGATGGCGCCTTCATCGGAAGCCGGGCGATCATCGTAGAGGGAGTAAGAATAGGAAAAGAGGCCGTCATTGGGGCAGGTGTGACTTTGACCGCGAGTTCAAAAATCATCGATGTCACAGGTTCTGAGCCGGTGGAATATAAAGGATACGTGCCGCCTCGCTCGGTGGTGATACCGGGTTCGATTTCAAAAACTTTCCCTTCAGGGACCTATCAGGTTCCGTGCGCGTTGATCATTGGTCAGCGCAAGGCTTCTACTGATCTCAAGACCTCACTCAATGATGCGCTTAGAGAAAATAACGTAGCAGTCTAAACCAACTATCATGAGTATTTTAAGAAAAGTATTTTTAGTCCCGGTGATCGCCGGGACTTTGTTTTCTTGTTCTGAACAAAAGTCAAACCCCTCTGATCGATACTTTGAAAGTGGAGATTATCAGCAAGCTGTAGAAAGCTATACAGCGGACATGAAAAATAAGCCAAGCGATGTGAAAATGATTTACAATCGTGGCCGTGCTTACCAAGAAATGGGGAAATTGCTTGAAGCCCAAGCGGACTTTGAAGCCGCTTTAAATCTTGATCCCACCAATTTTCAGGTTTTATTGAGTTTGGCGGCTATCCAATTGGAGCAAAAAAGCTATGCAAGCGCCTTACTTTATGCGACCAAGGCAGAAGAAATTCCTGGAGCTCCAGCGATGGCTTCTTTTTTGAAAGCACGGGCTCTTCATCAGTTGGGGATGCCGGAGGACGCGCTTAAAGCCTATGGCAATGCAATCCAAATCGATAAGGAATTTGGACAGGCATATTATAATCGAGGACTATTGAAAATCGCAATGGAAAGAACCAAACAGGCCTGTGAAGATTTCAAACTGGCCTCGGCATTGGAATATCCGGGTGCATCAGAAGCATTTCAGAACTATTGCAAATGATTTAAAAGAGGTTGTCTGATTAGAGTATGGATTGTCACATGGAGCGTAGTTGAAATGTTGTTCCATTTACTGTATATGGCCTTCGACTTTGAGACTCCCGTCTCTCAGGTGCTCAGGCTGGCTCCAATATACCTTTTTAGACAACCTATTTATTTTTTCTCTGAATCGTGACTGTGGTCGTGAGCTGTGTGATCGCAAATGGCATCGGTGGCCAACTTACCCGATCCGGTGCAAGTACGGCATTCGGATACTTCTTTGCCGGAACCAGCGCATTCAGGACAGGTTAATCTTCCTTTTCCCGCACAACGCTCGCATTCAAAAAACTCAACAATGTTGAACACGTTCACTTTCTTGATCATTCCTGTGGCGGCACATCTGCTACAACCTACTATTCCTTTGGACTTGCAATAGTTACACGATTGTTCGATTTGTTTTTTCCCTTCGCAAGTGAAGCAAGCCCCAAACCGATAGCCTCTTCGGTCGCAAAGTTCGCAGGCTTGGATTTTTGCAAGTGGACCTTTCAGCTTTTCTTTTAGCTCAGATGCTCCTTGATAATTTTGACCTTTAAATCCAGTCAATTCCAAGTATTTGTTGAGAAAATTGTTGCTATTATCATATTGACCCAATTCAAAAAGAGTTTCTGAAAAGTAGTATGGCATCTCGTCAGGCAAAGGAAGACCAGAGTCGATTAGATTTCTGAAGATGGAATTGGCAGTTTGATAATCTTTTCGCTCCATAGCAGCCAAGGCACCTTTCATCCAACGGTCTGTTTGACCGAGGTTCACTTGCGAAAAGGTGTGAATAGAGGGAAATAAGACTAAGGAAAAGAGAAGGAGGAGTAAGTATCCGTATTTCACTGCATTTGGGTTAACGAGTAGCAATTACGTAACTAGATTTCTTTCCTTCAAGTTAAAAGTTGTGGGAATGCATTTTTTGAATCTTTCTACCTGTCATGATTGCAAACTCGACTGTTTCCAGGTAAGGGGTGAAAAGGTGTTTGAGTAGTTTTATGAATTGAAGAAATTCACACCAACATAGAACCATTTAGGCAAGAGTTGGCTCGGAGATTTTGTGTAGTTTGGGTTCAAATTTTTTACCAAATGACTAAATCAGACCAGTTTAAAAATCATCTTGCTGAAGGGCAACAGTTTAAAAAGGATTTCATCATACTCGGAACAGGTATCCTAGATGGAAGCCCTGTAGATCAAGCTCAAGTTAAAATTCCGCTGAAAACGCTCAACCGACATGGATTAATCGCTGGAGCTACAGGTACTGGAAAAACCAAAACCTTGCAGGTCATTGCCGAGCAGCTATCTCTAAAAGGCATTCCCTCGGTGTTGATGGATTTGAAAGGAGATCTTTCAGGAATAGCTACTCCCGGCGTAACCACTGATTTTATTTTAAAACGGTCCGCAACTATTGGGGTGGATTACCAGCCACAAGGACTTCCTGTGGAGCTAATGTCTATTTCTAATGAGAAAGGAGTTCAGCTGAAAGCCACTGTTTCGGAGTTTGGGCCAGTGCTGATATCGCAGATTTTGGAATTGAATGATACCCAAAGAGGGGTGGTGGCCTTGATTTTCAGGTATTGCGATCTTCACCATTTGCCGTTGGTAGACCTTAAAGATTTCAAGCGGGTCCTTCAATACATCACCAACGAAGGAAAAGCAGCGATTGAAAAGGAATTTGGCCAAGTTTCAGCTGCCTCAGTCAATACGATCATGCGCAAAATCATTGAGTTGGAGCAGCAGGGTGCAGAGCGATTCTTTGGCGAGCCATCCTTTGAGGTAGAAGATTTTGTTCGCGCAAAAGACGGTAAGGGAGTGATTTCCATTATTCGATTGACTGATATCCAAAGTAAGCCAAAGCTGTTTTCCACGTTTATGCTGAGTTTGCTCTCAGAGATTTATGAGACCTTTCCCGAGCAGGGAGATTCGGATCAGCCCAAACTTTGCTTATTCATCGACGAAGCACATTTGGTCTTTTCTACCGCTTCCAAGGACCTTTTGGAGAAAATTGAAGCGATCATCAAGCTCATCCGCTCCAAGGGCGTCGGTGTGTTTTTCTGTACCCAAACTCCCACGGATGTACCGGACAGCATTCTTGGCCAGCTCGGATTGAAAGTGCAGCATGCTCTTCGTGCGTTTACCGCCAAAGACAGAAAGGCGATTACCAAAACGGCCGAAAACTATCCGGATTCCCCTTTTTACAATACTGCCGACGTACTTACCTCCATGGGGATAGGCGAGGCACTGGTAACTGCACTTAATGAAAAAGGGATTCCTACACCTCTGGCTCATACCTTGATGAGGGCACCGATTACTCGAATGGATATTTTATCAGAATTGGAGATCCTTGGATTGGTGGCTAGTTCAGACTTGGTTAAAAAGTATAATGTGGATATCGACCGCGAAAGCGCCTTTGAACTGCTAGAACGAAAAATGATGTCTGTACAATCCGAACAGGAGAAAACCCTACCTCCGAGTACCCATTCACGCACAAGTACTCGAACCAAAGAAGACGAGTCTCTTCTGGAAGAGCTAAGTAAAAATACCATGGTAAGACAGATCGGAAGGACACTTTTTCGAGAGCTGGCCAGGGGAATTTTGGGTTCTTTTTCGGGTAGAAAAAGGTGATACTAATTAATTGTTAATCATAAGATTATACTGAGTTGAAAATTGCAGTAATCGGAGGTGGAGCGGCTGGATTTTTTGCAGCGATCCATGCCAGTGGACCCGGAATGGATGTGACTATTCTCGAAAAATCGCCAAAAGTACTTTCCAAAGTAAAAATCTCCGGAGGAGGCAGATGTAATGTGACCCATCAGCCTATGGAGATTTCTAAGTTGGTCAAAAACTATCCCCGAGGAGAGAAATTTCTAAAAAAGGCATTTCGCCACTTTTGTATTCCAGATACCATCGAATGGTTTGAGTCCCGTGGAGTGAAGTTGAAAATTGAATCCGATGGGCGGGTATTTCCTGTCTCCGATGACTCCCAATCCATCATTAATGCCCTTCAAAATGAAGTAGAAAAAAAGCGAATCAAAATCTGCTATTCGACTGGTGTGGAAGATATAGTAGCCACGGAGTCTGGATTTAAGGTTAGGACTACAAAAGGAGAATTTACTTATTCTAAGCTGATCATTGCTACAGGTGGACATCCTTCTTTGACTTCTTATGGTTTTCTTAAGAGCCTTAAGCACAAGGTTATAAATCCTATTCCTTCTCTTTTTACTTTCAACACACCTGGGGAAACCATTCGAGAACTTATGGGTATTTCGGTACCTGATGCCACCGTCAAACTGGAGAGTACCAAGTTGAGTTATCGTGGTCCTGTATTGATTACCCATTGGGGAGTAAGTGGTCCGGCAGTTCTCAAACTTTCAGCTTTCGGGGCGCAATGGATGCATGACCAATACTATCAGGCCAAAGCTATCATCAATTGGAATTCATCCTTTGGAGAACAAGAGTACCTTGATCATTTGACTAATTATGCCAAATCCCATCCACAGCGAAAGGTGTTGTCTCACCCGCTTTTTGGTATACCAAACAGACTTTGGGAACACTTTTGCGAAAAGGCAGGGCTTGAAGCTGACTTGATTTTTGGGAATACTTCAAAAAAACATTTCAATAGACTGGTGCAAAACCTTTTTTGCTATATTTTGGATGTTAAAGGTAAAACCACTTTCAAAGAAGAATTTGTCACCGCAGGAGGAATTGCACTGGATGAAGTAGATCCTGACACCATGCAAAGTAAGTTTCATTCGAATCTTTATTTTGCGGGGGAAGTTTTGAATTTGGATGGTATCACAGGTGGTTTTAACTTTCAGGCAGCTTGGACAACTGGATATATAGCCGGTATTTCAGTAAAACTAACACAACTATGACGAGTTATTACCCGGAATTGAATCAACGAATAGCCGAAATGTCAGATGGGGACGAGGAGTTCAGAGTGGAACTGACTCAAGCCATTTATAGAGGATTGGTTGAACTCAAGAAGGTCTATTCTGAAGGAAGTCAAGAAAAAGACATGCATAAGATTCAGCAAATTAGGCATAAGCTAAAGCCTACTTTGTCCATGTTTGATTTCGGATTGCTGACTCACAATCTGCAAGAAGGAAAGGAGATCCTTGAATCAAATGGGTTTGATGATCGGTTTCAGGTTCATTTTGCAGATTTCATCCAGCATGTAGAACAGGCCATAAAAGAAGTGGAATTGCTGGTCAACTAACCTACTTTAACTTTTCATAGTTTATTTGAATTCAACTCAGACCCAAGGATAGATTTGGGTCTTTTCTTTTGAATCCTAATGCCAATTCTTTCCTCTACTTACTCCAAACCGCCATTTTATCTCTTCAATGGTCATTTAGAAACGATCATTCCCAGCCTTTGGAGGAAAATTGAGGGGGTTAATTACTCTCGGGAGAAAATAACTACTCCAGATGAAGACTTTTTGAATTTGGATTGGTCTAAGGTGGGATCAAACAAGCTTTTAATTATTTCCCATGGTTTGGAAGGAGATTCCAACCGGCATTATGCCAAAGCTTTAGTCAAATTTTTCAATCAAGGCGATTGGGACGTTTTGGTTTGGAACAACAGAACCTGTGGTGGAGAAATGAATCTTCGCCCCATTTTATATCATCATGGAGCTAGCTACGATCTTGACACTGTCATTGAACATGTTTTGAAATCAGAAAACTATCAAGAAGTTGCACTTGCGGGGATCAGCATGGGAGGTGCGCAAACGCTAAAATATCTTGGTGAGAAGGGAGCATCACTTCCTTCACAAATCAAAAAAGCTGCGGTCTATTCGGTGCCTTGCAATCTTCCCTCAAGTGCTGAGACGCTAAAGCTTTCCTTCAATAGGTTTTATAAAAACCGCTTTCTTGGAAAATTGAAAAATAAAATGGCATTGAAAGCCGAGCAATTTCCGGAGCTAATCGATAAGGACTTGCTACATAGAGTTACAAGCTTTGATGAATTTGATACTTTTTTCACCGCCAAGCTGCATGGGTTCAAAGATGCATCAGACTTTTACCAAGGTGTCAGTGCAGATAATTGGATGGATCAAATTGCCATTCCGACTTTGATTATCAATGCGCTGAACGATCCACTTTTAGGAGAAAAATGCTATCCGGTAAAATTGGCTGAATCTAAGTCAGAAATCTTTCTGGAAATGCCAAAAAGGGGTGGTCATACCGGATTCACACTTGCCAATCAGGAATTTATGTGGGCAGAGTATCGGTTGTTTGAGTTTTTGAACTCATAAAAAAAGGGAAGCGAACGCCTCCCTTTTCTATTTCACTTAAAATCTTTTCAGTGCCATTTCTGCAACCGTACCCCCAATGGAAAGCGAACTTGTCGCCGCAGGTGAGGGGGCATTGAGTACATTGATCGCAAACGGAGATTCTCGGATGGCAAAGTCATCGAGTAAACCTCCCGTACGGTCGCAAGCTTGCGCACGAACACCAGCACCGCCATCTACCAAATCTGATTCTTGAATCTCCGGGATCAATTCCTGCAAGGCTTTGGTAAAAGCTGATTTTGAAAAGGAACGATAGAGTTCACCAAAACCCGTTTTCCAATACTTTCCTGCAACTTTTTGGAAACCTGGCCAAGCCAATGTTTCGGCCAATTCTGCAAGATTGATTTGAGACTTTTTGTATCCTTCTCTCCTGAATGCCAATACCGCATTCGGGCCTGCTTCTACACCACCTTTTTTCATTCGGGTAAAATGTACCCCCAAGAATGGGAAATTAGGATCAGGAACAGGGTAGATGAGGTTTTTAACCAGGTATTCTCTTTCCTTTTTGAGTTTATAATATTCGCCTCTGAACGGGATGATTTTCACATCATCAATCGCTTCGTCATTCATCCGAGCAACCTTGTCAGAATATAAACCTGCACAGTTGATGACCAACTTTGCTTTAAACTCACCTTTTGAAGTTTCAATGATATTGATTCCTTCTTTTTGGTTTATTTCCAATACTTTATGCTCCAAATATATTGCTCCTCCCTGCTGCATGATCTTTCGGCCGTAAGCCAAAGC
The DNA here is from genome assembly GCF_042657405.1 of Algoriphagus aquatilis. Taxonomy (NCBI): domain Bacteria; kingdom Pseudomonadati; phylum Bacteroidota; class Cytophagia; order Cytophagales; family Cyclobacteriaceae; genus Algoriphagus; species Algoriphagus aquatilis. The sequence goes on from NZ_JBHSKS010000002.1 coordinate 252,823, forward strand.
CACCTGAAAATAATCCACGATGCCAGTTTGCGGAACGTGGATGGCAGCGACTCCTGTGCAATAAGGTTCATATTCTTTAAGCTCTTCCAAGGTGATTTTACGAGTACCAGTAAGGCCATTTTGGAGCCCACGCGCAAGCAGCGTATCGAGTAGGGGTTTTTGCTCTTCCCGGGTAGCTACGACCACTTTACCGGTGATCTCGAAAGGGATTTTTTCCTCCTTACAAAAAGTCACCAATTCGTGGTAACCATTGATACAGTTGGTGGCCTTTAGCGAACCCGGCTTGTAATAAAGCCCTGAATGGATCACTCCGGAATTGTTAGCAGTCTGATGCTTGGCTAGCTGATTTTCCTTTTCAAAAAGGGCAATTTTCAGATCGGGTCTAGACTTTAGGATTTTCATCCCCGTGGCTAAACCTACTATTCCTCCGCCTACAATTGCAATATCGTATGTCATTTCTGAATCAAATTTGCTCCAAATATAAGAGCGGTCATTTCAATTTTCCTTCTTGAAAACTTTTATGAATGACATACCGTTTTCAAATCTTCAAAAAGAAACAGGCCACCTGCGAAAATGCAGTTAACTTGCGAGAGTTTTCAAATATTTCAGACGCCAATCGATCAATGATTCGATCTTTTCTCATAGGATTTCTACTCCTTTTTTCATTCTCTTCCTACGGACAATACAGTATCAAAGGAAAAGTAACCGACGCCGAAACTGGGGATCCAATAGCATTTGCGAATGTCATCTTAACAGGCACTACTGTAGGGATCACAACAGACTTTGATGGAAGTTTTTTTATAGAATCCAAGGTGATTGCAGACAGTATCAAAGTCAGTTACCTCGGATATGTGACTCAAAGCAAAGCGCTTTCAAAGGAATCCACTCAAACTATCAACTTTCAATTAAGGCCCACTGCTTTTGAATTAGGCACTTTTGTATTTGAGGCAGGAGAAAATCCTGCATTTGAAATCATTCGCAGAGCTTCAGCCAAGCGAAAAGTTTTTGACAAAAGGGAATTAATCGCCTACGAAACGAAGAATTACACTAAGATCGAATTGGACGTGGATAACCTTTCGGAAAGTTTTATGCGAAGGAAATCTGTGCAATCGGTGACCTCGGTATTGGACAGTATCCGTCAGCTGACCAATGATGAAGGGGAAAAAATCCTTCCGGTGTTTTTTTCAGAGACAGTTTCTAAGTTTTATTATCGAAACAATCCCGAACTGAGGAAAGAAATCATCGAAAAGACCAAAGTGACAGGGGTGGGGATTACCGATGGATCCACCACTTCACAAATTACCGGATCGGTTTTTCAGGAGTATAATTTTTATAAAAACTGGTTACGGATACTTGAAAAAGACTTTATCTCACCGATTGCCGATGGTTGGAAGACGTATTACGATTACGACCTCTTGGACTCCGTATTGGTAGGTCAGGATACTTGCTACAAACTTCAAGTGTATCCAAGGAGAGAACAGGATTTGGCATTTACAGGCACAATTTGGATCAAAAAAGATGACTATGCCTTAAAGCAAGTGGACTTGACTATTCCAAAGGCTGCCAACCTCAATTTTGTAGAGCGGATTAAAATCCAGCAGGAATTAGCGCCAACTGTAGAAGGACCGCTTTTACCTTCTAAAACACGGGTTTTGATCAAAATTGGTCAGATTTCAGAAAGTACAGCAGGGCTTTTGGCGAAGTTTTATACGGCTACAGATAGTGCCATTATCAATCAACCCAAACCGACGGCATTTTTTAATCAGGCAGTCGAACTCAAACCGGACTTTAGTCAATATCCAGCTGATTTTTGGACTTCAACCCGTCCGGAGCTTTTGAGTGAGGAAGAGCTTGCAGTTTTGCAAATGGTGGATACGCTAAAGAAAATTCCGATTGTGAGGTTTTATTCCGAGGGATTAAAATTCTTTGCAACAGGCTATTTACCGATCAGGAAAGTGGATTTCGGCCCTTGGACAGAGTTTGGAAATTATAACAATGTGGAAGGTTTTCGCTTTGGTTTTGGCTTAAGGTCAAATTATAAGTTTTCCAATAAGTGGCTTTTGGAAGGATATGGAGCCTATGGCTTGGTAGATCAGCGTTGGAAATACAAAGCAGCGGTGACCAGAATTTTGGACAGAAAAAGATGGACAACTCTCCAAGTTCGCACCTCCCGAGAACTCGATCAGGTGGGATTGGAAATGGAAAATCTGGAGGGAAACAGTGTTTTTCTGGCAGCCAGTCGATTTGGTACATTGAGACGACCATTCGTTTCTACCAATCAGCGCCTGACATTCCAACGAGAGTTTTTTAAGGGATTTTTACTCACTTCAGGGTTGAATGTGGCTCAATTTGATCCGCTGTATAATTTCTACTACAGAGAAAAAGACACACAAGAGCTGCGGAGCAACTTTCAAACCACAGAACTGAGAGCGGGAATCCGCTACGGAAGGGATGAAGTTATCATCATCAATGATAACGTCAGAGCCTCTTTAGGTTCCAACAAATGGCCGATTGTAGAGCTGAATTATGCGCAGGGAATCCAGTCTCTTGGCGGGCAAATCTCCTACACAAAGCTGAACTTTTACCTGTATCAGCGTCTCACAATGGGCATTTTTGGAGTAGGTAGGTATGAGCTTGATGCGGGTAAAGTATGGGGCGAGGTGCCTTATCCTGTATTAAAAAATCATTTGGGGAATGAAACCCTGTTCTACACCACGGCTGCCTTCAACACGATGAATTTCAATGAGTTTGCCTCAGATCAGTTTATCAGCTTGAGATACAGACAATCTTTCGAAGGTTTTCTTCTGAATTCTATCCCGTTGATTAAAAAGCTTAAATGGAGAATGGTCGGCAGTGCCAATGTGCTGATGGGGTCTGTGCGGGATGAAAACATCCAAAATGTGCCGGCATTTGATCCATTTGGAAATTCATTGACTTCTTTCGGTAGATTGGATCCGACCAAACCTTATTTGGAACTTGGGTATGGCGTGGAAAATGTCTTCCGCTTTTTCAGGGTGGACTTTTTTCATAGAATGAGTTACCTCGATAATCCAGGGGCGAAACCTTTCCATGTGAAAGTGAGTGCGCAGATTATTTTGTAGTGCTTGATTTCAGTATTCATTCCTCAAAATTTTTCCTTTGCCCTCAGCTTACGCATATTTGCAAATTAATACACCTGCCTGTTTGTATAGGCAGAAACTAAAAAACACATGTCACAACAAATTAACATCACCCTCCCTGATGGCTCAGTGAGGGTTTATGACAAAGGAACCACCGGCCTACAGATTGCTGCAAGTATCAGCGAGGGTTTAGCCCGGAATGTCCTTGCAGCCAAAGTCAACGGTCATGTATGGGATGCTTCCCGCGAGATCCACGAGGATTCGAACCTACAATTACTCACCTGGAATGACTTAGAAGGTAAAAGTACCTTTTGGCACTCTTCTGCGCACTTGATGGCAGAAGCTTTGGAGTCGCTATTTCCAGGAATCAAGTTTGGTATCGGTCCGCCGATCGAAACGGGATTCTATTACGACGTGGACTTTGGAGATCACAAACTGGAAGGAGAAGAGCTCGAAATGATCGAAAACAAGATCATGGAGCTGGCCAAGTTGAAGTCAGAATTTATCCGTAAGGAAGTTTCCAAAAAAGACGCAGTAGCCTATTTCCAGGAAAAAGGAGATGAGTACAAACTTGACTTGTTGGAAGGTTTGGAAGATGGTTCGATTACCTTCTACGAACAAGGCAATTTCACAGACCTTTGTCGAGGTCCACATATTCCAAACACTGGATTCATCAAAGCGGTCAAGTTGACCAATATTGCGGGTGCCTATTGGAGAGGGGACGAGAAGCGAAAAATGCTAACCCGTATCTATGGGGTCACTTTCCCTAAAGCCCAAGAGCTTAAGGATTATCTCACTCTTTTGGAAGAGGCCAAAAAGCGGGATCACCGAAAACTTGGTCGTGAGCTGGAGCTATTCATGTTCTCTGAAAAAGTAGGCATGGGTCTGCCGCTCTGGCTACCAAAAGGCACCTTGCTGCGTGAGCGCTTGGTGGCATTTATGAAAAGGGCTCAGGATAAGTCAGGCTATCAGCAAGTGACTACCCCGCACATCGGAAGCAAGGTACTTTACGAGACCTCCGGACACTATGAAAAGTATGGGAAAGATTCGTTTCAGCCGATCACAACTCCACACGAAGGGGAAACCTTCTTGCTGAAACCGATGAACTGCCCTCACCATTGTGAGATTTATAAGCACAAGCCGAGGTCTTACAAGGACCTTCCTATCCGATATGCTGAGTTTGGTACCGTTTACCGATACGAGCAAAGTGGTGAGTTGCATGGCTTGACCCGAGTAAGAGGTTTTACCCAAGATGATGCGCATATTTTCTGCCGACCTGACCAGGTGAAAGAGGAATTCATCAAGGTGATTGATTTGGTGTTGTATGTGTTTAAGGCATTGGGCTTTGATGATTACACGGCCCAGATTTCACTTCGAGATCCTGAAAACAAGCAAAAGTACATCGGAAGTGATGAAGCTTGGGAAAAGGCAGAGTCGTCCATTATAGAAGCCTGCGCTGAAAAAGGGATGGAAACCGTGACAGAATTAGGCGAAGCGGCATTTTATGGACCGAAGCTTGATTTCATGGTAAAAGATGCCCTTGGCAGAAAATGGCAGTTGGGTACTATTCAAGTGGATTACCAGCTCCCTGAGCGATTCCAGTTGGAATACATCGGATCTGATAACCAAAAGCATAGACCGGTAATGATTCACCGAGCGCCATTTGGTTCTTTGGAGCGATTTGTAGCCGTATTGATTGAACATTGTGGGGGAGAATTTCCTCTTTGGCTTGCACCTGAGCAGATCAATATTCTTCCTATTTCCGAAAAATTCATCCAGTATGCAGAGGAGATTAAAGGAATCCTTGAAGATGCGGGCATTACCGGTCAGCTGGATAACCGGGATGAGAAGATCGGTCGAAAAATTCGGGATGCTGAAGTGAAGAAAGTTCCGTTCATGTTAATCGTCGGAGAGAAAGAACAAGAAGAAGGTAAAGTTGCGGTAAGAAAACACGGACAGGGCGACTTAGGCTCGTTCTCCATCGAAGAGTTTATCAACTACTTTCAAGGAATCATATCAGAATCATTAAAGAAAGAGTAATTCGGTAAAAATCCACTTCGTTTTTTGAATTGGAAATAATTCCGATATTTGCAGGCAATTTACTTTAAAACAATCATAGCTAACTTGAATCCAAGACCACAGCAGCCAAGAGGAAGACAAGAAGAACCTTATCGAATCAATCATAAGATTAGAGTCAGAGAGGTTAGGGTAGTAGGTGACTTTGTAGAAGGAGGGAACGCAGTTCTCACTGTCGAAAAAGCCATTAAAATAGCTCAGGACAATGAGCTTGACCTAGTTGAAATTTCTCCCAATGCAGATCCACCCGTTTGCAAAATTATCGATTACGCGAAGTTTAAATACGAGCAGAAAAAAAAGCAAAAGGAGATCAAGGCCAATGCGGCTAAAGTTGTTTTAAAGGAAATTCGTTTCGGACCTAACACGGATGATCACGATTTCAATTTCAAATTGAAACATGCTATCAACTTCTTGAAGGAAGGAGCAAAAGTAAAAGCCTATGTACACTTTGTCGGAAGAACGATTGTCTTCAAAGAACGTGGTGAAATGTTGCTTTTGAAGTTTGCGCAAGCCTTGGAAGATGTAGGTGTGGTGGAGCAAATGCCGAAGTTGGAAGGAAAGAGGATGAATATTTTCCTCGCTCCGAAACCAGGAAAGAAATAATTTCAACCAACTAAATACAGCAAAATGCCAAAAGTAAAAACCAAATCCAGTGCAAAAAAGCGGTTTTCCCTAACAGGAACCGGTAAAATCAAAAGGAAACACGCTTTTAAAAGCCACATCCTGACGAAAAAATCTACTAAGCGTAAGCACAACTTGACCAAAGCTGGTCTGGTACACGTTGCGGACGAAGGTAGAGTAAGAGATATGTTGAAAATCTGATTTTCAGCCCAACTCTTTAAAAATTAAGGTTTATTTATTCACCAGATGCTTTGGTAAACAAGTTCTCGATATTTCGAGGCACCAAGTGTCAAAAAACAAAAAACTATGCCTAGATCAGTAAACGCGGTAGCGTCAAGAGCAAGAAGAAAAAAAGTGCTTAAGGCCACAAGAGGTTACTTCGGAAGAGGTAAAAACGTGTGGACGGTAGCAAAAAACAAGTATGAGAAAGGTCTTCAGTACGCTTACAGAGACCGTAAAGCAAAGAAAAGAGAATTCAGAGCTTTGTGGATTCAGCGTATCAATGCCGGTGCCAGAGAGCACGGTGTTTCCTATTCTCAATTGATGGGATTGTTGAAAAAAGCAGAAATCGAACTTAACAGAAAGGTTTTGGCTGATCTTGCAATGAACCATCCAGAGGCATTCAAAGCTGTAGTTGAAAGAGTGAAATAAGGTCGGCACTACCTTATTTCGCGGAAGCCTTCCTTCGGGAAGGCTTTTTTTTAGAATAATTTGAAAATACCGTAACCCGATACCAGAAGGATAGCTGCAGTGCTAAGCCAAAACATCATTCGGGCAAAAAAGCCATTAAATAAAGCTAGAGGTTGATTCTTTTTATAAAAGTTGACTCCTCCAAAGACTACTATCAAAAGCATTACGGAACCGATAACTCCTCCAATCAAGACCATAAATCCTGGTTCTTTCAAAAACAGAAAGGTTAAAACCCAACAGACAGGAAATGTGATCGATAAGATCCTGATCGTTTTTGACCAAGATTCAGGGCTTTTGGAAATCCAGCCTAGTTGACTTAAAATATCTGGAAAAAGTCTTGTCCAATAAGCTAATGTGGCAAACACGCTGGAAAAAAGTGCAAAAAAGCCACCTATCAAGTAGGCAAAACGGGCTTCAGGTCCGAGTGCCTCTGTATAAATTTTAGCCAAACTACTAATCAGATCTGTTCCTTCCGGAATTATCTCTCTTCCATTTAAAATCGAAGCGCCTAATAGGTAGAATGCAGCTGTCACTACAGTGTAAACAAGCATAGCAACAAATGCATCCAAATACATGATTCCAATCCATCCTTTTGCCCTATTTTTCCATTCCACTGAGCCATCATTATGACCTACATAGGATGCATATCCCTTTTCCTGACACCAATAAGTGTAAGCGATGATTTCATCACTGGCTACTCCGGTAATGCCAAATGCACCAATTGCCACAAAAATTAATTCTGAGGGAAGTTGGAAAGTGAGCCCTGAAGCTACCTGCCCCCATGTGAAGCCAAATGGCGTGTAAAAAAGCGAAATCAGGGAGACCAAAGTGAGAACCGTAAATCCAAAAACCAGAAATGTTGAGGTTCTTTCGATCACCGTGTAATAGTTTTTGAGGAAAAAAAGAATCAAGGTAAAGCCTAGAAAAATGGCTATAAAACTCAGAGGGAGTCCCGGAAACATTAAATGAACCGTTATTGCCGCCCCTCCAAGCATTCCTCCTAACTGCAAGATTTTTAATAGGGTCAGCAGAAAAATCCCCCAAATTGACCAATGCCCTTTTCCAAGTTTTGGTCCCAAGAGCTCATTAAACTCGGCCATTAAAGGTTTGCTCGTAATGATGGCGTTTTTTCCATATTCCAATTGAATGGCAACTTTAATTAGACAGCTAACCAGAATTACCCAAAACGTGATGAATCCACCTTTTGCACCCAGTATTGTGGTGGCAATTAATTCACCCGAACCGACGATGGAGGCTGATAGAATAAATCCTGGTCCCAAAAATTTCAGTTTGGCAAAAAAGGAAGTTGGGGGAGTAAGGATTGAACCTTGCTTTTTTAATTCCTGCATAGGGGACGGTGGTAAAAGTGATTCAAGGGGATCTTATCTTCTTTGAATCACTTTTTAAAATGCTTATCCTCCAATAATTTCCTTGAGCTTACCGACCATTCCCTCCCAAATCGCAGAAAGTTCCTCTTCTTCATACTCATTGGAATAATCGATTACTTTTAAAAATAATGACTGGGTTAATTCATTTTCTTCAAGTTTAAACTCTATGAAGGAATGGTCTGAATTATCAGGATCTTTTGGGTCAAAAAACTCAAACTTTACATGAGCATTTGATCTCAGGATGACAAGCTTGGCAAAATGGTCTTCGTTGTCAAAATTAAATATGTAATTCTTGTCTTCGTCAATCCTTACTTCATCTGCAAACCACTCTTCTAAACCGCTCGCAGTACTCAGGTAATTGAAAACAATCTTCTTGGAAGCATTTATTTGATAATCAGCAACAAACTTATTTTTGACCATGATTGGGCGATTTAGGAGTGAAATTTTCACACATTTTATTAAAACTGAACTTGGATTTAAAAGGACAAGACATCATATTTGCATTCCCATTTGGGGAGGGCTTTTAATCCCTGATTTCATAAGGAAATTTGCTCTTGAATTCATTGGTTTGTGGTTTAATATAGCCATTAATTCGACAAATCAATATTAGAAAATGGTTTAAAAAATATCCCGGCGAGGTAGCTCAGTTGGTTAGAGCGCAGGATTCATAACCCTGAGGTCACGGGTTCAACTCCCGTCCTCGCTACAAAGGCTTTCAGAGATGAAAGCCTTTTATTTTTTAAATTTCTTTCTAAAACTTCAACCTTATTTATCGAATAGAGCTCATAATTCAGTTGAATAAAACCCTGCTCAGTTTTTTAATTTTGAACTTGGTACGCTGAAAATCGTTTTCTTTGCCGAGCAAGTTTTCGCTGATGAAAAAACTGGATAAGCTTATTCTAGGGTCATTTCTTGGTCCATTTATTTTAACCTTTTTGGTGGTAGACTTTATTCTACTGATTGTCAATATGCTTAAGTATTTTGACGAGATTTTTGGGAAAGGGCTTGGGTTTTGGATATATGCTGAATTAATCGGCTATTTCGTCATCAGTATTTCCCCGATGGCTCTTCCTTTGGCGGTGCTTTTATCTAGTCTGATGACCTTCGGGAATTTAGGCGAGCATTTTGAATTGACTGCCATAAAGAGTAGCGGTATTTCGCTTACACGAGCCCTCAGACCAATCGGGATTTTTTCAGTGATCCTTACGATTGTGGCATTTTTGTCCAATAATTACCTCGTGCCAAAAGTCAATCTGAAGACGTTTGGGCTTTTGTATGACATCCGGATGAAAACACCGGCCTTGGATATTAAAGAAGGAGTTTTTTACGCTGGAATTAATGGGTATAGCATCAAGGTAAACCGTAAGTTAGATGATGTCAGATTGCAGGATATTATCATCTATAACCACACAGAAGGACTGGGGAACGTCAACGTGACTTTGGCGGATTCAGGCAGGATGGAGACATTTTTAAATGATTCCTACTTGAAGCTAACACTTTATAAAGGTCAAAATTATAAAGAAGCAAGATCTACCAGGGGAATTTCTGAAGCTCCGGTAGAATTTTCACGTACTGAGTTTGAAGAAAATATCATGGTACTTGACCTATCCGCCTTCCAATTAAGCAGAACCCCTGAAGATCAATGGTCTACCAATCGAGCGATAAAAAGAATTGATGAAATTAAAGAAGGTCTTGATTCGATTAATTTCATTATCAATGATCTAAAATTCCAAAATTACACCAACGCTGCTAGCATTTATCCATTTTTTACCAGAAACAGGAAACTGACACCAGCTCAAGAGATTCTTGAATTGAAGGCTGAATATGACACGCTTCGTAAAGTGAAAATCGAGAATGAGAAATCATTGAAAGATAGTATCGATCGGGTTAGGAGGGAAGATTCATTAAGTAAATTGTCTGTTCTGAAAACTGATACCGCCACTAAAGTGGCCATTTCCTCAGAGGCAGTCATTCCTGATTCCGATTCACTTTTCAAAAGAAAATTAGCGGTGAAAAAAAATCAGGATTGGGATACAATCAGTCCAAAGCCAGACATCATTACCACTGTGGATACCATGGGAATACCCTTGGTTAATAAGAAGATACGAACTGAACCACTTACGGTCCGTGAAAGAGAAATTTTGGATTCAGTCATTTATGACCGTGGTTATATCACCAACGCCATTACGATGGCATTGAATAATGCGCGGAATTTGAAAAATACTTTCAATATAAAGATGAGCCAACATGATGGCCATTTGCGGGAGTATAGAAGATATGAAATTGCGTGGTATCAAAAATACAGTCAAGCCATTGCTTGCTTTATGATGTTTTTGATTGGAGCACCTTTGGGGTCAATTATTAAAAAAGGGGGCCTTGGATTGCCTGTTTTGATTTCTATTCTTTTCTTTATTTTATTTTACATGCTCACCATTACAGGTGAAAAATGGGCAAAAGAAGGGGTAACGGATCCGTTTTTAGGGACTATATTTTCTAACCTTTGCTTATTGCCATTTGGTCTCTTCTTCCTAAGGCAAGCCAGGAGGGATGCAAGATTGTTTGAGGCAGACTTTTACACAGGTATTTGGAAGAAAATCCAACAAATCATACCGCTGAAAAAAGCAATTTGAAGCCTCTATTTTATTATTGAATTTAAAACAATACCTTTGTAACTGTTTTATTAAATTTAGCTAAACATGTATTTAACATCAGAGAAAAAACAAGAGTTGTTTAAAAATCATGGACGGTTAAAATCTGCTACTGATACAGGATCTCCTGAATCACAGATTGCCCTCTTTTCACACAGAATCCAGCATTTGACTCAGCATCTGAAGTCAAACAAGAAAGATCACTCCTCCAGACTTGGTTTGATGAAGCTGGTCGGTAAAAGAAGAAGTCTTCTAGACTACCTCCATAAAAGAGATATCGAGCGTTACAGAGCAATTATTGCCGAGCTCGGAATCAGAAAATAATCCTTTCAGTAAGGTTCTCTTGGTTGAGAACCTTACTTTTTTCTTTTTAACCGATGAACCAGATTTTTTATTACTAAGACGCTTTAATTCTAACACGTATTTATGTTACCAAATTTGATCACCAAATCCATCACCCTTCAGGATGGTAGAGAAATTATCATTGAGACCGGAGCTTTAGCCAAACAGGCGGACGGTTCAGTAGTTGTGCGAATGGGAAAAGCAATGCTGTTGGCTACAGTAGTTGCAAAAAAAGACGCCTTGGATGGCGTTGACTTTTTACCTTTGTCAGTGGATTACCAAGAGAAATTTGCCGCTTCAGGTAAGATTCCAGGTGGATTTTTAAAAAGAGAAGGCAAACTCTCTGATTACGAAGTTTTGATTAGCAGACTAGTAGATCGTGCGATCAGACCTATTTTTCCAGATGATTATCATGCAGATACACAAGTGGCTATCACGCTGATGTCCAATGATGAGGAAGTTTTGCCTGATGCTTTGGCGGGTCTTGCGGCCTCAGCAGCCTTGGCCGTTTCGGATATTCCTTTCAATGGTCCGATTTCAGAAGTAAGAGTAGCTAAGATTGACGGCCAGCTTGTCATTAATCCTACTCCTTCGGCTTTATCTAAAGCTTCTCTTGAATTTATTGTAGCAGGTTCACTAGAGTATATCTTGATGGTGGAAGGTGAAGCATCTGAAATCCAGGAAGATGAAATGGTAGAAGCACTTCAGTTTGCACATGAGGAGATCAAGCGTCATTGCCTAGCTCAAATGGAGCTTACCAAGCTCGTTGGCAAAGAACAAAAAAGAGAATACTGCCACGAAAAATCGGATGCAGCCCTTTACGATAAAATGAGAGCGGAGCTTTACGATAGACTTTTTGAAGCAGTAAGTCGGCAGATTGCCAACAAATCCGAAAGATCAGCGATCGTAAAGGAAATCAAAGACTCTTTCATAGCGAGTTTGGACGAAAATCATGGATTTGAGACAAGCCTTATTGGGCCTTATTTTCATAAAATCCACAAAGAGGCTGCAAGGAATCTGACTCTTGAAACCAAAAAGAGATTGGACGGCCGAAATCTTGATGAAATCAGACCGATCTGGTCTGTGGTTGATTATTTACCATCTGCACACGGTTCGGCTGTATTTACAAGAGGCGAAACTCAATCTGTGACTACCTGTACATTGGGTACAAAGATGGACGAGCAAATGATCGACGGTGCTGTAATTTCCGGTTACAACAAATTCTATTTGCATTACAATTTCCCTGGATTCTCTACGGGTGAGGTAAAGCCAAACCGTGGTCCGGGAAGAAGAGAGGTTGGACATGGCAATTTGGCTATGAGAGCTCTAAAGAAAGTTTTGCCTCCTGAAAATGAAAATCCCTATACTATCCGTATCGTTTCTGACATTCTAGAATCCAATGGATCGTCTTCAATGGCCACAGTCTGTGCAGGTTCACTTGCCTTGATGGATGCCGGAGTTCAAATTACTGCTCCAGTGACCGGTATAGCGATGGGGATGATTTCAGATGCCAAAACCGGAAAGTATGCCATCCTTTCGGATATTCTTGGTGATGAAGACCATTTGGGTGACATGGACTTTAAAGTGACTGGAACTGAAAAAGGTATCACGGCTTGTCAAATGGATTTGAAAGTAGAAGGCCTTGATTATTCAGTTTTGAAAGAAGCGCTTTACCAAGCAAAAGAAGGAAGACTTCATATTTTAAGAGAAATATCCAAAACTCTTGCCGCTCCTAAACCAGATCTTAAGCCTCATACTCCACGTTCATTTATGATGTGGATTCCTAAAGAGTTGATTGGTGCGGTTATTGGACCAGGAGGAAAGGTAATCCAGGAAATGCAAAAAGATACCCAGACAACCATTGTTATCGAAGAGATTGACAATCAGGGTAAAATCAACATCTTCTCAGCTAATCAAGCCAATATGGATGCGGCTATCAGAAGAGTAAAGGCCATCGTTGCACAACCTGAGATTGGGGAAGTCTACACGGGTAAAGTGAAAAATATTCAGCCTTTTGGCGCCTTCGTGGAATTTATGCCAGGTAAGGATGGTTTACTTCATATCTCAGAAATCAAGTGGGAAAGACTTGAAAGTATGGAAGGTGTACTTGAGCCAGGAGAAGAAATCATGGTTAAGCTTATCGATGTCGATAAAAAGACCGGTAAGTTCAAGTTGTCCCGAAAGGTTTTGTTGCCTAAGCCTGAAAAACCAGAGCAAAAAGGGTAAGCCTGAAAGTACAAATACCTATCTTATCGAATATATTTTCAATTATAAAATAGTTAATCCTGAATGAGGCAGCTAAAAATTAGCAAGCAGATTACCAACAGAGAGTCACAATCCCTTGACAAATACCTTCAAGAGATTGGTAAAGTCGACCTGTTGACAGCTGATGAAGAGGTGGTATTGGCCAAAAGAATCCGTGAGGGTGATCAACTAGCGTTGGAGAAATTGACCAAAGCCAACCTTCGATTCGTAGTTTCTGTAGCCAAGCAGTATCAAAACCAAGGGCTTTCTTTGGGGGACTTGATCAATGAAGGCAACCTAGGTTTGATTAAGGCAGCTCAGCGTTTTGATGAGACTAGAGGCTTTAAATTTATCTCCTATGCAGTATGGTGGATCAGACAATCTATCCTACAGGCATTAGCCGAACAATCTAGAATTGTCAGACTTCCGCTTAACCGAGTAGGATCTTTGAATAAAATCTCCAAAACGTTCAGTGAATTGGAGCAAAAGTTTGAGCGTGAACCTTCTCCTGAAGAATTGGCTGAAGTATTGGAAGTAACTGCTTCTGAAGTAGTTGATACCATGAAAATTTCAGGCAGACACGTATCCATGGATGCTCCGTTTGTTCAGGGTGAAGAAAACAGCCTTTTGGATGTATTGGAAAATGACGGTGATGAAAAGCCAGACGATGGATTGATGAATGATTCCTTGAGAAAGGAAGTACAGCGAGCGCTGTCTACTTTGACTCAAAGAGAAGCAGACGTCATCACACTCTATTTCGGATTGAATGGCGAACATGCCATGACACTCGAGGAAATAGGCGAAAAATTCAACCTTACCAGAGAGCGTGTAAGGCAGATTAAAGAAAAAGCCATTAGAAGATTGAGGCATACTTCAAGAAGCAAAACCCTCAAACCTTATTTGGGATAATATACAAAAGGGGGCTCAGGCCCCCTTTTTCTTTCCTACATGTAAGTGAAACTTTATCATATTGATTATAAAGTAACAAGGCTCACTTTAGGGAATTTTAACTTTTCCCAGTTTTGTTGCTAGATAGTAAATCATAAAATTTAACCGATTAAAGGTATAATGAGCCAAGAAATTGAAAAGGTTAAGGTCCTGATTATTGGATCTGGCCCTGCAGGGTACACTGCGGCGATCTACGCTGCGAGGGCAGGTATGAAACCTGTGTTATATACAGGCGGACAGCCTGGAGGACAACTCACCATCACCACCGATGTAGAAAATTATCCTGGATATCCGGATGGAATCATGGGGCCCGAAATGATGGAAGATTTCAAAAAGCAGGCTGAAAGATTTGGAACAGACATCCGATATGGTTTGGTTACTCAAGTGGACTTTACTTTAAGACCGCATAAGGTTACCGTTGACGATCAGATAGAGATACAGGCCGAGACCGTAATCATCAGTACAGGAGCGTCTGCCAAATGGTTAGGATTGGAAAGCGAAAATAGACTGAACGGTAGGGGAGTTTCAGCTTGTGCTGTTTGTGATGGATTCTTTTTCCGAGGACAGGAAGTAGCCATTGTAGGCGCAGGGGATACTGCCTGCGAAGAAGCTTCTTACCTCGCCAATATTTGCTCAAAAGTCTACATGATTGTAAGAAAAAGCGAGATGCGTGCATCCCAAATCATGCAAAACCGTGTAAAAAACAATCCGAAGATTGAAATTCTCTGGAATTCTGAAACCGAAGAAATCCTCGGTGAAGAAGAAGTGACTGGGGTGAAAGTTTTGAACAATAAAACAGGGGAAATCAGAGAAATCGCAATTTCTGGCTTCTTTGTTGCTATTGGACACCAACCAAACACCGAGATATTCCGGAAATTCATCGATATGGATGAGGCTGGCTATATCAAAACCATTCCTGGAACTACCAAAACCAATGTGGAAGGAGTTTTCGCCTGTGGAGATGCGCAAGACAATGTGTACAGACAGGCGGTTACTGCAGCAGGTACAGGATGTATGGCGGCATTGGACGCTGAGCGTTTTTTGGCAGCGCATGAATTACATTAAAAACAGTTAATGAGGAGTTTAATTCTTAAGTCAATATTGGGATTTATCTTGAGCATTGGTCTTTTTCAGGCCAATGCTCAAGTTTTTCCTAAGATCATCAAAAAAAATCCCACAAATCCTGCACAGGCTCAGGAAAGGAGAAATATTGAACTGAGAGAATTTGACCAAGAAGGTTATCTGAGAACGATCTCTACCCAAACAGATTCTTTACTTTTTCAAAATAACGTAAACCTAGCAAGAATCAGGTCCATCATCAGTGAAGACCCATTTTCCTTAAACTGGGCACCTACCAATCAACTAATTCAGATTTCAGAGCAAATTCAGATAGACAGTATTTGGATTACCGCCTTTGAATATTTTTCAAACTGGGACAGCAAAAAGGTAGATATCTATAATCTTGATATTAAGAATTTCCAGGATAGCTTGGTTTTGAAGCTATATGATCAAAAATATGGTCAACATTGGAAGATGCCCCTCGATGATTTGTTGGTCAATTCCCGATTTGGACCAAGATGGGGTAGAATGCACTCCGGTACAGATTTGGACCTAAATACAGGTGATCCTATCTATTCTGCTTTTGATGGAATCGTTCGTGTGAAATCCTATGACAGGTATGGTTATGGCTATTATTATGTGGTCAGGCATAAGAACGGTTTAGAGACCCTTTACGGTCACTTATCCAAGCATGTGGCGGAAGTTGGGCAAGAAGTCAAAGCGGGAGACTACCTTGGAAAAGGAGGTTCTACGGGCAGAAGCACTGGCCCTCACCTTCATTATGAACTTAGATATAAGGGGCTTGCCTTTGATCCTGAAACAGTTTACGACTTTGAAAAGGGGGAATTGACCAAGCAGGAACTTTTGATCAATAAGCAGCTGTTTGGACATATTGCAAAAGCTCGAGCCGCTGCCTATCACCGCGTAAAAAGAGGAGATAATTTGGGTTCAATCGCCAGAAGATATGGAGTATCTGTTTCTCAGATCACCAGGCTCAATGGAATCTCCACAAGAACAATCCTAAGAATCGGTCAAAATCTAAGGGTCAAATAAGAATTACCACCATGAATAAATTGGATATTTTAGTCATTGCAGCGCATCCCGACGATGCAGAACTTGGATGTTCCGGTACTATCGCTGCTCACATTGCCAAAGGGTTTAAAGTTGGTATCGTGGATTTGACTCATGGGGAAATGGGAACCCGAGGTACACCCGAGATTAGGCTTCAGGAAGCAGCCGATGCGGCTAAAATTCTAGGTCTTTCTGCTAGAGAAAATCTGGGATTCAAAGACATCTATTTTAAAGATGATGAAGCACACCAGCTTGAATTAATCAAAGTCATTCGGAAATACCAACCAGAAATTGTGTTGGCAAATGCCATAACTGACAGACATCCGGATCATGGCAAAGGAGCTTCTTTGGCGTCAAATGCCTGTTTCATGAGCGGACTTCGAAAGATTGAAACCGAATTGGATGGGGTTGCACAGCAAGCTTGGCGGCCAAAATTTGTCTACCACTATATCCAAAACAATTACATTCAGCCGGATTTTATTGTGGATATCTCGGCACATTGGGATACTAAAGTGGCCAGTATCATGGCTTTCAAATCCCAATTCTACGATCCTGCCAGCCAAGAACCGGCTAGCTTCATCTCTTCTCCTGAATTTCTTCCATTTATTGAATCCAGATCGCGTGAATTAGGCCATCGAATCATGGTCAAATATGGAGAGGGTTTCACCGTGGAGCGATTTATAGGCGTCGATAATCTTTTTGACCTGAGGTAATCAAGGAGCAAGTCTCGAAATTTTCCAATCACCTTTAGCTTCTTTGGTGTAACAGATCCGATCATGCAGCCTGCTCGGTCTGCCTTGCCAAAATTCCATCCGATGGGGGACAAGCCTATATCCACCCCAGTGAGGAGGCCGTACCATGGTGGTTGGGGTGAATTTTTCTTCGATGACTCGCTGATTGGCTTCGATCACTTCTCTTCCAGAAATTTCCCTGCTTTGAGGCGAGGCCCAGGCTCCAATTTGTGAACCAAATGGTCTTGAGAAAAAATACTCATCGGATTCTTCTTCACTGATTTTGGCTACTTCGCCGATCACCCGCACTTGACGCTCGATTTCGGCCCAAAAAAAGGTGAGTGAAGCCTTCGGATTTGAATTCAGCTCATTGCCTTTTTCACTTTCGTAATTGGTAAAAAATACAAAGCCATGATCCAATTCTTTAAGCAAAACGATTCTTCCATTGGGAAATCCATCCAAGCCTAGGGTAGATAGACACATGGCATTGACTTCCAGTGCTTCTGAATCTATAGCTTCATCCATCCAAAGTTTGAATTGACGAAGAGGGTCTAGACTTACATCCTTTATTTCCAGGGATTTTAGGGTATAGTCCTTACGAATATCTGCTAATCTCATGGGATTGGGTTAATTTTCTGATCATTATACGAAGCTACTAGGGACATTGCATTTTTGAAATTTAAACTTATCTTTTTCTATCGATTTTGATTCAGCATGAATAACAACCCAAACAAAACCCCTCTTCCCGGTAATCTTTTAATCTCAGAACCTTTTTTGCAGGATGAAAACTTCATGCGCTCTGTCGTATTGCTCTGTGAACATAATTCAGAAGGAAGTTTTGGTTTGGTGCTGAACAAGCCCTCCATTCTTCACCTAAGCGAATTGGTAGAAGAGTTGTCTTTCATAGAAAGTGAGGTTTACATTGGAGGACCAGTAGAGCAAAATACACTGCATTTCATCTATTTCGGGGCTAAAGAATTGGAAGGCAGCATTCAAGTAGGGGAAGACCTTTGGTGGGGAGGGGATTTTTATGCGTTGGTAGAAAAATTAAAACTCAACATGATATCCCCACACTCCATTCGATTTTTTCTGGGCTACAGTGGTTGGTCATCAGGTCAACTTTCAGATGAATTGTCAGAAAATACCTGGATCATCTGCACCGAAAAAATTGACGCCCAAATCCTGGAAAACACCCCTGAAGAGCTCTGGAAAATACTTCTAAAAAACATGGGAGGGGAATTTAAGGTTATTGCAAATTATCCCCTTGACCCAAGATTAAATTAGGCAAAATGCCTACATTTGCCCATATTGCCTTGAAATAGTATCGATTTTATGACCGAGAAAAGTAACGAATTGTCCGATCAGGACAAGGTGACCCAAGCTTCTGAAAAAGAAGCAACAGGTATTGAGAATACAGCAGAAAGCGCTGAATCTTCTGTGGAACAAACAGAAACTTCAATACCTGAATCCGCAGATCAGCAAGATCCAACAGATCAGGTTTCTGAACCTGCTGCGCAAGTTGAACCCGTATCCGAAGAGGAAACTCCGACACCTGCTGAAGATTCTGCCAATGAGGCCGATGAAGCAACGGAAGAGGAAGATGATCATACTCCCGAGGATCTTTCTGGTTTGACTAAAAGCCAACTGCTTCACTTGCTGAAAGATAAGCTTCAGCATGGTGTATCTCTCAAGCTCGATAAACTTGCTCATGAAATCAAAGCTGCCTTTGATGATTTGGTAGCCAAGGATACGGAAGCTGCACTTTTGAAATTCAAATCAGAAGGCGGATCAGAAGATGATTTTCAATATCGCTACCACGAAGAAGAAAGAGAATTCAATAAGCTCTTCAATGACTTCCGTCATCAGCTCAATTCCCTAAGAAAAGAGGCTGAAAAGCAGAAGGAGCGCAACCTTCAATTGAAAACCGAACTACTCAACAAACTGAGAGATTTGGTGGATGGTGAAGAGACAACTTTGAGCATGGGTGCGATTAAGGCTATCCAGGAAGAATGGAAGTCGCTTGGTCCGGTACCTGCTGCACAAAGCAGAAACCTTTGGGCGAGCTTCAATGCCCTAATGGACCGTTTCTATGACAACAGAAGTATTTACTTTGAGCTGAAAGAACTCGACCGCAAAAAAAATCTGGAAAGCAAACTGGAGCTTTGCGAAAAGGCGGATGCGCTTAAAGAAGTAAAAGACCTCAAAGAAGCCATCAAACAGTTGAATGAACTTCATGAGGAGTTTAAGCATATCGGACCTGTGCCGAGAGACGAACAGGAAAATCTTTGGCAGCGATTCAAAGCAGCCTCCGATGCGGTTTACGACAGAAGAAAGGAATTCTTTGAAGGTCAAAAAGAAGTCTTTAAAAAGAATCTGACTGAAAAAGAAGCCCTGATCGGTCTATTGGCTCCATTTGGGGAATTTAAAGCGGACCGAATCAAAGATTGGAATACCAAAACCAAGGAAATCCTGGACATTCAAAAGGCTTGGGAAAAAATCGGTCCTGTGCCAAAAGAATCCGGGAAAGACATTAACAAAGCTTTCTGGGCTTCATTTAAGCAGTTTTTCCATCACAAAAACCTGTTCTTCAAAGAACTTGATGAAATACGGGCGACCAATCAGAAGAAAGCAGAAGAACTGATTGCCCAAGCGGAAGCTCTGATGGAAAACACCGATTGGCAAAGTACAGCTAATCAACTGGTAAAGCTGCAGCAAGAGTGGAAGAAGCTCGGTCCTACACCGGAGAAAAACCGTGATGCGCTTTACAAGAAATTTAAAGCAGCCTGTGATTCTTTCTTCGAAAACAGAAGAACATCCACCAAGCAGGCCAACAATGAATTTGATGCCAACCTCAAACTGAAGCAGGACCTGATCGCGGCCATCCATAGCGCAGCAGCAGGAGAGAGCCGCTCAGAGGAGGAATTGAGTGGATTTGTGACCGAATTCAATGAGATTGGATTTGTGCCTCGCAAAAACATAAAGGAGATTCAAAACCAGTTCAAAGAGGCTGTAGATAGCTATTTGGAAAAACTGGATCCTTCAGGCACCGGTAGGGAAGATTTCTTGTTTAGACTCAACTTAAACAAAATCCAATCAGACCCTAATGCCATTAAGACACTCAACAAAAAAGAGCATGGCATCCGCAAGCAAATCACCGATTTGGAAAACAGCATTTCCTTGTGGAAAAACAACCTTGAATTCTTTGCTGCATCCAAAACTGCAGACAAATTGAGAGATCAGTTTGATGTGAAGATTCAAAAGGCAGAAGAGGAGATCGATAAGTTGAAGAAGAAGCTTACCATCCTGAAGGAATTCTAAATTTTTCCGGCTCAAAATCTGAGAGATAGCGTTTTTTATGAAATTTCTCAGGTTTTGGGTTTGGAGTAAAAGAGAGTAAGCCTATATTTGCACCACCTAAACGGGGAACGCCTCTTTAGCTCAGCTGGTAGAGCAACTGACTTGTAATCAGTAGGTCGCTGGTTCGATCCCGGCAAGGGGCTCTGTTTTAAAACACCTAGATATTTCTAGGTGTTTTTTTTTTGCCCCATTGTAAACCCTAAACCTCTAAAATTTTTTGTTCTTATGTAAAAGAAAAAAGCATCCTGACGATTTTTACGGTGCGCTGTGATCTCCAGTGTTGATTACCTCTAGCAAGTGACTTTCCCTAATTTTTTGATCTGATCAATTGTGGGAAATAAAAGTGAGTTCAAAAGCCCCGAAACCTAGCTAGGAATTACGTAGGACCAGTTTTTTGGACACATACGGTTTACAAAAATGAACTTTTGGTTAAAGTTTAAAACCCTTTTGGTTTTCATTCTAACTATAGATTTTTTAATTTGAATTTGAAACCCGCTATAACTGAGAATGAACCGGCTAGCTGAACTCCGCTCTTTTGAAATCATGGATACCGATCCGGAGATTGAAATGCAGGAGATTGCTGAAATGGCCAAGACAATCTTCAATACACCCATTTCTGTGGTTTCGTTTATAGATGATCGCAGACAGTGGTACAAAGCCAAGATTGGAGTCAACTGGTCGGAGGTGCCTTTGGAAGATACATTTTGTCGATTTACACTCGATTCACCGGATCAAACGCTGGTGATTCTTGATCCACTATCCGACAAACGAGTACATGAAAACCCCTATTTGACCGCTGCGGATGGGATTCGTTTTTATGTGAGTGCCCCAATTGTTTCTTTTCAAGGGAATGTCCTGGGGACAGTGTGTGCTTGGGATCACCAATAGCATGAAGTCAAAGAGGCCCAATTGGAAGCGCTAAAATTATTAGCGAAGCGTGTAGCCATTTCTCTGGAAACAAGAAAACTACTAAAAGATCAACATCAAAAAATTGAGCTCTTTGGTCAAAAACTTCAAAAGCTTACCGAGCTGTCTCCAGGGGCATGGTTTAAGTTAAAAACTGAACCAGCTGCTAAGCATATCAAACTGGATTTTTTGAGTTCTGGAATATCCCGATTGATTCCGGAGGCCAATCGGGAAGAAATAATTACCAACCCATCTGTTTTCCTGCATTGGATAAGTCCAAATTTGAGGTTTTCATTTCTGCGTCAGTTTATCCATTCTGCCAAATGCAACAGCTCATTTGAAATGGATATTCCGGTGATTGTGGACGGTAAAAAGAAAATCTGGCTATGGATCAAAGCTCGACCTGATTTTGAAGACGGGGAAATCAATTTTTACGGTACCATACAGGACATCAGTCAAAAAATAGCTCATGTCAAATCTTTACGAAAATTCCTCTTTGATATTTCGCATAAGTTGCGTGCTCCCGTAGCCAAAATCAAAGGGGTAATTCATCTCTTACAAGAAGAAAATAACCCTGATTCTACCTTGGAAATGACTCCGATTCTCTATCGCAGCATGGATGAATTGGATCAGATTTTACATCAATTGAATCATGAGTATTCTGACTTGATCGATTTTGTTGAGGATGAAAACTGAACAATAAAGTCTGTAGCATCCGATTTTTTGCTGTTGTGGATTTGGAGATTGCTTTTCTCTAGCACAGAGGGAAAATATCCTGTTAGGTTACTACTTCCTTTCTAGATCAAATCCAAACCTACTTTCATCTGCCAAAAAAAAAGGAATGAGAGTTTCTCCCATTCCTTTCCCCTCAAAATTTCACTTTGGGCTTACTTTATGCCTTTTTTGGCTTCTTTATCGATCGCATCCAGCAAGCTTCCGGTCTCCTTGGTATCATTTCCCAATTCCCAAAACATGATGCCTCCCAACTGCTTGTCGATCGCATAGCGGGTTTTGAGAGCCACGGAGACGGTGTCATCATAAGAGACCAAGAGACTGTCGGCGGCTTGATACATAAAGGGAGCTTTGGCATTTTCATCCCAATACCTCACAAAACTGCTTTCAGCTTCATACTTGGATCGGATCTCGTGGTAGGCATACCAACCGATGTGAATGTCACGGCTCTTTTGATACAAACCCTGATGGGTAGGAGGGACGCCTTTCCAGACTCTGCCATAGAAGGCCGAGCCGATTACAATCTGAGCTGGCTTGACTCCACGAGCGACCAAGTAATCGACTATTTTTTCCACGGAGTGGGGTTCATGATCGGTTTTTTTCTTGGCGAGGTAGAGGCTGTCTAGGTGTGCTTGAAAGGGCGTACCTGCCAAATCCTCCTTGCTGGCACGTCCGAGCGGAGTATGGTGTCCGGTGTAGATGGACTCGCCCGATACCTGGTCGTAGGTCATTACATTCATGTAGTCCGCGTACTTCATGACTTCATCCACCTCGATAAAATCGTAATACCGCTCCCAACCGGCCGAGGCAAAGGTCAAGATCTTGGGAGAATCAAAGGTGTCCAGCATCTCTCGGAGGCCTTTCATCAGTGCGGTGAAGTTTTGGGTGTCTTCGGGTCTCGCCATGGTGCCCGCACCGGAGATTCCCGGATATTCCCAATCCATGTCCATGCCGTCGAGTTGGTACTGTTGGATAAATGCTCGGGCGCTTTCGATGAATTTGGCGCGGCTTTCGGCAGTCAAGGCCATGTCGGAGAATCCATCCGCTCCCCAGCCTCCGCAGGCAATCATCACTTTGAGGTTCGGATTTCGCTCTTTTTGCTTCACCAAAGCTTCAAGTTTGGGTCCAGAATCTTCTGGATTTCTAAACTTCATTTCCCCATCTACCACATTGGTGAAGGAAAAAATGATGTGGGTGAGCTTTTCCACGGGGATTTTTTCGGGTTGGTAATCCCTCTCCGGTACGTAATAGGCCATGACCACAGGACCCTTTGGCTGGGAAGGAGCAGGTTTTTCACAGGAGGTAAAAAGTACACCTACCCAAAGTAAAAGCAGGAATGGAAGAAGTTGAAATCTGGAAAACATAAAGATCTTGGTTGAAATTTTCAATGAATGTGAAATTACTTTTTGAAAAAAATTATAAAATAGGCAAAAAGCAAATATTTTTATCCCTGGATATCGAGTTTGTCCAAGGGTGGCACAAGAGAGTGAATAGGTTTGGAAAATAGTAAAAGGCGGTATCTTAAGAAACTGAAACAGAAGTTGCGAAACTTGATCATATGAGATTGAATTTGAAAAGAATGCTTTGCTTGAGTATCTGTGTGGCAGTCTATGCCTGTCAGGCACCTGAGCGATCCCCATTTGATGTGTCTCCTGCAGAGTCCATGGACCCTAAGCGTTTGGAGGAGCCTTTTCCTAGTGTTCCACTTCCTGAAGGGATAGACTTGGAATCTCCGATTTGGAAAGGCATTGACCTGAGTCCAAAACCACCCGTGGTGCCCGTCTCTGCCAATGAGCAGAAGAAATCCTTTGTGCTTAAGCCGGGATTTTCGATGGATCCGGTGCTTTCCGAGCCTCAGATTCGGGAACCTGCCTCCATACAGTTTGACGGAAATGGAAGAATGTACGTGCTGGAGCTCCGGACTTACATGCAGGACTTGGATGCCACCGGTGAGCTTTTACCCACCTCAAGAATTTCCCGTTGGGAAGACTTGGATGAGGATGGTGTGTATGAGACGGGGACAGTCTTTTTGGACAGTTTGGTGTTTCCTCGCTACGTGGTTCCTTTTGGCCCAAACAGCATCCTTTCGATGGAATCCAACGAGGATCATGTGTACCGATTTACCGACACGGATGGGGATGGCAAGGCAGATAAAAAAGAACTTTTTGCTTCTGGCCTGGGCAGATCCGGCAATGTGGAACATCAGACGAGTTTCCTCACTTGGGCCTTGGACAACTGGATGTACAGCACGTACAACAATAAGCGCATCCGCTGGACACCTACAGGAGTGATCCAAGAAGAAAGCGGTAATCCTTGGGGGCAGTGGGGTGTGACCCAGGATAATTACGGCACGATTTTCTTCCAAGATGGGGCAGGTGGCGTACCACAGGGCTTCCAATTTCCGATCGTCTATGGCAATTTTTCTGTCAAGGGTGCACTCAAGGAAGGATTTCGAGTTCCGTACAGCTTGGTGAAATTGGCCGATTTCCAACCCGGCATGCAGGAAGCTAAGCCTGACGGCTCCTTGGCCAATGTGACCGGAGCTGCCGGAAATGACGTCTTTCGTGGTGATCGTTTGCCCAAGGATTTGGTGGGTGATTACCTCTACGGAGAGCCTGTGGGCCGAATCGTAAGAAGAGTGGTCACCGAAAAGGTGGAAGGACTTTCCTACCTCCAAAACAAGTACATCAGCGAGGAGTCAGAGTTCATCCAATCAACAGATCCTTTGTTTAGACCGGTGGATATGGCCACCGCTCCGGATGGCACACTATACATTGTGGATATGTACCGAGGAATCATTCAGGAAGGGGAGTGGACGCAGGAGGGAAGCTACCTCCGTACCAAAATCCAGCAATACCAAATGGATGATGTGATTGGAAACGGTCGAATTTGGAGGCTTTCCTACGAGGGGATGCCTAGAAATACCGAAAAGCCTCGAATGTACGAGGAGACTTCCAAACAGCTGATTCGTCACCTCGAGCATCCCAATGGCTGGTGGAGAGACATGGCACAGCAGACCATGATCCTGAATCAAGACAAGTCGATTATTCCTGATCTGGTAGTGATGGCAAGTTCTTCCAAAAATGAACTCGCGCGCGTTCACGCCCTTTGGACCTTGGAAGGGTTAGGTGGATTGAATTCAGAATTGGTGAAAAAATTCATTTCAGATCCCAATCCCAAACTCAAGATGCAGGGATTGCGAGCGGCTGAAACCTTGTATAAGTATGGTGAAAAATCCTTGGCTGACCTTTATGCTTCAGCCGCATTGGATGCCAATCCTGAGGTGGCCATTCAGGCCTTGTTAAGTGCACGTGTACTCAAAATCGACAAGGTCGATCAACTAATCAAAGCAGTACTTCAAAAAAATTCATCACAAGGGATTCAAGTGGTGGGGACGCAACTTTTGGAAAAACTGGAAGAAGCCAAAAAAGCGGCAGAAACCAAGTTTGAAAAGGAGGAGTTGGCGCTGTTTGTAAAAGGGAAGACGATTTTTGACAGCTATTGCTCGACCTGTCATGGTCCAAAAGGCTTGGGTTCTCCGGCTGGAGAAGGCCGCCTGATCGCTCCGCCTTTCTCAGGTTCGCCGAGGATCCTTGGTCATCCGGAGTATGCTACCAAGGTAATGTTGCATGGCTTGAAGGGTGCGATTGAAAAGAAAGAGTACGAAGGGGTGATGATCTCCATGAAGACCAATACAGACGAATACATCGCCTCGGTACTTTCCTATATCCGCAATGATTTCGGCAATTCAGGTTCCTTTATCTCGCCTGAGTATGTGGCCAAAATCAGAAAGGAAACCGAGTCTAGAAAAGATGCTTATTCCTTTGAGGAATTGATCGGGGAAATCCCAAAGGCCTTGACTTTTCAGGACAATTGGAAAGCAACGGCTAGCAGCACAGCCCTTCAAGGTGTAGGATCTTCCAAAGATCCCGGTTATGCCTTTTCTTACAAAGGTTGGAAGACGGAAACTCCACAAGCACCGGGAATGTGGTTTATGGTGCAGTTGCCGAGTCCGCAAGCCATTTCAGAAGTCCAGTTTGATGCAGGCAAGGAAGGATTTCCATTGGAATACACGGTTTCCCTGAGTACAGATGGTAAAAGTTGGACCAAAGTAGCTCAAGGAAAAGGTAATCCAGGGATTAATTCATTGAGTTGGACAGGCACTGGCAAATTTATTTACCTGAAGATGGAGTCTCAAAGCAAGGGGGAACAACCTTGGTCTATGAAAAAATTGACGTTGTATTCGAGGTAATTCCCCTGAAAAATAGTCCTTAACGTCAATTATTTTCTAAAGAAAAACAGCTGATGGCTTTGAATAGCTTTCAGCTGTTTTTTTTTTAACCAGAAAAGAATTGCTCATTTCTAGTCCATCAGAAATTTGGATTTGATTTTTTCCTAAATTTTGAAACAATCTAACCCTTTCATCACATGAAAAAATTATCCAACATCTTACTCATTACCCTTTTTGCTGTAGTCGCAACGGCAGGTTTGTCAAGTTTCAAGACGCTTACACCAGAATATTTTGAAGGAAAATGGGCGGTAACCGTGAAGGACACTCCTCAGGGAACTGCTACTATTCCGATGAGATTTGAAACTAAAGAAGGAAAGACTATGGGCTACTTTATGGAAGATGCCTCTGGCACGGAAAAAGTGATGTCTTCCGTATCTATCTCCGGTGATGTCCTTACAGGCTATTTTAATATTCAAGGCTATGATGTTTACATCAGTTTGAAAAAAGTGGACGACGAAAATGCCGCTGGTTCGCTGATGGATATGTTTACCGCTGAGGCGAAGAAAGTGAAGTGATACCTCGAAAAGCTCGGTAACCATTTCTTGACAAGCTCGGTATCCTTTTCTCGACAAGCTTGGTAACTCTTCTCAGAATGATTAAGAGCAAAAAATAAGGCCTGGAGATCCTCCAGGCCTTTTGTTTTTACTTTTTGCTGAGTGTAAACTCAGGGAGGTATTTGATTTTGCCACCTTCCATAGCTGACTCATGCGCCAATATCCCCACGCAGGTGATGTTAGCTGACTGAGCTGCATCCGGGTAAGGTGCCCGACCCTCTGTCAAGGCCATCAAAAACTCGTGAACCAAGTGCGGGTGAGATCCTCCGTGGCCCGAACCTTGGATAAAGGAAAGGTGCTGATTTTCGTCCGAATCGTACACTCCTTGAGTGGTGAATGGAGCGATTTCCGCAGGAAGTAGATGCGCATAGTCAGGGATTTTCACTTTCTCAGGCACTTCGCCAGTATGGATCACGGAATCCTCATGCTCGATCAAGGTCCATTCAAATGACTTTTTGGATCCGTAGACGTCAAAGCTTTCGCGGTATTGTCTTGCGGTATTGAACAGCGATCGGGTCACCTCTGCTGCTAGATCAGAATCCTTCAACTTAATGTGGCAGGTCTCAATGGCGAAAGGCGAACCGTATTTTGGAATCAGATTTTCATCAATTCGACCTGATCCAAGGCAAGACACATATTCTGCCTGACCCTTTGGCAATGCCAAAACCGGACCTACACAGTGCGTAGCATAATGCATAGGAGGGAGTCCTTCCCAATAGCCCGGCCAACCTGCCATTTCCTGTTGATGGGAAGCACGCAGGAATTGGATTTTACCCAATTCACCTTTTTCATACATCTCCTTCACGAAGAGGAATTCACGGCTGTAGATTACCGTCTCCATCATCATGTAAGTCAAGCCTGTCTGTGCGCACAATTCCACGATTTGACGGCATTCTTCTACAGTCGTGGCCATAGGCACGGTACACGCGACGTGCTTTCCTGCTTTCAAGGCCTTGATACTTTGCTCGGCGTGATTTTGAATCGGCGTATTGATGTGTACCGCGTCGATAGTGGGATCTTTCAGCAGTTCATCGTAGTCGGTATAGACTTTTTCGATGCCAAATGCTTTTCCGATTTCTTCTGCTTTTTCTTTGTTCCGCTGGCACACGGCATACATGTTTGCCAAAGGATGTTTTTGGTAGATAGGGATAAATTCGGCACCAAAGCCTAGGCCTATGATGGCAATGTTAATTTGTTTTTGACTCATGGGTATTTAGTTTTTTAAAAAAGATGGAAGACCGAAGACGGAAGACGGAAGATACAAATTCAGAATGCTGAAGTATGAAATCCGAAATCTCCAAAAGCTGCCTTCGGAAGACCATTTCATTTTTTTGGGTTTCTTTTTGATTTAATTTTTTATTAAGTGATTAATTATTCTTGATTAGCTTTGGACTTCCTTGGTATCTTACTTTTACTCGATCTTCCGTCTCCTGTCTTCCGTCTTCTCGCTTATTTTTTATTCTGGTTCAGATTCGGACAGCCTTTATATTTTTCCATTTCTTCGGTCTCCTGTCTTCCGTCTTCTCGCTTAATCAGCGGCCCACTTCTTTAGAAACTCCAAGCCTTCCTTGGCAAAGCCATCTTGGCTAGGCACTAAGGGCTTCCAGATACAAACTGCACCCGCTAGCTCCTTTACATTAGGCGTGAAGCTTTCAATAGAGATTGTACCGGAATAGTTTATGGCTTCCAAACCTCGTTTCCAAGCCGCCCAGTTGGTTTGACCTGTTCCGGGTGTTCCTCGGTAGTTTTCAGACACCTGCACGTGGATCAATTTGTCTCCAGCCCGACGGATAGCCGCTTCGATGTCCGGTTCCTCAATATTCATGTGAAATCCGTCCAAAATCGCTTTGGCCTGAGGTTCATTGATGTCATGAATCAGCTGCATCAATTCCTCGGCCGTATTGATCAGGTCGGTTTCGAAGCGATTGAGTGTTTCGATGGCGATCTCCAATCCAAATTCACCTGCTCTTTTACTTACTTTCTGAAGGTTGGTGACGGCGCGATTCCATTCGATTTTCTTTTGCTCAGGAGATACCAATCTTGCTTTTCCTACTGCCGAATACATTGGTCCAGCCACAAATCCGGCGCTCAATTCCGACGCAATGTGAAAGCAGGCATCGAGGTAGTCAAAGCAGGTCTGGTGATAGTGAGGATCCTCATGGGTCAAGTCCCGTGTTGGTCCAAAAGCCCCGCAGATAATGGGACTAAGCCCATTATCCGCAAGTGCATTTTTTACCAGATCGATATCGATCAAGGCAGGATCTTCCACGGGAATCTCCACCGAATCGTAGCCGTAGCTTTTGATTTTTGGAAAAAGAGCGACCGTTTCTTTATTGAAAGGCGAAGTCCACAGCCAAGTACTGACTGCAAATTTTACGTCTAAAGCCATGTATTACTGCACGATCATGATCCCGTTCATAATTCTCCAGTGGCCTGGCACGGTACACACAAATGGGTATTCGCCCGGCTCAGTAGGTGCTACGAACACCAGTGATTCGCGTCCTTCCGGATCTACCAGTCGGGTGGCTGAGATTACTTGAGGGATCTTAGGCACAAAGTTCATTTCAGCACCTTTCGGATCACGAGCTAATTCGTCCGCTGCCTTTCCAATGGTTTCCATGGCACCTTTTTGACCTACGACCAAGTTGTGCTGCATGAAGTCAGGGTTTTCGAAGTCAATGGTAACCTGTGAACCTGCTTTTACGGTGAAGGAAGCCTTGTCAAACTTCATTTCA
The DNA here is from genome assembly GCF_042657405.1 of Algoriphagus aquatilis. Classification (NCBI taxonomy): domain Bacteria; kingdom Pseudomonadati; phylum Bacteroidota; class Cytophagia; order Cytophagales; family Cyclobacteriaceae; genus Algoriphagus; species Algoriphagus aquatilis. The sequence continues at coordinate 282,335 of NZ_JBHSKS010000002.1, forward strand.
TGAGGTATCACACTCAATTTGACAAAAGAGGTTCCATTTGCTTTGGCAGCATCAGCCAGGCTGGCCTCAGCCTCTAGGGAAGTACCAGGTTTCTTGAGTGAAAGGGTAGACTTGTTGCTCAAGCGACCACCAAACCACCACGTTCCTTCGTATTTGCCGACTACATTTTTGCTGTCATTTCTACCCACTCTTACACTTCTAGGCGAAAGTTCCTTAGGGAACAATCCTTTGGTTTTTCCTTTTCCGATTTCCTCACCGTTGATTTTGAGGCTCATGCTGCCGTCTGCAGTGAGTGTGGCATCGATGGTAAACTGCTCCTCAGGAAGAGCTTTTTTGGAACTCAAGATGGTCAGTTTTTCATCTTGTGCTACTGCAAAGTGAAGGGCATCTTGATAGATGTACAAGCTGTAGCCATTGGTATTATTTCCTTGAGCCACAAGCACCCCTTCCAATGGATTTTCAGCTTTAGAAATCATCATTCGGATCGCGATTTCTTTACCAGCCACGTCAGGTGGGAATAGGATGCTGTTTCGCTGATCCAACGGATATTGCTCCGCTACCAAACTTCTGCTGATTCGGTCTGACAGCGAAAGCTCAGTGTCACCACCTGCCTGAAGTGCTTTGGTATTGTCACGCTTGGCAAACTCAGTCGGATGGGAAAGAACAGCGGCAAACACCGCTTGAGGCAAGTAGGCATCTTTTCCGTTTTCCTCATTCTTAGCAGCTTCCAACAATGCCTTTGCAGCTTGCTCGGAGAATGGCATGTCAGATATGGCAAGGAAGGCATATTTACGTGTATGTAAATCCGGGTCATTGATGACTCCAGAAGCCAAAATTGCGCTAAGAGAAGCTTCAGATTTTGGAAGTACGCGGAGAGCGTTTTTGCGGACTGCGGCAGACGGATGAGAAAGTGCTTTTTCCACGGCTGCATTTGCATCGGCATTTTCTCCGGTCAATTCTCCCAAGCCATGAAGGGTCCAAAGTGCGTTGATGGCTGGACCGTTCAGACCCACTTTGTCCACTTTAGGATCTGCAATGATTTTGTATAGATCTGCCAATATTGACTTGTCTTGCTTTTCAACGATCAATCGCTGAGCAGTCAATCTCCAGAACATGTTATCACTTTGCAATGCCTCGATAAGTTCGTCACCGTCGGCATCTTTCAAGTCAAATGTTTCGGAATCTTCACCACCCTTGTATTTGATTCGATAAATACGGCCATGCTTGCTGTCACGAAGTGGGTTGATGTAGGCATTGCCCGCACCGTTTTCAAATCCTCTTGGGGTTGGGTTGTGCTGGATGATGAAGTTGTACCAATCTGCTACCCAAAGTGCTCCATCGGGACCTACTTCGGCATGAACAGGAGAGAACCATTCATCGGAACTCGCCAAAATGTTGAATCCGTTTTTCTCTTTGAAACCTGAACCATCCGGGTTGATGATGGCATTATGAAGCACGCGGCCAGTTGGTTCGGCTACGAAGGCTATTCGGTTCCAATATTTCTCAGGGAAACTTCTCGCGGTGTAGAAGTTGTGTCCTGCGGCTGCAGTGTAGCTTCCATGCCAATCTACCTGTCTCAAGAATGGAGTCAAATGTGGCATGTCGTAGTGACTGTCGATGCCATGGACCGTATTGGCAGAACCTTGGAAAATCGGACGCTTCAGGTAATTGTTAGCCATAGAGAAATACACGCTGTGCTGTCCGTTGGCTGTAGAAATGAAGGTTTCGAAATCTTCGGTGAAACCTAGACCCCAGGTATTGTTGGAGGTGTTGCCTAGGTATTGGAGGTTTTCTCCAGTCGGATCAAAGCGATAAACACCTTGTCCGAAAGAGTGACGACGTCCGCTTACTTCTCCATTGAAACCGGAGTAGCCTAGCACACCCCAGATTTTGTTATCAAAGCCATATTTCAGGTTTGAAGGACCAGCATGCGTATCGCTTTTGCCCCATCCAGTCAAAATGACTTCTCTTACGTCAGCGACATCGTCTCCGTCAGTATCTTTTAAGAAGACAAAATCAGGAGCCATGGAAATCAAAATACCTCCATTGACTGCCATGATTGAAGTAGGGATATTCAGGTTGTCTGCGAAAACTGTTGCTTTATCTGCTTTTCCATCGCCATCGGTATCTTCCAAGATTTTGATTTTGTCATTTCCTCCTTCCGTGCGTACCTCGTTAGGATAATCCACTGTTTCGATGACAAAGAGGCGACCACGCTCATCCCATGCAAAAGCCATCGGGTTGATGATCATCGGTTCGCTGGCAAATAGCTCCATTTCAAACTCAATAGGAAGCTGAACCAGTTTCATACTTTCTTCTGGTGAAAGCGGAAGCTGAAATCGAGGTGCCGGATCCTTCTTTTCGTAGTTTGGAATCTCAGCATCCTGGAATTGTGGGGTTGGGATCTGATAGGCTGCAAGCAGTTCATTTACTTTATCGCCTACAGCCCAAAGAATCCCGTTGGCGATCAATTCCTGAAACTCAGGTTGCTTCCAAGTCTCTTCATTGTGGCCATAAGCTGTATAAAATACTCTACCATCACCCTCTTCCAAAGTCCAGGTATAGGGCTCCTGATCGCGCTGCATCAAGACATGCATGGCAGGATTGAGTTGTGAATGGACATAGGTTTCATCCCAAGTTTCAAACTCAGAAATACCCTGCATGATAGGGTGTGCAGCGTCTACGATTTTGGCGGTGAACTTACCGTCGCCGTGGGATTTGAACTGACCGCCTACTGTTTTCACATACCAATCTGAATTTCGGAAGCACCAAGAGGCACTGTGAACCGGGATCAGGGCTTTGCCACTTTGGACATAATCCTTCAAAGCAGCTTCTTGACTGGCGCTGATAGAATCATGATTGGCATAAATCATCAGACCGTCGTAATTGTAAAGTACCTCCTCATTAAGATCATTTAGATCTGTGGTGTAGGTAAGGTTGATGCCTTTTTGGAAAAGGGGAGTTCCAAGGTGTAGCATCAATTTTTCCGAATTATGGTGTTCGCTTTCATGGCCGAGAACAAGGATTTCCACTCTTCTTGGTTCGGTCATGGAAAGGAATTGATTTTTTCTTCCACAGGAAGAAAAAAAGAGCACCATACTCAAGATCAAGAGACTGAGAGGTCTCAAATTCATGTTTTGGTTCATACTTTGGGTTATAATTTTTTTTGAAGATAATATTCTGGATTTAGCTCATGAATTCCTTACTGTTTTTCCTTGATTTATGACTGTTTTTTACCAAAATTAAGGGGGATTAGCAGTCAAAACGGTAATAATACAGTGAAAAATCCAGTACAAAAATCTCGAATACCAGAAGGCAAAGCCTTTGTTATCAAAGAGTTAATTGCTCCATACTTTGATGTCAACTGGCATTTTCACTCTGAATACCAATTATTTGTCGTGCTCAAAGGCAAAGGAACAAGGTTTATTGGTGACCATACCAAGAGCTTTAGAGAAGGGGACATGGTGCTGACCGGACCCAATTTGCCCCACTTATGGAAAAATGACAAAGCCTATCATGAGCCGGAAAACAAATTGGAAACCCATGGTGTGGTGATCTATTTTCCGGATAACTTTTTGAATGAGTCTGTATTTCAGTTGGATGAGTTTGAAGGAATTTCGAGGATGCTCAAGTTATCTGAAAGAGGCATCGAAGTGACCGGTGAGACCAATATCCAAGTGAAGAGAATGATGCTGGAGCTGCTCCATCTCAAAGGCACGAAGAGTATTTTGCACTTGCTCAAACTGTTGGATTTGTTGGTGGATTCGAAGGATTGTAAACTCATCGCCGATGCGGGATACATCAATACCAACAAAGAATCAGAAAAAGACCGAATGGGGCAGGTGTACGAATATGTGATGCAGAATTTTCAGTCAAAAGTGAGTTTGGAAGAAGCTGCTCAACTTTCCAATCTTTCGGTTTCTGCTTTCAGTAGGTATTTTAAATCACGAGTGAATAAATCCTTTTCTGATTTTTTGACCGAAGTTAGAATTGCCCATGCTTGCAAGCTTTTGCATGAAAGCGACCTGAACATCAGCGAAATTTCCTATGAATGTGGATTTTTTACCCTCTCCAATTTCAACAAACTATTCAGAGAACGGATGAAAAAGACTCCAATGGAATACAGAAGGGAATTTAAATCTTCATTTTACCCTAGAAACTAGCCATGGAGCTTTATTTTCACCTGGTCCAGAAAGGAGGAACTCACGGGCACAGTGAAACTTTTAGCCCAGACCTGGTGACGCTCCACTTTGGTGATTAGGTTTTGATTCACCAAAAAAGAACGGTGGGTTCTCAAGAAGTAGGATGGGAGTAATTTTTCAGTTTCAGCAAGGGTCATCCTGCTTTGGATTTTTTGAGCAGATAGTTGAAAAGTCACATAATTTCCTTGTGCCTCACAGTAAAGTAAGTCCGAAAAATCCACCCGGACCTGTCCATCTGAAGTTTTAACAAAAAGAAATGCAGGCTCATTTTTTGGCCTGAGGTCAATCCATTCTTGAGCCTTTTGGCAGGATTTGAGAAAGCGACTGAGGTTAAAAGGCTTCAATAAATAATCCAAGGCATCCAACTCAAAACCTTTGACCGCGTAGTCCGAATAGGCAGTCGTGAATACCACCAAGGTTTCTTTGGGTACCAATGCTGCAAGGTCAATACCTGAGATATCAGGCATATTGATATCCAGAAAAAGCAGATCAACCGACTGGTTTTTTAAATATTCCAAGCCAAGAATAGCATCGGTAAATACAGCCTCAAGCTTGAGAAAAGGTACCTTGGAGGCATGAGATTTAATCACCTCCAAGGCAAAAGATTCATCATCAATGGCGATAGCCTTAATCATTAGGAATGAATTTGAACTGAAAGATGAACAAAGAAATCAGTGTCGTTGGAAACAATGCTCAATTGATGCTTTTCCGGATAGAGAATTTCCAGACGTTTTTTGACATTGTCCAGACCGATGCCGGATTCTTCGCGGGATTTCTCATTTTGAGGCTTTTCAGGATGCACACTATTGACCAAGTCTAAATGTACCGAACCGGCCATGCAGCGGAGATTGAGACGTATCCAGGATTTTTCTTTGGCTGAAATGCCATGCTTGAAGGCATTTTCTACAAAGGGAATGATCAGCATCGGAGCGATTTCTCCCTGACATTGTGCATCGTTCAGCTGAATGTCCAGTTCGAGATTTGACTGAGATCCAAATCGCAAGAGCTGCAGGTCAAGGTAGTTTTTGAGGTAGTCAATTTCCCGGGAAAGAGGGATGGAGGGAAGCTGATTTTCATGAAGCATAAAGCGCATCATGTCGCCGAGCTTTTGGATTCCGTCAGATGTTTTTTCTGCATTTTCGATCAAAGCACTGGCATAAAGGGTATTCAGGGCGTTGAATAGAAAGTGTGGGTTGATCTGAGATCGCAGAAAGTCAAAGCTGGCATTTCCCTGATCAACTTGGGTAGAAAGGGTAGATATTCTTCCAATGAAGGAATCATATTTTCTAAAAAGTAAGGATGTCAGCGGAAAAAAGATCAATTGGATAAAGGCATTAACACCTAAGCCTCCGATGACGAAGATTTCTTCTTGATCTTCATTGGCGGCAATGATTCCAAACAAAATGAATAATACAGCCACTAGGCCCCAATTGTACCATCGGGACTGTTTGACTTTGCCTTGTTTCCTTTTGCCATACACCAAAAAGAAATTGTAGAAGCTGGCAATCAAAATCACAGGAATAAAAATCCCGAAAATAATGGAAGGTCCTTCACTGCTGACAGGATTGATTTGGATCAGAAAAAAGAAGGTAAACAGATAGGTGAAAATCAGGCGGGTGATATTGTACGCTTGGAAATCACGAAGTTTCGGTGGGGTGAGTGCTTGTGTGAGGAGATTGGAAGCAATGAGATAGCAGGCGTAAAGGACAATGATTCCAAGGTAGAACGTGGGAAAAGGAGCTGAAGTCAACTGAGCCTGATAGCCGAAAATGGCTGACACAGCAAATGCAACCAATCCAGTGAGGATGATTTTGAGGATGTTTTTCCATTTTTTTGGTTCGGTTTGGTAGCTGGGAATCAGGACCATGTGGACCAAATGGAAAGCTGAATATAGAACAGCAAGGATAAGAAGCCGGCTGGCGAATTTGAAAATTTCAAAACCAGAATCTTCAGAAAAACGAGGGCTGTAGCCAAAGAGAATAAATAGGAAAGCGATCAGGGTGGCACTGGTGACGATCCACCATTCGATTTGTCGGAAATCAAGACTTTTGGATTTCATGTGAGGAAGATAGAAATGATTTTTTAGAGAGTAAGAGTTGGTTTAACAATACCTTATCCATGAAGGGAATGAAAAAGGTGGTAAATGACGGCCAATAGGATGAGCAGGAAATAGGCCTTTTTCTGTTTTTGATTTCGCGCTAGTTCGGCATCCATAGAAGAACTATTCTTTTTTGGGAAAATAGCCAAGCAGAAACTTTGGGCGACTGGTAATTCATAAATGAGTTGGTTTAGCTTTCAGGTTGAAATTTTCAACAAGCTTAACCCAAGCTGCAGAAGCAGTCAAAAAAGTGTGACGAAAGAGGGGGTTTTTGGGGTGGAAATGGTTTTGGTCTACGGATTTTAGACCAAATACAAGAATTCAAAATTCGTCATCAAGCACTATATGTTGCATGTATTTTGAAAATCGAAGAATGATGGATGTCATTGCGGAATTAAGCTTGAATACCGAACACTGAATGAAGAATATCGAACACCGAACTGAAAATGCCGATTGAAGAACATCGAACGGCGAATAACGAATTGGTGAATATACACCTCGGATCTTGCTCAAACTCAAAACGGATAAGCCTCCAATTCAATACCCCAAAGCCATGGAAGGATGTAATAAATCATCAACGTAATGATGAGGATGGAAAGGATATTTAACCAAAGCCCCGCCTTTACCATGTCTTTCATCTGCAAATAGCCAGATCCAAACACCACGGCATTGGGCGGAGTAGCCACAGGAAGCATAAAAGCACAGCTTGCTGCTAAAGTCGCTCCCACCATTAGACCAAAAGGATGTAAATCCAACTTGATTGCCACTGAGGCCAGAATAGGCAAAAGCATCGATGCAGTTGCCACATTGGAGGTGACTTCTGTTAGAAAATTGACAGAGCTGATTATTATCAGAAGCAAAACAAAAAATCCTACTCCTTCGATCAGAGTAAACTTTTGGCCAATCCATTCTGCTAAACCAGTTTCTTTGAAACCTTCGGCCAATGCCAAACCACCACCAAATAGAATTAAAACACCCCAAGGAATCTTTTCTGCGGTTTTCCAGTCTAAAATCCGTTCGCCGGATCGAGAGGAGGGGAGAAGCAGTAGTAAAACCACCCCAATCAATACGATGATAGTATCGTCAATTCCAGGAATAAGCTTTGCCAAAAAGAAACTTCGGGTAATCCAAGAGAAACATACCAGCCCAAATACTGCAAGTACAATTTTTTCTTCAAAGGTTATTTTTCCTAAAGCTTTAAGCTGTTGATTTACAACTGATTTTGCGTCTCCTAAGCGAAAGTTTTTAGGCAGAGGATTGCCAAAAGACACCAAATAATACCAACAAATCCCTAATAGAATCAAAGAAAATGGGAGCCCAAAAAGCATCCACTCATCAAAAGCAATGCTGTAATCATACATTTCTTTGACTACTGCAGAAAGTATGGCATTGGTGGGTGTACCGATTAAGGTGGCCATCCCACCAATGGAGGCCGCATAAGCGATCCCCAACATGATGTTTTTGCCGAGATGGGACGCTAATGATTCATTGGAATTCCCAAGTTGCTCCTTAAACTGCCCAACCACTGCCAAACCAATAGGAAGCATCATCAACGCCGTGGCTGAATTGGAAATCCACATGGAAAGAAAACCAGTGGCGAGAATAAATCCCAAAACAATCCTCCTCAGGTCAGTTCCTAATAAATTTATTATGTTAAGTGCAATTCGTTTGTGCAGATTCCATTTTTCGATGCCCGTAGCCAAAAGAAATCCTCCCATGTACAGGAGAACCGTAGGATGCATGTAGTTGGCTGAAACTGCATCAATTTTCAATAATCCCAATAAGGGCATCAGAATAAGGGGAAGTATCGCTGTGCCTGCAATAGGCATAGCTTCGGTGATCCACCAGATAGCCATCCATAAAGTCATAGCCAACATAGCTTGCGCTTGCGGATTTAGATCAGGTGAAGAAAATGAAAATTGGATGATTAGGAAGGAAGCAGGACCTAAATAAAGACCTAGGCGAGGTAGCCATTGATTCATGACGGGTGAAAGTCGAAGGTTAAGTTGGGTTTTGGAAATACTCAGTTAGGCTAAGGAAATAGAAGATATGGATGATTTTATTTAATTTAACATAATATAAATTATACAACAAATAAAGCAGAGACAAAGGAGGAATTCATCCTACCAAATCTTAATTCTTTCCTCCGGAGCCTTGTAGTTTTTATCCCCGGGCTTTATTCCGTAGGCAGCATAGAATGGATCAAAGTTCATTAATGGCCCATTGACTCGCCACATAGCTGGAGAATGGGAATTGGTATTGACATAGGTGCGCATATACTCGTCCCGAACTTTCACTCTCCAGATTCTGGCGATTGAATAGCTAAAGCGCTGATCTGGAGTGAACCCATCAATCTTAGTGGTGTCTTGACCTTGCTTGGTCAATTTGAAAGCATCGTAAGCGATGTAGATTCCTCCATTGTCTGCGGTGTTTTCACCAATGGTCATCGCACCTTTGATAGGTACCGAATCCAGCACGGTAAATGAATCATACCGATCGATCAGCAATTGAGTTTTTGCTTTAAACTTTTCATAATCAGCTTTCGTCCACCAGTTTTTCAAGTTGCCATCCTTATCAAATTGAGCTCCCTGATCATCAAATGCATGGGTTAATTCGTGGCCGATGACCATTCCGATTCCTCCATAGTTGATGGCATCGTCTGCATTTTGATCGAAATAAGGGTATTGAAGAATTCCTGCCGGAAAGACGATTTCATTAAGCGATGGATTGTAATAAGCGGTCACTGTACTCGGTGTAGTCCCCCACTCTGTTTTATCCGGCGCCTTACCTAATTTCTTAAACTGATATTCTGCCTCATTTTTGCGAAGTGCCAAGACATTTTCGAAATAGGCTTCACGGTTGATTTCCACTGGATATTCACGCCATTTGTCAGGATAACCGATTTTTTTGGTGATGGCATACAGCTTTTCTTTTGCTTGGGTTTTCGTACTGTCACTCATCCAATCGAGCTGGTTGATCCGTTGCTCAAAGGCTTTTTGCAGGTTATTGACCAAGTCCAGCACGCGCTGTTTGGCGGCTTCATTGAAATATCTTTTTACATAAAGTTGTCCCAAGTCAAAGCCTAAATTCTGATCCACTTGCTGCACCATTTGTTGAGCTCGGGTTAATTGTTTGGATTGGCCTGAAACCACCTTGTTGTACTCAAAAGCAGCTTTTCTAAAAGGTGTACTCAGGTAATTGGCATTGGCAACCAGGGTTTGAGCTTTGAGGTAAGTCTTCCAATCTTCCAGAGCTTTTGTTTGAAGCAAAACATTGAGCTTGTCATAGTAAGCGGGCTGACGGATATCCAGGGAATCTGCTTTCAGACCTAAGTTGTCAAAAATGGATTTCCAGGAGATTTGCGAATGTTTTTTATCCAAATCAGCCACTGCTACTTTGTGGTAGTTTTCTTTCACAACTCTCCGTTCGATTCGGGTTTTGTGAGATTCTGCCAGTTGCTTTTCTAAGGCATAGACAGTTTGTGCAGCAGTTTGAGCCTTGGCTTCGTTTTCACCTGTCATCATCAGCAAGTCTGCCAGATACTTTTGATAGGCTTTTTGGATTCCCAAGGTGGACGAATCAGTCTTGAAATAGTAATCTCGATCAGGCAGGCCTAGACCGGATTGGCTCAAATGGATGATATTGATGGTACTGTTTTGATCATCTGGTGAAATACGCAATCCGATTAGCGATTGATTGTTAAACTTCAGTTCCGAAACCAGAAAATCCTCCATTTCCTTCAGATTGCTGATTTTATCGATTTGAGCCAAAATGGGTTGAATCGGCTTTACCCCGCGTGCATCGATGTCTGAAGTATCCATCCCTGAGGCATAAAAATCCCCAACTTTTTGTTCGATGCTTCCTTTAGGATGAGTTGTAGATGATACCTCATCCAAGATTGTTTCCAGGAGTTTACGTTGGGGAATGTTCAAATAAGAATAGGAACCTACACCTACTTGGTCTTCATCAATTTGTACCGAATTGTACCATTTGCCATTGACATGCATGAAAAAATTGTCTCCAGGGCTTATGGTAGAATCGAGCCCTTCCAAGTCCACAAATTGTCTTATTTCAGAATCATTTGGCTGAGGAGTATTAGACGTACAGGCTGTTGCAAAGGCAAGCAACGCAAAGAGGATTTTCTGCTTCATGGGTGATTGGATTTGACAAGAAATTAAAATAAAAAAAGGATGAGCTGTTTGCCCATCCATATAATTGTGATCAGGTTTAACGCATTTGACTTAAACCCACATAGTAATCCGGATCGACTTTTACCTCGGATTTAATTTTTACTTTTAGTTCTGACCAAGTGGTTTTAGGCTGAATTCTGATCTTTTCTCCAGCGATTTCCACGTCCACCGGCATGGTGAATGATGATAAGCAGGATATCCAACGGTAATTAAGTGTTTGATTATCTGAATAATAATATTCCAAAACCGGAACTCGCTCGTCTCTTAAATATTGGTCAAAGATTGGCTTTAAATCAGTCCCAAAAGCCTGAGAAATAAAGCTTTCCACCTGCTTTGTGGTCACGGTTTGATGATAAAATTCCCGATTCAAACCTCTGAGAATTTGTCTCCATTTCTCATCATCATTCAGAATTTCTCGGAGCATGTTGAGCAAATTTCCTCCTTTGTAGTACATATCTCCCGAACCTCGCTGATTCACTCCATAGGTGCCGATAATCGGACGATCATTGGCGATGTTCATTCGTGTGCCTCTGACATACTCCTGACCGGCTTCTTTTCCATAGTGGTAATCCAAAAAGAGGCTTTCAGAATAGTTGGTAAAGCTCTCATGAATCCACATATCGGCCACATCTTTATAGGTGATGTTATTAGCAAACCATTCATGTCCAGCCTCATGGATGATGATAAAGTCAAACTTTAAACCCCAGCCTGTGCCGCTCAGATCCCTGCCCCGATAGCCCATTTGGTAACCGTTGCCATAGGTCACAGAGCTCTGGTGCTCCATGCCTAGATAGGGCGCATCCACGAGCTTAAAGCCGTCTTCATAAAATGGATAGGGACCAAACCAATGCTCGAATGCCTTCATCATGCGTCCTGCATCCTGAAAATGAACTTTTGCCTTCTCCAGATTTTCTCTTAGGACAAAATAATCCATATCCAAAGTGCCTTTTTCTCCGGCGTACTTTTCTCCAAAATGAACGTAATCACCGATGTTGATATTCACTCCGTAATCATTGATCGGATTGACTACTGACCAATGGAAGGTGTCAGTATTTTGCCCCATATCAATGCCGACCAAACGTCCATTCGAAATATCCATCAAGCCCTTTGGCACGGTGACACTAATCATCAGGCTGTCCACCTCATCCGCCGGATGGTCTTTGAGAGGCCACCAGATGCTGGAACCGATTCCCTGATTGGAGGAGGCAATGAAAGGTTTTCCGTTGCTGTCTTTGGTCCAGGTAATTCCTCCATCCCAAGGCGGTCGGATGGCTTCTTTAGGTTGACCTTCGTACGATACAAGCAATTCTTCCAAGGTTCCAGGAACCTGTTTTTTCTTTAGCGTAACAAAGTGGGCCGCTCCTTCCCTTTTAAAATCCAGCTTCTCTCCTGCTTGAACTATCGATGTGATTTTCAATGGTTCTTGCAAGTCAAGCTGTAAAACCTGATGTTCAGATAGTACTCGATATCTTATTGTATTTGAACCTTTTATGGATTTGGTTTCAGGAAAGATTTCCACTGCCAAATGGTAGTAGTTCAGATCCCACCAAGCGCGTTCGGGTGTGATGCTTCCCCGGAGCGTATCCGCTCGGGTGATGCTTTGCTGGCCAATTCCAGCTAGGTGAGTTGAGAAAAAAAGGAGGCTGAATCCAATCAGTATTTTCACATTCAGTTTTGACATATTCTATAAAATTTCACTAAGAAAGTGACTTTTATCTAACATCTCAATACTAAAAACCAAAGACGTAGCTAATGTCCAAATCCATCCAATTTAATGTTGATTTCTGTTTCCAATTTGTGATTTGAATAAGGCTACGATCTTTGTCTTTGATATCTGGATTGTAGCGTGCTGTAATGAAATAACGTATTTTGAAAAAACACCCTTAGAAATATGCGGCCATTGATCATATCCTTCATTATTGCTTTACTTTTTTCCAGTTGCAATGTAGAAGATGGGCAATTAGAAAACAGGTTTGAGGAAGGTACTTACAGCGGTAAGTTCATCAGAAATTGGCCTTCGGGCCAAAGAAATACAGCGACCATCACCATGACTTTTGAGGATAATAAATGGAGTGGCTCTAGCAACATTCCGAAGTTTCCTGCCCTATGCCGAGGCACCTATTCTATCACTGGTAATAAAATCACTTTTCAGAATGAATGCCCATGGACCGCTGAATTTGATTGGAGCCTCATTCTTTTAGGTGAATTTACCTTAGAGAAAAGCGGTAAAGAATTGGAGTTCTCAAATTATAACCGTTCCGCTACTTTCACTGATCATTATAAGCTGATTAAAGAATAAGAACTACCTATATAAAACTCTTTGCCAACTCAACAATTCTTGAAAAGAATAACATTAACTCTTGAATAGCCTAAGTCTCTATTTAAGATTAGTATTAATGGATTCAAATGGTATTAAATACTGTAAGCGAGCACACAATCAAATGTAAAACAGAAGGTCGAAGTAGGTTAAATCCTACTGGTTTTTGATCTTCATCATTACATTGGAACTTCCAAATTTACTTTTGCCCCTCCCCGTCTTTTGCTTTCATCCGCCGCTTCCATAAAGGCATAGATTTCAAGTGTTTCTCTGGAATCGATGGGTGATTTTTTGGTACGGAAAAACTCTGCAATCTGAACTACCAAAGGTTCATACCCTTCAAAGGGTCCAAAAAACAGATTTCCATCGGTCCCAAAGGCCGTTCCTCCATAATCGTGTTTTCCGGATAGCATGCCCCGAAAGGTTCCAATCCGACCGTCTTTCCAAGTTCCCACTACGACTTCAGCATCCGGAGTCGAAAAGCGTGTCACTGATTCACAACCCGGTCCCATCGCTGTAAACAGGATTTCCACCCCATGAATCCCGTACCAAAACAGATCTGGATGACTGGGTTCGAGTGTCGCAGGGCTGAATGCATCACAGGCCAAAACTTTTCCGACTTTGTTTTCATGGCGGACGGCATGCACGTTTTTTTGGTAACGCAATGAGGAACAGGAAAACATCGGAACGCCCGCTGCTTCCGCTTCTTGGTAGATTTTTACGGCATCTGCAAAAGAAACCGCAACCGGCTTGTCGATAAATACAGGCTTTTTAGCCTTAAATACGGCTCTTGCCTGTTCCAAGTGAGGTTTGCCGTCATTGGTCTCCAGAAGCACCACATCTACTTTTTGAAGTAAAGCTTCGATGGAATCCACGATTTCCACACCTTGTTCTTTCACTTGATCGATGTAACCCGGAATTCGGTCCATACTGGATTTGATATCGCGGCTGCCGTAAGGATAGGCGGCTACGACGCGAAATCCCGCTAGTTCAGGCTTGGGATTCTCGGCATTAAAAAGCTTGGTAAAGGCTGGAGCATGTGAGGTGTCCAAACCAATGATTCCGATTTTAATTGGATTTATTTGGGTATTTCCAAGGAGGGAAAAAGGCAAGGAGCTTAAGCTTGCTGCAGCACTGAGAGCGGTGGTTTTCTTTATAAATGATCGACGGGATGGATTCATATAGTCTTGATGCAATGGGTTTTATAATGTTTTTTCAATTAATGGTTTTAATACAGATCGTGCCTATGGCACTCTTGGCGAAATCCTTTTCACAATATTCCCAGAATTGAATTCTGGGCTATTATAGAACGCGCTTTCAGCGCTTTTCCTTGATTTCAAGTTAGACACATGCCCTGAAGGGGCATCTTGTACAAGCCCCAAATTCAATTTGGGGCATTAAATTCAATCCGATTCAAAGAGCACCAAAGGTGCGATCTGTATTTAATCGTTTGGGAATCATTTTTCCTACACCTTAAAGAAAATCTTCTTGCGATACAGGAAGTAGAGCAATAGCCAAACCAACCCCAAAGCCCCCAAATTTTCCATCACCGGCATCCAATTTTCTCCTAAAGGTTTGTAAAGTCCCTCAAACAACAGCCTCGATGTATACCTGAAATTGACAAAGCGGTAAATCATGTAGATCGTCAAACTGTTCATTCCTACCACCACAAAGAAGAAGGCCCATTTCTGGAATTTCAGCATGTCGATAACCAAGTAGAAAAGTCCTAAAGACAGAAAGGCCAAACCCGAGGTAAGCATGATAAAAGAACTCGTCCACATGCGCTTGAAAATCGGGAAATGAAGATTCCAAATCAGCGCAATGCCTATGCACACCAGTCCGATCACCACCAACTCTTTGAGTTTTTGGTTGTCGGAGGATGCGACTTTTTTCAGGATTTCTCCTGCATGCGCTCCAAAGATTGTCAAACAGATTGCCGGAAAGGTGGTCAGAATTCCCAATTCATCAAATTGCCCTTGTAGCAGCCTTCCAGGCAAAAATGTTCGATCAAACCAACCTACCAGATTTCCCTCGAAACTCAAATCGCCTGCTGCAAATCCCGGCACAGGAACCAGAAATACTGCCGCATGGTACAACCCTAAAATTCCAGCGACAATCAACAGCCGCTTAATCGAATCAAAATTGAGAACCAGCACGACGGTAATAAATCCAGCTATTCCGATCCTTCCCAGCACGCTTCCCAGCCGGATCTGCTCCCAATCGAAAAACGGAAAAGGTGCATTTTTGTCGAGCATGCCCAATCCAATCAGAATCAACATTCGGACAAAAGCTTTCCTATAAATCTCATTTTTAGGAGCATGAGTTTCCAGAGTTTTGGCAAGAGAAAAAGGAATAGAAACTCCTGAAATGAACAGGAAAAGCGGGAAAATAAAGTCGTAAAAGGCAAATCCAACCCACTCCGGATGCTCAAATTGTAGGGCAATGGCATCTACCCATCCCATACCTGTTTTACCTTCAAGGCTTCTGAAAAACGCATCAGCACCACAAATCATCAACATGTCAAAGCCTCGAAGGGCATCGATGGAAACCAGTCGTTTTGATCCGTTGGAAAGGCTCATAGTCATGTGAATCAGAGTTTAGGTTCCCAGCCTTTTTGGTATTCCCTGCCCCAAAGTTTCATCGCTTCCTTGTCACCAAGGATCTTTCCTGAATTTTGGTCAATTTCTAAAGCTCTGCCTGTTCGGTAAGAAATATTGCCCAAATGGCATAGTAGCACGCTTTTTTGAATTTCAGGGTAAGGGGAAATCTGACTTTCTCCCTTATCGATGGCATTGATAAAATTGGTGAAGTGAGCGATGTCCATGTCAAAACCAGCGCCGCGTTGATCCACCACGGTATTGGTAGTGGGCTCGGCAGATTTCACTAGCTTATTGGCGTTGTCGTAGATTTTGTAGGAGTTGTTCAGGAGTTCGAGTGTTCCGTTTTCTCCGTGGAAAGAGACTCCTGAGCCCATCGCGTTGATGTCGCGAGCGTTGCAGCTACGACCTTCCCAAAGGATGGATTTTCCGTCTGCGAAATTGTATGAGGCAATTTGAGTATCAGGCGTTTCCCAATCGTCCTGAAAGTGATACCGTCCGCCGCTAGAATAGCATTTTTCTGGATATTCTACTTGCAATCCCCATCTGGCCAAATCCAAAAAGTGAACACCATTGTTGACGATTTCTCCTGTGCCCCAGTGCCAGAACCAGTGCCAATTGTAATGAATCAGGTTGTCTTTAAATTCTGCTCGGGGCGCAGGCCCTTGCCAAAGTTCAAAATCCAGCCATTCTGGAACGGCAGCGGGCTTTCCGTAGCCGATGGATTTTCGTGTATTCGTATACCAAGCTCTGGCATAATAAGCCTTTCCAATTGCGCCGGAGTGAAGTTCTTTCATCGCCTCCTGCACTCTTGGCCAGGATCGGCGCTGATTGCCCATCTGAACGATTTTACCATACTTTTTGGTGGCTTCCACGAGTAGTTCAGATTCGGCGGGATTGTGCGAACCGGGCTTTTCCAAATACACATGTTTTCCTGCCTGAAGCGCCATAATGGAGGCTGGCGTATGCCAAAAATCAGGCATGGCAATCGAGACTGCATCCAGCGTTTTGTCTTCCAAGGCTTTTCTGAAGTCAACCAAACCCGTTGGAGCCGTTTTTACTCCTTCTTTTAAGGCCAAGGCAATCCCGTTTTCCCGAGCACGGGAATCCACATCGCAGATGTAAGCGATTTCCACATTCGGGATTTTGGCGAACGCCTGAATATGCTGCGAGCCCCTGCTGTTGACGCCAATCACGGCAACACGGTATTTGTCTTTAAGTGGGTATTGGGAAAGGATATTAAAGGAAAAAGCGGAAGAAGCTGCACTGAGTCCCAAGGCTCCGGTTGCAGCAGTTTTGATAAAATGGCGGCGGTTGAGGTTATTTTTCATGGTGCTGTGGTTTTGAGTTTGGGTTAATCGAGCGGTATTTCTACTCCGTTTTTTAGGACTTTGAGAATTTTTAAAGTTTGATCTGGAGCTTGTTCTGCTACAATCAAGTCCGCATTTTGACCGATTTGGATAGGCTCAAAAGAAGTATCAAAGAGCCTTTGAGCTCGTATGGAAGCCATTTGCCAGGCTTCTGAAAGATTGGTCTGTTCGTTTTTTAGCAGAAAATTGATCCCTTGGAGGATATTCATGGCAGACCCCGCAAGGGTATTGGGATTTCCGAAAAGGTGGAGTTTGTTATTGAGAGTTAAGGTCACTTTTCCTCCAACTGCAGCATCATAATCCCCTGGTGGCATGCCTGCCAAAGCCACGGAATCGCTGACAAGGATGAGTTTTTCAGCTTTCACTTTCCTAAACACCTGAATCACTTCAGCAGGAAGATGAAATCCGTCCGCAATGATGGTGGCAGATAGGTTTTCGGCAGCCAGTTGAGACCAGAGGTAATTGGGATGACGGGCAATGATGCCGTGCATTCCATTTCCCAAGTGGGTGGAAAGCCCCGCTCCTGCTGTTACGGCTTCCAAGATTTGGGCATGGCTGGCATTGGTATGACCGATGGAAACCAAAATCCCGTATTCCATGCATTTTTCAATAAATGAGGCGCTTCCCTCCCATTCCGGAGAAAGGGTGATCATCCTAATCAGGCCTTCGCTTTCTTCAATCCACTTTTGAAACAAATTCCAGTTCGGAGCCTGTACAAATTCTCTGTAATGTGCACCTCTTGGTCCGTCTTCAGGAGAAATAAAAGGCCCCTCAATATGAATTCCTGTGATACAAGATTGGGCCAGGGAATCCATTTTGCGGTGCTGAACCACCTGCTGAATCAAGGCTGAAATCTTCTCCGGAGAGTTGGTAATAATCGTGGGAAAATGGCTTGTAACGCCGTATGAAAGAAGTTTTCTAGAAATTTGACCCAAAGCCAAAACGTCGGATTGAATAGCATTATAATCCAGGCCTCCGTAGCCATTCACTTGAATATCCGTGAATCCAGGTCCGACCCAGACATTTTCGGGACTAGTTTCGATAGATAAAACTGACTTGATCTTTCCTTCGGAAATTAAGATTTCCAGTGGCTTTCCATCCAAAAAAGACTTTCCGATCAGGCGAGTTTCCATCTTCTGATTTTATGTCCATGTATTGCATAAAACATCAAATACAGGTAGCAAGGAAATAGCACCCAATAGGCCTGCTGCACATTGACCGCGTCTGCCACGGCACCATAAGCAAGCGGCATAATCGCATTTCCGCAAAGTCCCATGATCATGATGGAAGCTCCGAGTTTGGTAAATCGACCCAATCCGTCCAAAGCCAAAGGCCAAATTCCCGCCCAGACCAATGAATTGGCCAAGCCCAACAACACCACAAACCAGATCGACACATCCGTCGTGATCCCCAAAATCGTCACTTGACCGGAGCTGAAAATGATCAGCAGGGTGAATACCGTGCCCAACAGCGTACAAATCCTAAGCACATTCACCTGAGAAATAACCTTGGGAATCAAAGAAATACCGATCAGATAGCCCAAAATGGTAAATGCCAGTGTGTAGGACGGAAAGACCTTGGCTTCCATCAATCCAATCCCAAAGGAATTGGCATAAGGAATGACCGTATCGATCGCGATGACCTGAGTACCTACATGCAGGAAAATTGCCACAGCCCCCAAAATCAAGTGAGGAAACTGAAAAATGGAGTTTTTTCCAGAATTCGCTTCTGCGACTTCAGCCGTCTCATGCTCGGTGTCAATTTCCGGAAGTGGAGAAAATCGTACAAATATCCCCAATGCCAAAAGCACGGTTCCTACTACGGAATAAGGCAAAATGACTCGCCGGATCAATTCATCTAAGGCTGCGTCTTTCGCCTCCGGAGTCATGGTGTCCAACTGCTGGAAAAGCTCATTATCCCCAACTCTTAGAATAACTGCCGCGAAAAGAATCGGTGCCAAAATTCCAGCTCCTTTGTTGAAAATACCCATCACGCTAATGCGTTGGGCAGCATTTTCTTTCGGACCCAAAACCGTCACGTAAGGATTTGCAGCAGTCTGAAGAACCGCCAAACCGGTTCCTAAAGTAAACAACCCCAATAGGAAAATCTCATAGGTTCGGCTCATTGCAGCAGGCACGAAAATGAAAGCTCCCACTGCCATGGCGAAGAATCCAACCATCATTCCTTTCTTAAATCCCACCGCTTTGAGCAGGTAGGAAGAAGGAACGGACATAACGAGGTAGGAAATGTAAAAAGCAAAAGCAACAAGGTAGGAATCGAAGTTGCTGAGGGTAAAGGCGATTTTGAAATAGGGAATCAAGATCGCATTGACCCAAGATACAAATCCGAAAATGAAGAAAAGCATCCCGATGATGCCGATGGAGATCCAAGTGTCCCGTTGGCTCAGCTGATCGGCACGAACCGCAGCGGTGGTTTTTGACATAGGCTGGTTTTGGGTTATAAGAAAAAAAGATGATTTAAAAATTATTGATGTGAGTGAAGACCTGCCTGAGGCAGACAGGCACTCACATCGGCGGTATTTTCGCCACCGTGAGTGTCCTCACTCACGGATTATCCTTTTAAATTCTCTTTTTCCATTTGCCTTAAATACCAATTTTTATGTCACCCATCCAAAAAATTTCCGATCAATGGTTGTAAAGCAAGGATGAAGCGGGTTCATCCAGAAAAATCTTCGCCCCCGTGAGTGTCCTCACTCACGGAACATTCATTTAAAGCTTATGAAGCAAAGATGAAGCAGGGTGATCCAAAAGGATCTGACAATCTTGATGCTCTTGCAAGATCGAAGCCGGGTGAAGATTGGAGATTTCTCCTTTCAAGCAGTCCTTAACAGCCTTCGCTTTTCTCAAATCAGGGACCGAACAAATGATGGATTTTGATTTCATAATTTGACGGATTGACATGCTGATGGCTTGGGTCGGTACTGCCTCCAAATTGGGAAACCACCCCTCTCCAAACTGTTGCATTCGGCAGGCATGGTCCAAATTGACTACTAAATAAGGCTTTTCCGTTTCAAAATCAGCAGGAGGATCATTGAACGCCAAGTGTCCATTTTCCCCAATTCCCACAAATGCCACATCAATCGGGTGGTTTTGAATCAAAGTCGACAGCCGCTCACATTCTTTTTCAGGGTCATTTTCTCCGTCAATCAAATGATAGGCTTTTAGCTGTGGGACATGATTGAAGAACCTTTCAACCAGATACTTTCTAAAACTGGCTGGATGCGTGATCGAAAGTCCAAGGTATTCATCCAAGTGAAACACAACCACCTTGCTCCAATCGATGTCTTTTTCAGCCGACAGCTGCTTCAGTGTTTCAAATTGACTCGTTCCAGTTGCCAAAATGATATTGGCAAAACCTTGGGTGGAAATTGCCTTTCTGATCAATTCAGCGCCGATTTTACCTGCTTTTTGACCTAGGTCGAGTGAGTTTGGAGAAATGGAAACGGTCATGGTTTGGGGTTTATTCAAGTTCTTCGAGACGGTAGTCAAAATCGCTTTGCAGGTCCTCATGAAGCGTGGAAATCAGCTTTTTTGCCTTTCCGATTTGGACTTCATACAGGTTGGTAATCACCGGGTGACGGAAACTCAGATAACCGTATTTCTTCATCATTCCACAGAA
Source organism: Algoriphagus aquatilis (assembly GCF_042657405.1). Taxonomy (NCBI): domain Bacteria; kingdom Pseudomonadati; phylum Bacteroidota; class Cytophagia; order Cytophagales; family Cyclobacteriaceae; genus Algoriphagus; species Algoriphagus aquatilis. The sequence continues at coordinate 302,748 of NZ_JBHSKS010000002.1, forward strand.
ATACAAAATCAATTCCGCTTGGTCTGCTTTGTTTTTACTGAGTTTAAGCGCCTTGTTGAGTTTGCGGCGAATGGCTTGAGCAGCTTTTTTGGCCACATGATAATTTCGGGTGTTAGCCGTTTGAAAGGCCTCGTCCAGCTCCTCTTTGACCGAATCCACAAACAAGTTGGGCTGATCCCGTTCATTCAGTTTGAAGTAAAGGAAAGCCTTATTATCCCTGCTGAATTTGGCCAAATCAGTAATCAGGGCAATTAATTCCTTTTCAGAGAGGTAACCGAGGTCTTTTTTGAGATCTGCTAAAGATGGAATTTCCATGGCTAAAAGTAAGAAGTTTCCGATTGAGGCGATTTTCCACTTAAACCCCTTCTCTTGATTTTCATCAAAAATACCGCTCAAACCAAAGAAATCTTGAATGAAACCGAGTTTATCAATAAGTTTAAATCCAGAACGATAAACCCGATGGAAGCTTACGGACAGATCTTATTAATCGCCATGCCGGCCTTTTTTGTGCTGGTGTTATTTGAAAAATTCTGGGGGATTTGGAAAGGCAATGACACCGTCCCGCTCAATGACATGATAGCGTCCTTGAGTTCGGGCATTACCAATGTGACCAAAGACGTGCTGGGACTCAGTATTGCAGTGATTTCCTATAGTTGGTTGTTTGAAAAATTCTCCTTTTTCCAAATCGAAGCAACTTGGCTGGTATATGTGATTGCCTTTTTCGCTTTGGATTTTGCAGGGTATTGGACGCATCGGATTGCCCACGAATACAATATTTTTTGGAACAATCACATCGTTCATCACAGCTCGGAGGAGTTTAACCTCGCCTGTGCACTACGCCAAAGCATTTCTTCTATTGTGAAGATTTTCGCGATTTTTCTTATTCCTGCAGCAATTTTGGGAGTACCCCCACAAGTCATTGGTATCGTTGCACCGCTTCATTTGTTTGCTCAGTTTTGGTATCATACCCGTCATATTGGAAGAATGGGTTTTTTGGAAAAAATCATTGTCACCCCATCTCATCACCGCGTGCACCATGCGATCAATCCGGAGTATTTGGACAAAAACTACGGTCAAATCTTCATCTTTTGGGACAGGTGGTTTGGAACTTATCAAGAGGAAAAAGACGAGATTCCAGCTGTATACGGCGTGACTCGACCCGTTCAAACTTGGAATCCGATTAAGATTAATTTTATGCACCTTTGGCTTTTGATCAAGGATGCCTGGAGAGCTGAAAAGTGGTCAGATAAACTTAAAATCTGGTTTATGCCACTGGGCTGGAGACCTGCTGATGTAGCAAAGAAATACCCTGTCTCCAAAATCGAGGACGTGTACCATTTTGACAAGTACAATCCTTCACTTACCAAAGGCATGCTTATTTGGAGCTTCGGTCAATTGATCGCGTTGTTGCTTTTACTTAGCTACCTCTTTGGAAATTTGGCTGACATCGGCGCTCCGGGAATTTTCTATTATGGAGGTTTCGTTTTTCTTACCGTATATGCCTATACCGAACTCATGGATCGAAATCCGAATGCTTGGGCTTGGGAAGTGCTTAAGGCAGTTTACGCGATGTATTTCGTATTAACCTCAGGTGATTGGTTTGGATTGAATAAGTTTTTACCGGGTTCGGTATACATTTTCGTAGGGTACTTGGTGGTTTCAGCATTACTTTCGATTTGGTTTTCTTTTAAAAAAGAAAAACTTCAGCTTGCCAACTAATTCAGCCTATCTAAATGAAAGAACTTCAGCAGATCATCCAGGCTTACGAAGTTTGTAAATCAGAAAATCAATCCGTAGCCTTGGCCACCGTGGTGCAAGTGGATGGTTCAGCATACCGTCGGCCAGGTGCCAGAATGTTGGTCACTCAGGAAGGAAATCTGACTGGGGCAATCAGTGGTGGTTGCTTGGAAGGTGATGCACTTCGCAAAGCCCAAGCGGTGATCTTTCAGCAAAAATCCATGTTGGTTACCTATGATACTACGGATGAGGATGATCAGAAATTCGGTGTAGGCCTTGGTTGTAATGGAATCATTCACGTCCTGATCGAACCAATCAACTTCAAGAATACTGAAAATCCGGTTGAACTGATCAAAAAAGCACTTTCTGATCGGGAGACTTCACTCCTGCTCACACTTTTCTCCGTTCCAAATTCCAAATCAGAACAAATTGGAACGATTTACCTTAGAAAAGGAGGTCGGGAATTCGGGAGTTTATCCAAGGTTCATGCGGATTTCAGACAAGAATTAGAAAAGGAAATTATGGATTTTGATTCTCCTCAAAATCTAATTCAAGCTTATTCAGAATACCAGCAACTCTCGGTTTTCTTCGAAGTCATCAAGCCTCCAACTCGGATTCTCCTTTTTGGTGCCGGAAATGATACCATTCCGGTAGCTAAACTTGCAGAGATTTTAGGTTTTGAATTGGTTTTGATCGATGGAAGGAAAAACCTGGCGACTGCAGCCCGATTTCCACAGGCAAAACAGATTATTCAGGGACCCGCTGAAGAAGTCATCGATCAATTCGAAACGGATCTGAATACGGTGGCTTTGCTCATGACTCACAATTTTGAATACGAAGTCATTGTCTTGGAAAAACTCCTGTCCTTCATGATTCAATACATCGGGATTTTAGGACCAAAGAGGAAAACCGAAAAACTAATCCAAAGACTCGAATCCAGAGGAGTTCAAGTTTCTACAGACAATATCTATGCGCCGATCGGGTTGGAAATCGGTGCGGAAACTTCCGAGGAAATCGCCCTTTCAATTTTGGCTGAAATCAAGGCGGTTCTCAATAAAAAGCAGCCGATTTTCCTGCGGGACAAGCAAGGTCCTATTCATGAAAAGGTGGGATGAAAACCGCGATAATCCTCTTAGCAGCCGGCTCATCTTCCCGTTTAGGAAGACCCAAGCAATTGATTGAATTTCAAGGAAAAAAATTAATCCAAAAAGCTATTGATGAGGCCAAAAAAAGCAAGGCTGATTCTTTGGTGGTGGTGCTGGGATGGAATCATGAATTGATCAAAACAGGCTTTGATTCCAGTCAAACTTCCATTGTGATCAACGAAAGTTGGGAACAAGGTATGGCCACCAGTATGCAGGCTGGTCTTCGTTTTTTGAGGGAAAAAGAACATCCTGACCAAGTTATTTTGATGCTGGTAGACCAGCCCTATGTAGAGTCAAAGCTTTTGGATCGATTGATTTTGGAAAAGGAAAGAACCGGAAAAGGAATTGTGGCTTGCAGCTATTCGGATACTTTGGGAGTTCCGGTGATTTTTGACCAGAAATATTTTGAGGAATTGCTTATGCTAAAAGGTTCTGATGGAGCCAAAAAGGTGATTCTGAGAAATAAAGCTGATGTTTTTGAAATTGAATTTCCACTTGGAGCAGTGGATTTGGATACGGAAGATGATCTTTTACTTTTTAAAGATTAAAATTTTAATTTCTGTAAATCATTGATTTATAATTTCTTAAATAGAAATAAGATTAAAAAATTCATTTTTAATTTTTTTATAAGTAAAATTACTTGATAATTAATTATAAAAACGACGAATTCATGAAAAATTTTGTCAAACTTGGTTCAAGTTACCTTCTACTTACGGTTTTCATCTCCTGCACAAATTCAAACGATTCTAAAGTTGGAATTCCTTTCGCACAACCTGTCTCAAATATCGCGATCTCATTAGACAACGAAACACCAAATTTTTCAAACATTTTTGTACAACATTATTCAGAGGAAAATGAAGAATATTTATTTTTATACAATGATTTAGTAAATAGATTGTATAAATATAACCTTAATGATGGCAAGATTATCGATTCCAAGGACTTTCAAAAAGAAGGAGATTTCGGAATAGGTGAACCTAAATATTTCAAATTCATTAATAAAGATACTATTTTTTTTCAAATAATAGTGTTAATTATTTTTACTTGACTGATTTTAAAAATAGCTATAGCAAAAGATTTATATTTAATGTTTCAAAAGAAAAAAGAGGATTTGTTCCTCTTACTTCACATCGCTCAGGTATAATTTTTTATAAAGAAAAAGTGTATCTTACGAATCCGATGGCCTATATTCCGAGTGTAAAAGTGGCTCCTGATTTTTTTAAAGATTATAACAATTCAAGATTCATATTTGAATATGACATCCTTAGAGATTCAATTTTTGAAAATAATATGCTATTTCCTATCGAATATAATAAGGCGATTTATTCTGATTACTTTAACTTTATGAGTCAATGGTTTGTAGATGATAAAATATTATACTCTTTCCCGCTTTCTGATTCTTTGATTGAATATGCTATTTCTTCCAAACTTAGTAAAAGAATATATGCCGGATTTAGCAAGCGAAATAAATTTAAAAGCGAAGAATTGGCAAGTTCACAGACAGATTTGATAGATGTATCGTCAAATGAACAATTTAACTCCTTTATTGGCCAGTTCAACTATGATAAAATCTTATATGATGAATATAGGAAGTTATTTTACAGATTCATTGAATTTCCTATTCCCAATAATGTATTGGAAATTCCAGCAAGAATCAAACCATTAGGCATTTTGATCTTTGATCAAGATTTTAATAAAATTGGCGAATACGACCTAGGTTATGGGAAATACACTATTTCACATTGTTTTATATCATCAAAAGGATTGAATTTAATAAATTATGAAAAAATAATTTCTGAAGAGTCAAGTATTACTTTTGACATTTTTGACTTTAGCATGCCAGAGCAATTGTGAAAAATTAAAATCATTTGAAGGTTTAATTCTTGTTTATGATTAATATTCCTATCCAAAATGTTTAAATCAAGCTCTTGAATACTTAAACATTTTAAAGGAGACAAATGAATTTGAATTATTTGTTTTAGCTCCAAATTCATTTTCTCAAAAGAAATTATCCATTTTATTTCGTGAATATAAACCGCTGAAAATTCTATACGGCGTTGAAGCTGAATTAGATTGTGGAATGAAGAAAAACACTTCCCTATATATCAGAAATAAAGATCATATCAGAATATTGATGGATTTTTATTAAGGGGTTTTTCTGATATTTTTATTAATTTTATTTAAAAAAAATTTGAATAAATCTTTAGAATTCATTACTCAATATCTTTAAAAAACTCCTCCAGATCCAAGGTAAACCCTTCAATAACACTCGATTCCATCACATCTCCTGAAGTCAGTAATCTCGAGGGAACATATTTTCCATCCACCAAAGTATAGATCATTAAATCCTGGTTTTCGGGATGGTTGATCCAATATTCCCTGACTCCATGAGATTCATAGAGGCTGTATTTGTGTTTGAGTTCTGTCTTACTGTTTCCAGGAGAAAGGATCTCCACAATTAGATCTGGCGCGCCAATGCAACCACGATCGTCTAGTTTTTCAGGATCGCAAATCACGCAGATATCAGGTTGGACAACATCGTGTATTTTATTGTCTTCATTAGAGCCCTTTGGGAAACGAACATCAAAGGGAGCTGTATAGACTTGGCATTTTTGGCCCTTTAGAAAAGATCCAATTCTTAAGAAAAGCTCTCCTGAAGCTTTTTGATGAATTCTTCTAGGTGCTGCAGCAGCTTTTTTAAAAATCTTTCCACGGATCAGTTCGACGACTTCCTCAAACTGCCAAGTCAAGTAATCGGCATAGGAATACATGCCGTATTCAGCTTGAGGTTCATTGACAGTATCTGGCCTATTCGTTTCCATAGCTTAAATATACTGATCCTAAACTGCTTATGTTTTGATTGCCTTAAAATCAATCCTGCATTTTCTTTACTTTCTCAATTCTAGGACTACTTTTGTCACCCAATCCAAAGTTTGCTCAATATCGGATTCAGAAGTGCTCTTTCCTAAACTAAACCGGATCGAAGCTCTTCCCAAATCAGCGTTTAGCCCCATAGCAGCCAGTACATGACTGGGTTTGGGAGAGATGGAGGTACAGGCCGAACCAGAACTCACAGCCACCTTTTGATTCACTTTTTTGAGCAACTCCTCTCCTTCCACACCACCAAAAGCAATGTTGGCCACATGAGGCAATCGAGCTAGCTGACTTCCGTTCAGAGAAGTGTCTGATAATTCCAAAAGGCCTTTTTCCAGTCGATTTCGAAGAATTTCCAATCGATCTGCTTCCCTATTCATTTCCGCCAAGCGAAGCTCTGCAGCTTTTCCAAAACCTACGATTCCAGGCACATTAAGTGTACCGCTTCGCATTCCCTTTTCGTGACCACCGCCATGGATTTGAGCCAAGGGTTTGGGTAAATCATGGTTATGTCTCACATAGAGCGCCCCGACTCCTTTTGGACCGTAAAGTTTATGAGCAGAAATGGCCATCAGGTGAATTCCTTTGGTGAAAACGGGAATTTTCCCTGCTGCCTGAACTGCATCGGTGAAGAAAATCAGGTTTTTTGATTCTGCCAATTGAGCGATTTTTTCCACCGGATGAATCACCCCTGTCTCATTATTTGCCCACATTAGGCAGATTAGTTTAGTATGAGGCAAAATGGAATTTTCCAGTTCCTCTAAACTGACAGTTCCCTTGGAATCGACGGGCAAATAAGTTACTTCAGCACCACTTTTTTCGATTTCTGAAAAGGTATCCAAAACGGCTTTGTGCTCGGTCAGGGCAGTGATGTAATGCTGTTTTTCTCCCGAGTAAGCTTCAAAAGTTCCTTTGATTCCCAGGTTGATGGCTTCTGTAGCCCCTGAAGTAAAAATGATCTCTTTGGCTTTTGCACAGATCAGATTGGCTACTTTTTCGCGAGCTTCTTCCACGGCATTTTCTGCCACCCACCCGTAAGGATGACTTTTACTTGCTGCATTTCCGAAATGTGATCCAAAATAAGGAAGCATAGCTTCAATTACTTCCGAAGCACAAGGAGTGGTGGCATTGTAATCGAGATAAATCGGGTAATTCATGACCTAAAAATACACGATTCTCATTCGATCAATTACTGATTTCCATAACTTCAATTTCCAAACCATCAAAAAATGCAAGAAACCTGGACTTTTGATTTCCCTTTTTCCCAAAACCCAAATGAGGATTTAGCAAGACTTTTAGCAGAAAAAGATCGGGAACTCGGCATTTTCCTCTCCTACTATTACAAAAAAGAAGGAGCCGTCACCGAAAACGTAAAGCTCAAACTCGGGCCTGAATTTGAGTCAAACACTGCTGGTTCTATGGTCTTGGATTTTGATTTAGTACATTTTAATGCCTGTCTCGCTATCCATGAGCAGGTTCGTGAGGAAATGAAGATCAGATTCGAAATTGATCCAAAAGCCCAAAAAATCAAGCTGATAGGAGCCTATTGGCCGAGTCGGGAAATGGATGAGATTTAGACTTTAGACACAAGACGCTAGACATGAGATACAAAGTGATAAAAAGAGGAAGGGACAAGAACTCAAATTTTTGCGCACCTACGAGACTTTTCCAAAGTCTCTAAGCTTTTCAAAAGTAATAGTTCGGCAAATCGCTAAGATCTTGTGTCTAATGTCTTATGTCTAGCGTCTTATATGCTATCTAGATTTCCTTGCTTCTCGTCTCAAATATCCTTTTTGATTGCATTTCCTTTCAATTAAAGTATTTTTGGGCCTCTTAATTGCCTTATGAAAGAATCTGAAGAATCACTGAATTTTATTGAACATATCATCGAGGAAGACTTGGCCAACGGCTTTCCGCAAGAAAACTTACGCTTTCGTTTTCCGCCCGAACCAAACGGATACCTGCACATCGGTCACGCAGCTTCGATTTGCATGAACTTTGGTTTGGGTGAGAAATACAATGCCCCTGTAAACCTGAGATTTGACGATACCAACCCTTCCAAAGAAGAGCAAGAATATGTGGATGCGATCAAGCGAGACATTGCTTGGTTGGGTTTCCGTTGGGCCAACGAATGCTATGCTTCAGATTACTTTCAGCAGCTACACGATTGGGCAGTTCAGCTGATCAAAGATGACAAGGCTTATGTCGATCAGCAGACATCTGAGCAGATCGCTGCGCAAAAAGGTACTCCCACTACGCCAGGAACTGACAGCCCTTTCAGAAATCGTCCCATAGCTGAAAGCCTTGATTTATTTGCCCGAATGAAAAACGGGGAGTTTCCTGCCGGAAGCTACGTGCTGAGAGCCAAAATCGACATGGCTTCACCCAACATGCACATGCGTGATCCGATTATGTACCGGATCATAAATGCCCATCACCACAGAACAGGCAATGATTGGTGCATTTACCCCATGTATGACTGGGCGCATGGTGAATCTGATTATGTAGAGCAGGTTTCTCACTCTCTATGTACGCTAGAGTTTAAGGCCCATCGTGAACTTTACGATTGGTATGTAGATCAGATTATTGATCCGAAAAAACTCAGACCAAAGCAGCGCGAGTTTGCGAGGAGAAATCTTAGCTATACCGTGATGAGTAAGCGAAAGCTGCTCGAGTTGGTACAAAAGAATATAGTTTCCGGTTGGGACGATCCGCGAATGCCCACCATTTCTGGTTTGAGAAGAAGAGGCTACACTCCTACCTCGATACGTAAATTCAGTGATTTGGCGGGTATTGCCAAGCGTGACAATGTAACGGATGTCTCTTTGCTCGAATTCTGTATCCGTGAAGACCTGAATAAAACGGCTACCCGAGTCATGGCCGTGCTAAATCCGGTAAAATTGGTAATCACCAATTATCCTGAAGGCCAAACCGAGATCCTTCAATTGGAAAACAATCCGGAACAGGAAAATTCCGGAACCCACGATGTGCCATTTTCCAGAGAATTGTACATTGAAAGGGAGGATTTTAAAGAAGACGGTGGTAAAAACTTCTTCCGACTTTCCTTAGGTAATGAAGTTCGTCTGAAAAGTGCTTACATCATTAAGGGTGAATCTGTGGTGAAGGATGATTCCGGAAATATTCTGGAAATTCATTGTACCTACGATCCGGAAACCCGCTCTGGTAGCGGAACAGAAGCTAGTGAGCGAAAAGTAAAGGGCACCCTTCATTGGGTTTCAATTGCCCATGCGATCACAGCTGAAGTCAGAGAATATGACCGTTTGTTTTTGGATGAGGCACCTGATTCACATGAAAACAAGGGGTTTTTGGAGTTTATTAACCCGAACTCTTTGAATGTCATCAAGGAAGCGTATTGCGAACCGTTCTTAGCAAATGCGACGATGAGTGATAAATTCCAATTCCAGCGTTTGGGCTATTTTACCCTCGATCCTGATTCCAAAGATGGAAAATTGGTCTTTAACAAAACCGTTGGTTTGAAAGATACCTGGGCCAAGCAAAACACTCAGACTCCAGCTCCAAATCAACCGAAACCTCAGGTTCAGCCACAGCCTCAAGCTCAGAAAAAAGCCTTGAACGAGATCCAGCAAATTGGAAAGAAATTGACCAATCTGTCTGGTGAAAAGCTGGAAACAGCCATGAATTCTATCAAAGAGTTTGCGGAAGAAGTGACTTATGAGGAATTGGAACCTTTGTTTGCAACTGCAGCTAAGAAAACGGGAACCCGAATAGCCACGATGCTGGCTTTGGGAGTGTTATTGAATAAAGGTCAGGCTAAAAATCAGGCTATTACAGAATTTATTGAGTCTGGAAAAGTAGATGAAAATGAGATTCTGAGAGCTGAGGCAGAGAAATTAGGCTAAATTAGAAATTGTACTGAAAGTGATAGACCTGCTGGGTGTTGAAATCCTGGCAGGTCTTATTTTTTGAACCATTAAGGAAGTTAAGGGAATTGAGGTTTTATTATTAGGAGTTGTCCTGCTCCTCCAGAAACTTGACGCTATGAATTGGAAAATGTTGTTTTTGGAAAGCAGCATAACACGAATGTCAACTATTTAAAATTTTCCACCACATAGCCACAATAGAAAACATAGAGTTTTAAAAAATTCATCTTAAAAACTATGTGGCTCTATGTATCTATGTGGTAAATACTATTTTGTCTAGCGTCACCAGATACTTTACTAATTCCATTAATCCGCGAATGCTTCTTTTGGAAAAGCAGCATAACACGAATGTCAACTTTTTAAAATTTTCCACCACATAGCCACAATAGAAAACATAGAAGTTAAGCTAATCACCTCAAAAATTATGTGCCTCTATGTGTCTATGTGGTTAAATCAATTTAGTCCTGCATCGCCCCTTACACTTGGCTAAAAAAAGTGGAAATGCTGCTTTTGAGAAAAAATTGAAATAAAAGTTCCCGCAGATTTTCGCAGAAAAAGACACAGATGATCACAGATTGGTGATACTTCTGTAAACGTTGATCATTTTTTTGCAGCATGCAAATTCTGTTTTTCAGAAAGCAGCATAACGCAACACCTAAATTCCCTTAATTTCTTCATGGTGAAATACAAAAAATGCTGCCTCCGAAGAAGCAGCATTCCAATTTTTGTGCTGAGCGATTTGTGCTGAGCTTGACGAAGTAAGTCGAAGCTTCAAATTTTAAATTCTAAGCTCTTTTTATTTCCAACTTGATATCTGAAAATTCCTTCTGCTCGATAAATGGCTGACTTCTAAGTCTCCTGCCGGTTGCGGCGAATATCGCATTAGCAATCGCTCCGCCCGTAGGAGGCAATGCAGGCTCTCCCAATCCGGTCGGATCAAATCCTGAATCGATGAAATGGGTATCGATTTCCGGTACTTCCTTCATTCGGATCAGTCGGTAAGTATCGTAGTTGCGCTGCTTTGGAACCCCATTCTCAAAGGTCAGGTTGGTGTACATTGCATGGCCCATTCCATCTACGATTCCACCTCTTACTTGATGGTTTGCGCCTGTTGGATTGACCACCATGCCACAATCGGTTACAGCTGTGATCTTTTTCAAGGTTGGGGTATTTCCCTGCATTTCGATATCAGCTACTTGAGCCACATACGAACGGTGTGAAAAATACACACTGAAGCCCTGTTTTACATTTGGATTCTTTCCCCAATTGGATTTTTCAGCGGCAGTTTTTACCACTCCGATCATTCGATCCACATCGTAACCCAACTCACCCACTGGATTGGTTTTGGCTCGATTAAGCAATTCCAATCGGAAATCCACCGGGTCTTTTCCTGCTGCCAAAGCGACTTCATCCAGGAAGCTTTGCTCTGCATAGGCCAAGAAGTTGGTAATTGGAGCTCTCCAAGCGTTTGTCGTGATGCTTGACTTGTGTTCAATGCTTTCGATCAACACATGGTCAACCGCACCTGATGGGAAGTTATTTTCACGAGTGGTATTTCCTGCATTCATCCCTACCCCACGAAGTTTGTATCCAATCATTGTATTATTGGCATCCAATGCGGCTTCAAATCGATATCGAACAGCAGGACGGTAAGCACCTCCCGTCAGTTCATCCTCTCTACTCCATGTTACTTTCACAGGGGCATTGATCGAACGGGAAACTTCAACTGCTTCAATCACATAATCTGCCCGAAGTCTTCGACCAAATCCTCCGCCCAAACGGGTGATTTCTACGGTAACATTTTCCGGAGGAATCCCTAAAAGGGTTGCAGTTTCTTGTCTGGCCCGATCCGGAGTTTGCGTAGGTCCGACCAGTTCTACTTTGTCTCCTTGAACATGAGCAAAGAAGTTTTCGGGTTCCATCGGAGAATGGGCCACGAAAGGACACTGATATTCTGCAGTTACCACTTTGGCTGCAGACTTGAAGGCCACATCCACATTTCCATCTTTCCGCTTGGTTTCGGCTTTTCCTTTGACCAACAGCTCGGCAAATAGACGATCATGATCGGCTGTACTTTCCACTGCGCCATCTGGTTCGTATTCAACCTTAAGGAGTTTTTTGGCTTTCAAAAGCGGCCAAGTGGTATTTCCAACCACCGCAACACTGGTTCCGAATGTCACAACATCTGTTACACCTGACACGGCTCTAGCCGCCGAATCATCCACGGATTTGATTTTCATTCCGAAAGGAGCACGCTGAATCATCGCATGCTTCATCCCTTCTCTCTGAAAGTCTAATCCATAAAGTGGCTTACCGGTATACATATCCTTGGCATCCACGTTTTTCACAGGGGTGCCAATAATTTTGAAATCCTTTTTGTCTTTTAAGGTCACCTCTTCTGGCGCAGTCATGGCAGCTGCTTCTGTGACAAACTCACCGAAATGGCCCTTTTTGCCAGATCCTGGGTGAGAAATAATGCCCTTTTCAACAGTGATTTCCTCAGCAGGTACATTCCAAGTTTTAGCTGCTGCTGCCACTAGAACAAACTTGGCTGTAGCTCCAGCTTTTCTCAGTCTTTCCCAGCTGTGAGGCATTGCACCCGAACCACCCGTAAGTTGACGGTCATATTTTTCAGGATCAAGATTGGCCTGGACCACTCTTACTTTTTCCCAATCCGCCTCCAACTCCTCGGCCACGACCATGGGAAATGATGTCTTGATGTTTTGTCCCAATTCCGGATTAGGTGAATAGATCACCACATCTCCCGTTGGAGAAATGGATAAGTAACTGTTAAAGGATTTGGCTTGTGAAAGGATCTCTTCTGTGCTCAACACTTCCACTTTGGGAGAATCACAGCTGAACCAATTGAACCCGATAAACAAGCCTCCTGCTGTCGTACCGGCTATCTTCAGAAAATCTCTTCTGCTTGCTTTAGTGACTGTTTTCATGGCTTATTTGGTTTTGGCGGCTAAGGCTACTGCTTCACGAATCTTATGATAGGTACCGCAACGGCAGATATTTCTGTTCATCGCGTTATCAATTTCTTCCATGCTTGGATTTGGATTTTGCTCCAAAAATGCCGCCGCAGTCATGATTTGACCTGCCTGACAATAACCGCATTGGGCTACATCCACTTCTTCCCAAGCTTTCTGAACCGGATGGTCACCTTCTTCCGAAAGACCTTCGATGGTCGTCACTTCAGAATTGCCGACGCTGGAAATCGGAGTCACACAGGAGAAAGTTGCTTTTCCGTCTAAATGAACCGTACAGGCACCGCATTGTGCAATGCCGCATGAAAATTTGGTTCCGACCATTCCTAGACTGTCACGAAGTACCCACAAAAGCGGGGTATCATCTTCGACATCCACGGTATGGGACTTGCCGTTGATTTTTAGGTTAAAGTTTGCCATGGGTTATAAGTTGTTAAGACTTTCAAGTTAGGGATAATTTTTTTTGAAAATACCTGCTTTTGAATACTTGGTTTTAAGAAGGTTATGAATTGCAAATGGCTTACATGACTGTCATCTCAAGGGTTACTTTATCTCAGAAATTGAATTGTAAGAATCACTGAGCAGCTTATTTACGTCCTAAATTGATTTTTCTAAGCTGATAAAATTTCTAACTTCGATCCGTCTGTTTTTTAACAAAACCCTAAACCTATGTCCCAAACCATCAAAGCGGCTATCGTAGGTACCGGATTTATCGGTCCGGCGCACCTTGAGGCCCTGAGAAGAATTCCCAATGTCGAAGTAGTTGCCTTGGTTGAAGTCAATCAAGAATTGGCTAATGAAAAAGCCAAAATGCTTGGAATACCCAGAGCTTATACTTTTGACGACATGCTCAAGCAGGCCGATATTGATGTAGTGCACATCTGTACGCCAAACTTTCTCCACTACTCCCAAGCCAAGGCGGTCATGGAAGCGGAAAAGCATGTGATCTGTGAAAAACCTCTGGCAGTAAAAATTCATGAAGCTGAAGAACTTGTAAAAATTGCAAGTACCACCGGCTTGGTCAATGCTGTTCACTTCAACTTACGCTACTACCCGATGGTACGTCAGATGAAAGTGATGCGTGAAAAAGGTGAACTCGGGGAAGTGTACTCAATTATGGGTTCTTACCTTCAGGATTGGCTTTTCCTTCAGACTGACTATAACTGGAGATTGGAACCGGACAAATCCGGGGACTCCCGTGCCATCGCCGATATCGGATCTCACCTTTTGGACATTACCGAATACGTCACTGGCTTGAAAATCACCGAAGTGATGGCTGATTTCTCTACGGTTCACAAGACCCGATTGAAGCCATTGAAGCCGATCGAAACCTATTCGGGTAAAATGCTAACCATGGATGACTATCAAGAAGTGTCGATCAATACCGAAGATCATGCGACGGTTATGCTTCGTTTTGATAACGGTTCGAAAGGTTCTATCACCGTGTCACAAGTAAATGCAGGACGTAAAAACCGATTAAATATCGAAATCGCAGGTTCCAAGTCTAATTTTGAATTCAATTCAGAGCGACCAAACGAACTGTGGATCGGCAAACGTGAAAAAGCAAATGAGCACTTGATGAAAGATCCATCCTTGTTCCATAGAGAAGCATCATCCCTGATCAGTTTCCCCGGTGGACACAATGAAGGCTTCCCTGATACCTCCAAGCAGATGTTTAAAGAGGTCTATGCGGCCATTGCGACAGGCAAGCAGCCCGAAAATCCAAGCTTCCCGACCTTTGCGGATGGTCTCAGAGAACTCATCATCGGTGAGCGTATTGTAGAAAGCAACAAAAAACAAGCTTGGGTTAGAATCTAAGCTTTGATATCGAAGCCTTCCAATTTTTACGGAAGGCTTTTTTCATTTCGCTGCAACTTTGTTTTGCAATTAGGAGTTAGCAGAATGGAATTAATTTAAATCATTTCTATAACCAACCCTTTATTAACATGAACTTCAAAAAAATCTTCTTTTCACTTTCCCTAGCCTTATTGGCGTCTGTGGTTTCTTTTGCTCAGGAAAAAGCAAGTCCGGCAAGAACAGCTGAAGGAACAGCTGCAGGCAGCAAAATCACCATCAAATATTCCTCTCCCGCTGTCAAAGGCAGAACAATTTGGGGTGACCTTGTGCCACTGGGTCAAGTATGGAGAGCTGGTGCCGATGATGCAACCACCTTTACTACTACCAAAGACATTAGCATAGAGGGACAAAAACTACCTGCAGGTACTTACAGCTTCTTTATTATTCCCGGAGAAAGTCAGTCAACCTTCATTTTCAACAAGGTGGCCAAGCAATGGGGAGCATATACCTATGATGCAAAACAAGACGCATTAAGGGTAAACGTACCTTCTCAGCAAACTTCTACAATGGAAGAAAGACTCGTATATGAAGTGAAGCCTGACTCTTTCGAGATTCGTTGGGAATATGCAAAAGCTTCAGCTAAAATCGGTTCTTAAGTGTTAGATCCACTTTGAAAAAAACCATCGGAAATAATTCGATGGTTTTTTTATGCCTTTTTTAAGCTGAATCTCGATTAGTAACTTCTCGTGGGTAATTTTGTGGACCATGCCAAAATTTGATCCTTTTTCATTTGACCTACCCGTTTCAGAAATCATCCCCGAGGTCAAAAAACACCTTTCAGCTTCCAACTCCTTAATCATCCAAGCCCCTCCAGGTGCCGGAAAAAGTACACTCTTGCCTTTGACTCTTTTAGATGAACCATGGCTTGCAGGCAAAAAGATCATTATGCTTGAGCCTCGTCGCTTGGCCACCAAAAGCATCGCCCAGCGAATGGCTGATATGCTTGGTGAAGAAGTCGGAAAAACAGTGGGCTATCGAATCCGATTTGAATCGGCCATCTCCAATCAAACCCGGCTAGAAGTGATTACAGAGGGGATTCTGACCCGAATGATGCATCAGGACAATGCTCTGGAAGAGGTTGGATTGGTGATTTTTGACGAATTCCACGAACGCAATCTCTTTTCTGAGGTGGCTTTGGCGCTAGCCAGAGAAGTACAGCAAGTGCTTCGACCGGATTTGAGAATTCTGCTAATGTCAGCCACCATAGATGCAGACCAGCTTTCTCAGCTATTAGGATCAAAAGTGATCCAAAGCCAAGGAAGACAATATCCCGTAGAGGTGAATTACCTCAATGAAGTGGACGAATATGCCATCGGTGAGGATACCGCTCGGCAAATCATCCCTTTGACCAAGAAGCACACCGGCGATTTTCTGGTCTTTTTGCCCGGTCAGGGCGAAATCAAAAAGACCGAAGAAATCCTCAAAAGAGCACTTCCTGAGGATGTCATTGTCCCACTTTTTGGGCAACTTTCTCCATCGGAGCAAAATCGCGCTATTCTCCCCCATCCTTCAGGAAAGCGGAAAATCGTTCTTTCCACAGACATTGCAGAGACATCCTTGACCATCGAAGGTGTCCGGGTGGTGGTTGATTCCGGCTTTGCCAAATCGAATCGATTTGATGCCCGTTCAGGACTTTCCCGTTTGGTTCTGCATCGCATCAGCAAGGATTCGGCGGATCAGCGAAGTGGACGGGCAGGCAGACTGTCTTCCGGTCATTCTTATCGGCTGTGGTCAAAAGCCACCCAAGCGCAATTGGCAGAATATCGGACTCCAGAACTTTTGGAGGCAGATTTGACTTCGCTGGTGCTCGATATGAAAGCTTGGGGCAAAGAAGATATCCGATCCATGACTTGGCTGACACCACCTCCAGCAGGTACGTTGGCACTTTCTGAAAAAGTACTCGAAGCCATCGATGCGGTGGAAGTCGGAAAATTGACCGACCACGGGAAGGAAATCCATCAGCTGCCCGTTCATCCACGAATCGCACACATGCTCATCTATGCCAAACGGATGAATCAATTGGCTTTGGCCACGGATATCGCTGCGGTATTGGAGGAAAGAGACCCGCTCCCTGCTGATGCAGGCGTGGATTTGAATTTGCGGATTGATGCCTTGAGAAAGTTTCGTGATCGAGGTGTCAGCATGTCTCGGATCAAAAAAATCGAAAAAGTAGCCGCGCAGTATCGCCGTCTTTTCAACATTCAGCCCGAAAATAAACCCGCTGACCCATGGGCCACAGGGCTACTTTTGGCCTATGCCTATCCAGAACGAATTGCTGCTGCTCGTCCGGGAAACAATGCCCAATTTCAGCTTTCCAATGGGAAAATCGCCCAAATCGGTCATCGCGATGACTTGGCGCACGAGTCTTGGTTGGCGGTTGCGCATGTAGATGCACGAGAAGGCCTGGGTAAAATCTGGATGGCAGCCCCGCTCAACCCAAAAGACTTGGCTCCTTTGCTCAAGACCAAGGAAGTCTTGGAATGGGATCGAAAAAAAGGGGGACTGATCGCGCATTCAGAAATCCGGATTGGTGCCATCATTTTAGGAACAAGACCGCTCCAAAAGTTCGATAAGTCCTTGGCCAAGCAAGCTATTCTTGAGGCAATTCAGGAAGAAGGACAATTCCTCCTGGATTGGAATGAGGAGGTGATGCAGCTGATTTTTCGGGTGCAATCCTTGAAAAAATGGAATCCAGATCAAAATTGGCCGGATTGGTCAGTTGAAACGCTTTGTCAAAGCTCACCGGAATGGTTGGAACCTTATTTGGAAAATATCTCCAAAAACGAGGATTTCAAAAAACTGGACTTGAGTCAAATTCTCCTTCATTCCCTTTCTTTTGAGCAGCAACAACTTTTGGAATCTTTGGCCCCTTCAAAAATTACTGTTCCTTCGGGCAGTCAGATCAGGCTCGAATACAAAGAAGAGGGAGTTACTCCCCTGCTTTCCGTTCGACTGCAAGAATTATTCGGCTTACTCGACACGCCCAAAGTCAATCAGGGAAAAGTGGCGGTATTGATCGAAATGCTGTCTCCGGGTTACAAACCGGTGCAGCTTACTCAGGATTTAAAGAGCTTTTGGGCCAATGGCTATTTCGAAGTGAAAAAAGAACTGAAAAGGCGCTACCCCAAACACGAATGGCCAGAAGATCCCATCAGTGCCGAAGCGGTACGAGGAGTCAAAAAACGGTTTTAAACTTAGAGATGATCCAAAAAATCAAGCAATTGGAGAAATGAGGCGATGGTAAACGGTGTCAATTCCTTTTGTTTGATTTGGTGAAGATATAGTTGCCTTAACTCTTCATATCCCTCCCTGTGGTACAATCTGGCTAGAGTAACCCCTCTAAAAGCGTGATAAACAAAATTTTGGTTGGGAAAGGGTTGTGCTTGCTGTATTTCAAATGCCAATTCTAAAGATTTAGAATCAGACATCGTATCCAGCCAGTGAAACCCATGTTTGACCAAAAATTCCTCGCCTTTTTCGATGGCTTCAATTAGATTGAATTCATGATCCAACACAAATCTCTTCGGAAAGCCCGCCTGAATCGCATCGGGAGATTGAATTAGGGTAATTGATCGCTGTGCGTAATCGCTCAGCGTGGGAAGGAACTTGTGAATAATAGTCTCCACCAAATGATTCCTGATTCCCAATTTGTACTCTAAATAAGAAACATCAGGATACTCGGTATAATGCACGAAGATTACCTGGTTACCTTCGGTAAATGGCTTTTCAAACAATAGATGTTGGGGATGAAAGGCAAATCCAAAATCTCTGAAAAACCCAAAATGCAGATCGATAACTTCCTCTTTCCTCATAGTTTAAAAACAGAGGAAAATGGCAAATGTTGTATCCGATCAGGAGAATAATTCTTTCAGCTCCTGTAGCATAGGCTCCACTTCTGACTTTTTCAAGATCAGACTTCCTTCATCTTCAGGATTGTGCAAGTAATGGTTCCAGTGTTTTTCCGCTTTTCGGATGGTACGCGGGGTAATGTCAAATTCCACACTGTCCAAGTAATCTTTGGCTAAGGTAGATGCCTTAAAATTGCCAAACAGGTACACTCTAAAAATGTCCACAAAACGCTCAGCCAAGTCAAATTCCTCTAAAATCTGAGCGAATGCCCCTTGAACTGACTTATTCTTTTTGTCAAAAATCGCCTCAAAAATCGCATCCAAAGACTCTTCATTCCATGAGGTCTTGGATAGTGCACGACATGCGAGGTAAGCGATCTCCCAATTATCTCCTTTCACGAGGGTAATCAGATGATTTTTAGTTTCTTCATCCGCCATCGCTCCCAATTTATCCGCAAAGTGATAGGCTTCGTCTTCTTTTGGGTCGCACATCCGGTTGAGGACTTTTTGGATTTCTTCCTGCATGATTTTTCGGTTTCTTTGCACAAAGATAGCCTAAATGGCTTCCCAAACATGACCATTCCCCAATCCATTTCTTTAAGCTTATCTGATGCGGAGCAAATCCTTACTCATGCAAAGGAGTCCCATTGGATCGTGAATTACGAGGAGGAAAAGCATCAGTTGGTTTTGGAAAAGGAAAATGAGTGGCTGGCAAAAATGTACTTGCCTTGGACTTACGAGTGGGATGAAAAGAAGGGATTGGACGTTCGGCCTGAAACCCATTTTTCCTTGGCTTTGATCCGTGCAGGGCAGGCTGCGGTAGGGTATTTTCATCAAGGGCAACTGATCGATCACCGGGTTTTTCGGGCTTATATGGTCCGACAAAAGCAAGGAAAATCCCAAATCAAACACCTGAAAACCAAAGGAAAATCCAGAGCCGGTTCACGTATCAGATTAGCTGAAACCGCACGTTTTTTTGAAGAAATCAACGAACGGCTTCAAACCTACTCCGCGCAGTATCCCATGGATTTTTGGGGGATCAGTTGTGCCAAAACGATGTGGCCCTACTTTTTTGATTCGGAGGTCTCTCCTCCTTTTTCTTCCAAGGATGCCAACTTGATCGAACTGCCTTTTCATATCGCACAGGCCTCTTTTGAAGAACTGGAAAAAGCCGGGAAGCTATTATCCCAATTTCACCTGATCCTATCTGACAAGGGAAAAGATGCGATTAATCTGAAGTCAAAAGAAATAGAAATCACCGATTCGGAAGACTGGTAAGATTTGGAAGGTTGTTCATCCGAGAGATTCACTAGTTCTCCAAATCTTAGAGATCATACTTGTATCGGCACAGATCGCCTTCTTATTCAGGGAGGTACAGCGGAAACCATAAAAATCTATGAGTTCTATTTGCCAGGCCAAGTGCGCGAACTGGTAAACTAAGATTTGGAGGAGAAAGGTAATCGGGCTATTTTGATAAAGATTTCGGAGGAAGAAGGGCTGAAAAATAATAGTTACCTCAAGGTGCACTAATCTGCCGAAAATTGGGTGCATTAGAGTGCCAAAGGTGTATAAATAAATGAGTTACCGGCAAGCTTAAAAAACTGCAATGCAAGAAGCTAAATTAAAACAACAGTTTGATGATATACTTAAATTGACCATTACACCTGCATTGAAAGGTTTGGGGTTCAAGAAAAAAGGACTTCATTTTAATAGAAGTATGAATGATATTTTCCAATGTTTGAATATTCAGAAAAGTAAGTGGAATTCTTATGATGAAAGCATAAGCTTTACTTTTAATTTGGGTTTTTACAGTGGAAAAATCAACAGTATTTTAACTGAAAAGGAGGATTCAATTTTGTCACCTCAGTTTAATGATTGTTTTATTCAAGGAAGAATCGGAAATCTCACTAAACGTAAAGACCATTGGTACGAATTAAATAATAAAGAAAGTTTTGAGGTAATAAGAGAACAAGTTGCAAACCACATTGAAAGCTTTTTAATTCCTCACTTTGAAAAGTATAATTCCCTCGCAAAACTTGTAGAGCTTGTAGAAAAAAATGAAAGTGACCGAATTTACATGGTTTCGCCAATAGGGAAGTTTATATTATTGATGATAACAAATCAAAAAGAGATTGCTACCAAACATATAAAGGTTGAGTATGAAAACGCTTTGAATCCACAAGAAACAACACATACAATAAATTATCCTAATGGAACAAGCAAAGTTTACACTTCAAAGCCTCATGTAAATCAAGTTTATGTAGACTTCATAAAAAAGTTTGCAAAATATTATGATATCGAACTCTAAAACAAAAGGAAGCCAGGTGGTAACATCACCTTGGATACAGCGGGCGGTTCCGGGTAAATAGAAAGTTCAGTATCTTTAATAAGTTAGGAGTAGGCTGGAAGCGAACGGCTCCAAATGCCCGCCATCTCCAAGCTGAATCACGTTAGCACCCATACTTAAACAGACAACAACTAATGAGAACATTTCTAATTCTTACAATATTACTTCTGACTTTTGGCTGTTCCAATAAGGACAATTCTAAACGTTCAAACAGTGACAGTTTGCAAACGACCAATATTGACACTTTACAAACGAATAAAGATTTACTGAATGAGAACATTCAATACATTGGCTTCATAGACAAATTTTATTTTTCTAAGGACAATGAAGCCTATGTTGAACTGTATTTCATAAAAGACCAGACAAACGCAGACGAGTACGAGAGAATAGTAAAACTTGCTGACTCTTTAATTTATGAAGACGATGAAAACAGCAGGCACAAATTTCCCGACAATTTATCGCAAAAATATTTTGACCTTCGGGGACTTTCAAAACTTAAAATATATGACCGAAACAACAAACTTTTTTGTAATGCTGACTTTGTTCGTGTTGAGTATTTAAATCAAAACATTTCTTCACCTTTTATCGCTGTATTCAAGACAGAGAAATTAATCAAAGAAGATGGTTATTATGGAATAAGTAGTTTTAGTGGGATGTTTGAGCAATTAAGTTATAAGGTTTCAAAAGACACTATAATGACGCAGAATATTTTGACAAAGCTAAACGAGCTGAGACCTTATTACGGACTTGAAAACAACGGAACTCATTTATCCTTTTCAGACAACGACACAATACTATCAATTATTAATTCAGAGAATTTTGCTTATGTTACATTGACAATTAACAAGGACTTTAAAGTTTTATACAAAAGCACAGACTTTGAAAACATTGATGAAATAAGAATTATTCAACTAACTAAAAATGGACTCCCATATATCTTAACAAGAAATGTAAAACCCGATACAGATGTAATGTGGGACAACTTATTAATTTACGATGGAACAAATTATAAAGCGACAAACAGACAACGGAATGAATAGTACGGGTGCTAATCGAGTAGACGGCCCTACCGAGTTTCCTCGATAGGGTGCGCCTCTCACACCACCGTACGTACGGGTCTTCCCGAATCAAGTTCGGGACAGGCTGTATACGGCGGTTCACTGGATTGTAGGTTGCGATTTTTGGTAATAGGAAAGCATCGATTCATACCCTTTCCTTCTCAGACGAGACAGCGTGATAGTCGTCGTCAGAATCGGACTCTGAGCGACTGCCCACCCCCCTTTCCTAGTTCTGCTAAATGCATAGGCATGGTCTGGGTCTACTCCCAATCTGATCAGGTTTTTACGTTTCCGCTCAGGCTTTTTCTCCCGAAAGCTTTCGGGACCAGATGCAGTAGCGAAGTCGGTTTCTCAGCCACTCATCGAGTGATTTCAGTTTAGCTGTGATGCTGGCAAGGCGGTAGTTATTTACCCAGCCCCGCCATACCTCGCTCAACTTTTGAAGCCTTTCCTCAAAACTATACGGTTTTGTCTTCTTGGTGATCTGTTTGAGTTTACGTTTGAGTGAGACCCAGCTGTTTTTCTTCACTACCAACTGATATTTTCCTTTGACTCCTCTTTCGTAGGTCGGGACAAATGCATGTCCTAATAACTCAAAATCGGATGGTCTTCGGATGCCACTCTTTTCCCTGTTGATGGGCAATTTGAGTTTGTCTCTTAGGAAGAGATAAATCTCATTGCCGACTTTTCTGGCTTCCTTCTTTGACTTGGTGTAGATGCTGAAATCGTCCGCATAGCGGACGTATTTCAGGTTTCTCCGTTCCAGTTCCTTGTCCAACACATCCAGAAGGATATTGCTTAGGAGGGGGCTGATCGGGGAACCTTGCGGAACGCCTTTTCGACGTTTGTGCAGTTTTCCGTTGATCTGGATCGGTGCACGCAGCCACTTTCGGATGAGCCTTAGAGTGGTCTGACATTTTACCCGTTGGTAAATGAGTTCAAGTAAAATCGAATGGTCCACTTCGTCAAAGAATCCTTTCAGGTCGATGTCCACAATATCCTGATAGCCATCATTGATGTAATTCAGCGCTTGTGTCACGGCCTTGTGGATGTTCTTTTCGGGACGGAACCCATAGCTGTGATCTTCAAACGTGAGTTCATACTTGGTCATCAGTACTTGGCTTACCGCCTGTTGGAGCCATCTGTCCACTACGGTGGGAACTCCAAGCAACCTTGTCTTTCCGTTACTCTTGGGGATTTCCACTCCCTTGATAGGCTTGGGTACATAACTATGGTTGAGGATGGAGGTCAGAAGGCTGTTCCTGTTGCTTTCCAGAAAGGAAAACAGTTCGGTGACCTTCATATCGTCCACACCTGACGAACCTTTGTTCTGCACCACCTTTCGGTAGGCTTTGTACAGGTTCTTACGGTTGAGTACTTGTTCTATCATTCTTTAATCTGTTAACCCTGTCCGCTTAAGAAAAGGCTATTCCGCAGGACGGAACTCCTCATCGAATTTGGACGTAATCCAATGTTCGGCCCTTCGCCAGTTTCATGAGGCCTCCATAGTTCTTATGGCTCGTTTCTGCTGGTTACTATGACCTCTGCTGACTTCTCTTGGATGTTCTCGACATCCAGAGACCTCCCCAGGTAAGAGCATATTCCTTCCCCCAATTTCCACTGGATCTACCAGGCAGGCACTTGATGGTTCCCCACCCTTGGGACGTCAGTATGCTGTGCTACCTTATCCGACCTGTCAGGCCTCTGTATCCAGTTCCTGTACGTTGGAACCGGGGTTTGCAGGCTCGCTTCCTTCAGTGCATGCCTTACGACAAACCACCTTGCGACTTGCTAATGCTTCAGGACGTTACCCCCGCGCACAAGGGACTTCCACCCTCTGGAATATTTTGATATCTTCGATACCAGATGCCCATGCTGGGCACACACAGCCGTTTTGCAAAAGCGGGGGTTTCGTGCTTCTATGACAGTGAAGTGCTAAATTCAAGCTTTGTGCATCTAATGAAGTTTAGTGCTGAAAATCCCCGCCTTCGCAAAGCGGCAAACCGTTAGTACCAATATTAAATGACATCAGAACCAACAAATAGAGAATGACAACAATTTCAAGATGGGTAGTTCCGAGTTATTTTACGGAAGAAAAACATAAAACAGACGAGTTGATTTTCGACTTGACTGACCACTTGAAACTTATGCTGAAAAATGAAGTTTGGAATAGAAAATTTGATTACAGTTTTAGCACTGGACTAAAAAACACTAATCAAACAGAAATAAAAAGTGCAATAATAAAAGTTTATCCTCGTTTTATTTCGGGATATGTTAATGAAAAACGAATCCCAGAACTAATCGAAAAAGTTTGTGGAAAAATTGCGACTCATTTAAAAGTTAAGAGTTACAAAGAATGGTCTCATCAAATTGGTTTTTCAATAATTGAAATAGAATACAATACCAAAACCAAAAATATCCCTTCAAAGAAAGATTTGATTGATGATTACATTCCACATTATGAAATGGAATTCATTGAGATATATCATCAACAATTAGCAGTCCTTAAAGAATTGGCTTCCTTTTTTCTTGCTGGTCTTCATTTAAGTTTTCCAACTCAATCAATTATGATGAGGAATGACACACCATTAAATGACGGATTTTTTCAAATAAAATCAGGTAGTAAAAGTTATGCAACTAAAGTAGCTTCTAATGCCTTTATGCACGAAATACTTATTGAAACAAGCAAAAAATCGAATATTGATATAAATCTTAAGGGACTTGCGTCTGTATGGCATTATGATTTATGGCCATTAAAGAGATACCTCAATGCTGTTGAATCAGACCAAATTTCAATGGACAATTTACTAGATTTGATTTATGCCCTTGAAGGTTTATTTGAAAAGAACACGTCCTCTGACTTTGTTAAATCAATGTGCATACTAAGTTTATGCAAGACAAGGAAAGATGCACGACAAATGAAAAGCTTATTAGATGTTGCTTATCGAATAAGAAATGACATTGCTCACGGAGAGCGTTCATATGACCCTTATGATTATGTAAAACTTGATGGAAAAGAAACACTCGCTCAAATGATTTATTGGAAAATGAAAACCATTGTTGCAGTAATGATGATTAGAGGTATTTCCAAACTTCTGAATAATCCAGAAATGCGAAACTTAAGATTTAATACTGACGACTTTATAAATTTGACCTTTGAGAAATGATAAGAAATACTGGTGCTAACAGCCGTTTGCCGCAATGGGGGCTGACGTGGTTAAATCAAGTGCAGTGCTTCTATCAACATTTGTGCTTGCAACAATTGTGCTTGGTTGACAGTGAAGTGCTCCGAAATCCGCCACTGCGCCAAGCGCCAAAACGTTATATCCAATCTTAGAAAGACACTTTATTTTCAGCCCTTCCCAACCCGTTTTGGAAGGGCTTTTTGTTGGCAACCTTCACTAGTAATCTACAAACAAAAAAACCTTTGGCCTCGACGAGCGAAACCAAAGGTTAGGTTAGTGGTGTAAGTAATTAGGCTAGTTCTTAGAAGCTTGAGCTTCCAGAACTTGGGAAATTGTTGGAAATCATCGCCATGGTCTCATGGGCTACTTTGATGTTAAACTCATAAGCCAAGCTCTTGTAATTGACCAAGTCCACGATGGTACCGATGAAGCACAAGCCAAGGGTTAGGATGTAGAGAATACCCAAACCCACCTGACCAAGTATAAATCGGTGTAGTCCGGCGAATCCAAAGAAACCAAGCAAGGTCAAGATCAAAATCATCTGAGAATCCTTTCTTCTAGCCCGGTAAACCTGCGCAAAGAGCGAAGCTTGATCCTCGTCCATATTTTTCATCAATCCCTGAATGTAGCCCAGTTCCATACCTTCCAGTTCAGGGAGATGCCTCAATACATTAGCCATAATTGTGTGTTGTTTTTAGGTTTTTGATTAAAGTCCAAATTCGGTGAAGGATCACACCAAAGGCCAGCATTGCCAGTGGGTGCATGGACCAGGAGGCCTGAATCTCTCCCCGCGCGAGGAGGCTCATCGACCGTCCCAATCCACATCCCGGACACCAGCTGAAGCCCATGCTATCCAGTGGGCAAAGGCTGAAATGATGTCCTGCATCTGGATTGATCGTGAAGATGGCAATTAAGCTACCGATCCAAAAGATCAATTCCAAAGGGATGCGTCTAAGCCATGAGGTGATTTCCTTCATGCAGGACAAAGTACGAAAAAGGTGCCATCTGGCAAATGTGGCCTATATGCCCTGATTTCCGCGTTGGTGTAAAAATCTTGGATGATTTGCGTACAAGAAAGTGTCCGATTATGTACGCTTTAATTCGGGAAGTTTGATTTCGAGTACTTTTCCAAACTGGGCTTGCTGCTGAGTTTGGAGGTTTTTCCTCAGCGCTTTGTATCCTTTCTTTCCTCCAAAATTCTTCCTTCCTGCAAAGTTAAACACCAAACCCAAGATCTCTCCCGGGACCTTGATTCCTGGTTTCAGGTTTAATGCTTCTGATGCCTCTTGACCTAAGAAAAAGGAAAGAATTCCCTCCGCCTGAGCGTTGAGCACCGGATCGAGTATTGTTTTTTGGTAAAAATGAAGCAGACCTTTTACCAAACGCTGCCCTGCTTCTGAGGATTTCAAATGCCTTTTTCGGATCAGCTTATCCAATTCAAATGCCTCCTTAGTCGTGGTTGGCCAAAATTGAGTTTCTATTCCCATCAGCTCCCCGATCCATTTCCAATAGCTCAAGACCGATTCGTATTCTTTTTCCGAAGGTGCTGCGCCCATTTTGGCCAAACCTCTCAATACGATATGGCTAAAGGCCAGATTGGTGCCGAGCATATCTTCTTGATTCACAGGTTGCCCGAAAGCCAACTCCCAGTCTTTAGCATAATTCATGATGAAATACCTACTCAATGCATGGATCAATCGGACTTTAGCACAAACCAAATATGCTTGATCTTGCTCTGAAAAAGCTCCCGGGCGAAAGATCTCCAAGACAAAGGAGGCAGTCTCCCCTAGCCTCTCCCCGATCTGATCCAAAATCCGATTGGACCGAACCAATACCTGCGCACCATCGGCAAAGGCATAGCAGTAAGGCAGCGCATAAAAGCCAAGCATAGCGAGGTAGAGGTCTCCTTTTTCCTCAAAAAAATCCTGAGCTGATCGGAGATCGGATTCAGCATACTCCTGTGCCTTATCAAGGTAAAAAGTAAAAAATGCCTTCAGTTCGGCTGGAAATTCCTTTGGAAGTTCTTCAGGAATCACATTCCATGCATTGATCTCAGTGATCAAACTTGGGTTTTGGACCAAAGAAAAAACCGCCTGATCAGCTAAGGTATCCTGCCTCTTTCTGAGTTGATCAAAAACGGAATTGGTGTAAAACTGTAATTTCTCCACGCCATTCTAACCTGCATTTTGTAATTTGGTTGGCCTAGAATCTGATTTCATGTCAAAAAATATAGCTCTTCTTGTTTTTCTTTCTTTGGCGATCTGTCAAACCCTTCACGCTCAGGCTGCTTCTGATCTTTGGGTAGTCGATACCGAAGGAAAGGGTGGAAAGATCAAACTCCTTACTTCCACTGCAAAACCCCTCACCAATCGGCCGGAATACGACAATCAGCCCAATTTCATCAACGACTCGGAATTGGTCTTTTCGGCAGCGGATCAAAATGGCAACCATGACATTATCCTGTATAGTTTCCGCACAGGCAATTTTACCAACCTGTCCAAAACGCCCGACCGAAGCGAATATTCCCCAAATCTCACCGACTGCAAGCAATACATTTCGGCGGTAGTCGTAGAGCCGGATGGAAAGCAGCGGCTTTGGCTGTATCCGATTATCGGTGAAGCGCCCGAGCTTTTGTATGATGACATTGCCCCGGTGGGCTATTACGACTGGTATGACAACAAAGCGGCCATGTTTGTATTAGGAGAACCCAACAAACTGGTCTATGCCCGAGGAAAAGGGAATGTGCAGGAGATTTCTAAAAATATTGGCAGATCTGTCAAAAAACGCCCAAATACATCCGAAATCGCCTACCTGGACCGTAATGACTTAAAGTCAACCTCAGAAGGAGATCAAGTAAGCATCAAGTCAATTAACTTGAAAACCAATACCACCGAATCCTTTGGATACACCCTGTCGGGTTCGCAGGATTTGATTTGGATCGACAAAAACCATTTGCTGATGGCAAAAGGAAATGAGGTCTTTATCAAAAATGTGAGAGATTCAGATTGGCTTTCTCTCGGAAAAATCGAATCTTCGACCCATCAGAACATTACCCGAATGGCATACAGTCCAGAGTTGAACAAGCTCGTGTTTGTCATGAATAGAAAATAACACCCAATAACCTATGAACAACTTATTCAAATCTGCGGTGGTTTTGTCCGCACTTCTTTTGGCAGGAAATACGCTGCAAGCTCAAATCGATGACAAACGCGGTATTGTAGCCAAAGGAGCACAATTGGAAAAAGTAAAGGACGGCTTCAGTTTCACGGAAGGTCCTGCAGTCAACCGTCAGGGAGACATTTTTTTCACAGATCAGCCAAATGATAAAATCTACCGCTGGAATCCCAATTCCAATCAGATTACACTATTCAAAGAAGGTGCAGGCAGATCCAATGGCTTGTATTTTCAGTTGGATGGCAAGCTCATCGCTGCGGCTGACTTGAACAATGAATTGTGGGAGATAGATCCTCAGACCGGAAAAGAAACTGTGTTGGTACCTTCTTTTCGAGGTAAAAAGCTCAACGGTCCAAATGACGTTTGGGTGAGACCCAAAGGAGGCTTGTACTTCACTGATCCACTCTATCCAAGACCCTATTGGGAAGGAATCCGGAGCAAAGAAATGCAACAGGACGGGCAGCACGTGTATTACTTATCTGCGGATCGAACTGAACTATTTCGGGTAGCTGAAGACCTCAAACAGCCCAATGGCATTGTGGGTACTCCTGATGGCAAATACCTGTATGTAGCAGATATCGGAGACAAAAAAACCTGGAAATATGAGATTCAGGAAGACGGGTATTTGACCAACAAAACACTTTTCTGCGAAATGGGATCCGATGGAATGACCATTGACGAGCGTGGCAATGTGTACCTGACCGGAAAAGGAGTCACCGTATTTGACCGAAACGGAGAGCAAATCGCACATATTCCGGTTCCTGAAAACTGGACCGCTAATGTGGCTTTTGGTTCACTTACCCGAAATACCTTGTTTATCACTGCGATGGGATCTGTCTATACCCTAAAAATGAAACACAGAGGAGTTTGGTGAAAAAGCTGGAAGTGGGAAGACCGAAGACCGAAGTTTTCTTCCGTCTTCGGTCTTCCGTCTTCGCGCTACTACCAACAATTCCCATCCACATCGCAGCTTTCGCCTTCGTTTCCGGAAGCAATGTCTAGCACAGGGTTATTTTTAGCGTATTCCGCCCAAGCCTTTTCCAGAGTCTGATCAAATACCTCATCCGGTTGAGCTCCTGAGATGCCGAATTTTCGATCCAACACAAAGAAAGGCACTCCCCTCACTCCGATTTGTCTGGATTCATAAATATCCTGATAAACAGCTTCTTCATACTGATTGGATTCAAGCATGGGTTTAATTTTTTCCTCAGGCACCCCAACTTCTTTTCCAAGCTGTATCAAGGTATCGGTATCATCCACATTGAGACCATCGGTAAAGTAAGCCTTCAGCAATCGCTCCTTCATAGCGTCTTGAACGCCAAATTCTTTGGCCAAGTGAATCAGGCGATGGGCATTTTTGGTATTGGCTACCACAGCCTTATCAAAGTCAAAAGTCAAGCCTTCTGCCTTGGCCAATCCCACTACTTGGGAAGTGATCTGTTTGGTTTGCTCCATGGACCAGCCTTTAGATTTGGAGAGATCTTCCAAAGTGCTGACACCTGGCTTGGTTTGCTGATCAGGATTTAACTGAAAACTCTTCCACTCGATTTCGACTTTTTCTTTAAATGGAAATTTCTGTAGCGCCTTTTCCATCTTTCTTTTTCCGATGTAGCAAAAAGGACACACGACGTCAGACCAAATCTCGATTTTCATAAGTTTCTATTTTTCAATTCACCAGAAAAAGAAGGCACTGCACCTACGGCACCTTTTTTTCTCATGGCATTTGATTGGATTTTTACTTTACTTAAAGCACAAATCGGAAATCACCCTAAAGAGTTCACCAAAACTGTGAAAACCAAAGAATGCCCTTCCTGTGCCATGGAAGTCGATGCCAAGGCAAAAGTTTGCCCCATTTGCCAGTTTGAATTCCCCAAGCGCTCGCCTTGGATTACATGGATGGCGATCTTTTTGGTGATCATTTGGCTACTTTCCTACATCCTTTGAAACCACCCACACCTATGAATAAACGATCTTTCCTGAAGTATTTGGCCGCTTTTGGCATTGGAGGAAGTGTCTTTCCTGCGGCTGCAAAACCTTTTTCACTAGATCAACTCGACTGGAATTCCGATGACATTTGGGATCAAATCCGTGCCGGCTACCGAATCAAGCGAGACTACATCAACTTCGAAAATGGATACTATTGCTTTCTCCCCGAAGAATTGTTGGAAAAGCAAATCGCTCACATCCGAGAAGTGAATTTTCAGGCTTCCCACTACATGCGAGGGGTTCAATTTGAAAATAAAGCCAAGTCCGCAGCAGCCCTTGCCGCTTTGGTTGGTGCAGATGCAGAGGAAGTGGTATTAACCAGAAACACGACCGAATCTTTGGATTTGATTATTTCCGGTTATCCTTGGAAGCCCGGTGATGAAGCAGTTTTTTCTAATCAGGATTATGGAAGCATGCAGACGATGTTTGAGATGGCTTCCAAACGCTGGGGGATTAAGACGGTAAAAATCGACATCCCGATGGACCCCAAAAATGATGAGGAGGTGGTCGAGGCCTACCGAAAAGCCATCACCCCGAAGACCAAACTGATGATGGTGCCGCATATCGTCAACATTACAGGGCATATTTTACCCGTGAGAAAAATTGCAGACATGGCTCATTCCTATGGAGTAGAGGTTATGCTCGATGGGGCACATGCGGTAGGTCATTTCACTTTTAACATGCATGAACTCGACTGTGACTACTACGGATCCAGTCTTCATAAGTGGTTGAGTGTACCTCTTGGAGCTGGAATGCTGTATGTGAAAAAAGACAAAATCAGTAAAATCCAACCGCTTTTGGCTCCTTTTGACCTCAATTTAAAAACAATCGCATACCTCAATCATATCGGAACACACCCTGCTGCAACGGATTTGACAGTGATCGATTCCATTGAATTTCAAAACCGCATTGGAGCAAAGAGAAAGGAAGATCGATTGAGATTTATCCAAAAATATTGGTCGGATCAGGTCCGAAACCATCCTGGAATCAAAGTAAACACTCCAGAAGATCCTTCCCGTTGCTGCGGCATTGGAAATGTATGGGTGGAAAAATACACACCTGCGGAAATGGGTAAAATCCTGTTGGAGAAATACAAAATCTTCACCGCTCCGATCGATGGCTCCGGGGTGAAAGGCGTGAGAGTAAGTCCCAATATCTATACTACCACTGCCGAATGCGACCAATTGGTAAAAGCACTCAAGGAAATGGCTTCTTAGAATTAGAATTTCCCAAATAAAAGCAAGGCCTTTGTACCGATTACAAAGGCCTTTTTTGCTTTTATTTCAAAATTTTCAAGAAATAGGCCTGAATTTTAAAAAATAATCCTTGCAATTGTTTTTTTGAGGTATAACATTTGCAGCCTCAAAAGCATGATCAAGTTCAACACCATAGCGAACCTTTCTTTTCTTCAAGTCAACTTCTCGTTGGCATCTGAAGCTATGGTTAATTTTTCTCCTTTGTTGAGGTCTAGGCAGACGTTTAGGGTTTGACCCTGCGTACTTTATTGTTTTCCTACGTGGAAAACTCCTCCCGACCAATCCATTTACTAAATCTTAATTCACAAGCCCTGCTCTCTCCGGAGACAGTACAATTCATGCAATTTCAATGGAAGAAATCTCTTTCAACATCATTGTAGCCGATTCCACTCATAAGAAGTATTCCGAGCAGATTACAGCTGAAATGGAAAACTCTGCAAAAGCTAGAGGAACAGGTATTGCCAAGCGGAGCCCGGCCTATATCGAAACCAAAATGGATGAAGGAAAGGCAGTCATTGCCTTGACTTCGGATGGGGTTTGGGCAGGATTCTGCTATATTGAAGCTTGGGGTCACGGCAAGTTTGTGGCTAACTCCGGTTTGATTGTGTCGCCGCAATTCAGGAAGTATGGATTGGCAAGAAAAATCAAGCAGGAAGTTTTCAAACTGAGCCGTAAAAAATATCCGGAATCCAAAATCTTCGGTTTGACTACCGGTGCAGCCGTGATGAAGATCAACTCGGAATTGGGCTACATTCCTGTATCCTACTCTGATCTGACCGATGATCAAGAATTTTGGAAAGGCTGCCAAAGCTGCGTGAATTATGAGATTCTCATGTCGAAAAATCGACAGAATTGTCTCTGTACAGCAATGCTGTATGATCCACAAGCCAAAAAGAACCACACCGAGGATCTTGCGCTGAGGGATGATTTTGAGAAGGAACTGAAGCTGTTTGATCGTTGGGTCAGATTGAAAAAGTTCGTCATGCTCAAACTCACCAAGTCGAAAGACACCTTGAAAAGTATATTTCTATAACCTACTCATCCCGTGATGGGACAAACCTACTAGACAATATGAAAAAAGTCGTTTTAGCGTACAGCGGAGGTCTTGACACGACATTTTGCGCCTTGCATTTGACCAAAGATCTGGGCTACGAAGTCCATGCAGCTATAGTAAATACGGGAGGATTTTCTTCCGAAGAATTGAAAACCATCGAAGAGCGCGCAAAGACACTAGGTGTATCTTCTTTCACGATTTTGGATGTGGTGGATTATTACTACGAGTCCGTGATCAAATATTTGGTTTTCGGCAATGTGCTGAAAAATGCAACTTATCCCCTTTCGGTATCTGCCGAGCGAATCGTGCAGGCTAAATCTCTGGCTGAATATGCCAAATCCATTGGCGCAAAAGCTGTAGCCCACGGATCTACCGGTGCCGGAAATGATCAGGTGCGCTTTGATATGATTTTTCAAACCATCGTGCCGGATATCGAGATCATCACTCCTATTCGTGATTTGAAACTTTCCCGTCAGGAAGAAATCGAATACCTTAAAAAGCATGGCGTTTCCATGAATTTTGAGAAAGCCGCTTATTCGATCAACAAAGGAATCTGGGGTACATCGGTGGGTGGAAAAGAAACCCTGACCTCTTCCGAATACCTTCCTGAGGAAGCTTGGCCTACGCAAGTATCTGAGCACGAGCCAAAAGAAATTAAATTGACTTTTGATCAAGGTGAATTGAAAGGTGTAAACGGAGTGACTTATGATAATCCGGTGGATGCTATCTTGAAGGTTCAGGCTTTGGCAGCACCTTATGGAATCGGTCGTGATATTCACGTGGGTGATACGATCATCGGCATCAAAGGCCGCGTAGGATTTGAAGCGGCTGCACCGATTATCATTATCAAAGCCCATCAGTTGTTGGAAAAACACACCTTGACCAAGTGGCAGATGTTCTGGAAAAATCAGCAGGCTGAATTCTACGGAAATCACCTCCATGAAGGTCATTACCTCGATCCGGTGATGAGAAATCTCGAGGCTTTCTTGGCAAGTACCCAAGAGTTTGTTTCCGGTGATGTTCGTGTATTGCTTCAGCCTTACCGTTTCACCTTACTTGGAATTCATTCCGAGCATGATTTGATGTCTTCCAAGTTTGGAAGCTATGGAGAAATGAACAAAGGCTACACAGGAGAAGATGTCAAAGGATTTACCCGAATCTTGGGTAACCAAACTGCCATCTTCCACAAAGTCAACAGCGGAAATGACTAAGATCAAAACAGCGGTCATTGGAGCGGCAGGCTACACCGGAGGCGAACTCCTTCGGATTTTGGTTCATCATCCGGCGGTCGAACTGGTATGTGTCCACTCCAATAGCCAAAAAGGAAAAAAAGTCATCGAATCACATCCGGATTTGATTGGAGATTGTGACTTGGTATTTACCGACGTAGTGCCTTCTGAAGTGGATGCCGTGTTTTTGGGCCTTCCCCACGGAGAGACCAAAGGCTTTTTGGAAGCTCACTCCTTTTCTCCTGAAACGGTTATCATTGACCTTTCAACAGATTTCAGAGATGAATCGCACGGGTTCATTTATGGCCTTCCTGAGGTAAACTCCTCTAAAATTAAAACCGCGAAACGAATCGCAAATCCAGGTTGCTTCGCTACAGGGATTCAATTGGCTTTGGCACCGGCAATTTCTAAAGGTTGGATCAAAGATCAGGTACACATTAGTGGAATAACAGGTTCTACAGGTGCAGGAAAAAAGCTTGCTG
Organism: Algoriphagus aquatilis; assembly: GCF_042657405.1. Classification (NCBI taxonomy): domain Bacteria; kingdom Pseudomonadati; phylum Bacteroidota; class Cytophagia; order Cytophagales; family Cyclobacteriaceae; genus Algoriphagus; species Algoriphagus aquatilis. Next base: position 336,872 of record NZ_JBHSKS010000002.1, read on the forward strand.
AGACTTCCCATTTCAGCTATCGAACAGGCAATATGTCGGTTTACAAGCTTTTCACCCATCAGCATCTCAAGGAAATCAAGCAGACTTTCAGGCAATTGAATCCTGACTTTGGGTCAGAACTCTTGTTTGTTCCTTATCGGGGCAATTTCTCCCGTGGAATTTGGGTGACGGCTTATTTTCCTTTTGAAGGATCCGAAGTCGAGGCAGTGGCAGCTTATCAGGAATTCTATAAGGATGCGGCTTTTACGTTCGTGTCCACTCAGGATATCGACTTGAAGCAAGCAGTCAATACCAATAAGTGCATTCTATTTGTCCAAAAAGAAGCCGGACAATTGGTCATTTATTCAGCGATTGACAACCTATTAAAAGGTGCTTCCGGTCAGGCCGTGCAAAACTTCAATTTGGCCTTTGGACTGGAAGAGAAGTTGGGACTCAATCTTAAATCAATAGCTTTCTGATTTCGGAAATGGGATTTCGGATTTCGGACCAACCGAAATCATACATCCGAAATTCGAAATAAATCAAGCAGTAAATCGTAATTCCCCATGAATCTTTTCGACGTATATCCCCTCATTCCCGTCACCATTGACCGCGCAGAAGGCTGTCGGCTTTGGGACGATCAGGGGCAAGAATATTTGGATCTCTATGGAGGTCACGCAGTGATTTCCATCGGGCATACGCATCCGCATTACGTGAAGCGAATCAAAGATCAACTGGACAAAATCGCTTTTTACTCCAACTCAGTTGAGATTCCAATTCAGCAAGAGTTGGCCAAAAAACTAGGACACCTCTCCTGCCTACATGACTACCAGCTTTTCTTGGTCAACTCAGGCGCAGAAGCCAATGAAAATGCCATTAAAATGGCCTCGTTTGCTTCTGGCAAGTCTGGTTTCATCGCATTTTCAGGCGCTTTCCATGGCCGAACTTCCGGAGCTGTGGCTTTGACAGACAATCCGAAAATCGTAGCTCCATGCAATGCTCGAGAAGATTTTCACATCCTTCCTTGGGGTGATATCGAAGCGGTAGAAGAAGCGCTGAAGTCCAATACCATCGCAGGCATCATCATAGAAGGAATTCAAGGGGTGGGTGGAATTCAGGTTCCCGAACCAGATTTTCTCCGTGGCATTTCCTCTTTGGCTAAGAAATACGAAGCCAAATTAATCCTCGATGAGGTGCAATCCGGCTATGGCCGTACGGGTCGTTTCTTTGCCCATCAGTGGGTAGATGGCATCATGCCTGACCTCATCACGATGGCCAAAGGTATGGGCAACGGTTTCCCAATCGGTGGCTTGATGATTTCTCCGGAATTCAAAGCGAGCTATGGCTTGTTAGGAACCACTTTTGGAGGAAATCATTTGGCTTGCGCGGCGGGATTGGCAGTGTTGGAGGTTTTGGAACAAGAAAATCTGCAAGCTAAAGCATTGGAGCTTGGAGATCGATTGATCGAGGAATTGAAGACGATTCCGGGAATCATTGAGGTTCGAGGAAAAGGGTTGATGATCGGGATTGACCTAGATCGGGATGCGGGTCCTGTCCGCAATGAATTGGTCAAAAAATACCACATGTTCACCGGTTCGGCTGCCGGAAAACAGACAATACGTCTGCTCCCACCTTTGTCTGTCGAATGGAATCAGTTAAATTCGTTCTTGACCGCTCTGAAGGAAATTCTAGCCAATTGAGTTTCTCGGAGCCAATTCAACCCACTACATGAAGTACTTCACCCAATTTGAATCCAAAGAGCTAGGTCAGGAATTGATCGATTTGGCTCTCGCCTATAAAGCCAATCCACGTCTTGACCAAGCCAAAGGCCAAGGCAAGCGTGTCGGTTGTATTTTCCTCAATCCTTCTCTCAGAACACGAGTTTCTACTCAAATCGCTGCCCAAAATCTGGGCATGGAAGCCATGGTGCTCAACATGGACAAGGAAGGTTGGGCCCTAGAGATGCAGGAAGGTGCCATCATGAACAAAGGCACCGTGGAGCATATCAAAGATGCTGCAGGAGTCTTGGGTTCCTATTTTGACATTTTAGCGATCCGTGCATTTCCTTCTCTGACCAACAAAGAAGAAGATATGACGGACTTCATCTTTGGTCAATTCATCAAACACAGCGGAATTCCAGTGGTGAGTTTGGAATCGGCTACCCGACATCCTTTGCAAAGTTTAGCCGATCAGATCACCATTCAGGAGCATTTGATAGGGAAAAAGAAACCAAAAGTAGTTCTTACCTGGGGGCCTCATATCAAATCTATTCCTCATGCCGTGGCCAACAGCTTTGCCGAATGGTCACTTGGAATGGGACATGACCTCACGATCACCCATCCCGAAGGCTACGAACTCCATGAGTCTTTCACCGCGGGTGCTACCATCGAATACGATCAAAGCAAAGCCCTTCAGGATGCTGATTTTGTGTATGTTAAAAACTGGTCGGCATTTAATGAGTATGGGAAAATCTTATGCACAGATTCCCGCTGGATGCTGACAGAGGATCACTTTAAAAATGCATCTAACGGTAAGGTAATGCATTGCTTACCGGTGAGAAGAAACCTCGAGCTTTCTGATGAAATCTTAGACGGTTCCCGCTCTTTGGTACAAAAGCAAGCTGAAAATAGAATCTACGCTGCACAGGCAGTACTTAGTAAAATGCTCGGTTAACCTTTTTTAGCTTCCAAACCTATGAAATCGAGCATGACAAAAATGATGAACTTTACTTTTCAGGTTCAACATGCGAGATTCCATGTGGCAAATAAAAAAAATTAACGATCACATGAAAATCTCTATTATCAAAATCGGCGGAAACGTCATCGACTTCCCGGAGAAGTTGGATGAGTTCTTGGCCCTTTTCGCCAAGTTTCCTGGGCATAAAATTCTCATTCACGGAGGAGGTGTGTTGGCTTCCCGATTTGGAGAAAGTATGGGCGTGATGCCGGAAATGGTCGATGGTCGACGAATTACGGACAAGGATACCCTGGACATCGTAACGATGGTCTATGCGGGTCTGATCAATAAGAACATTGTGGCCAAACTTCAGGCTTTGAAAGTGAATGCCATCGGGATGACCGGTGCGGACGGCAACCTGATCCGATCCATCAAGCGGCCGGTCAAAGGGATTGATTATGGGTTTGTAGGAGATATTCAGGAGATCAACACCGAATTGGTGGATACCCTGCTCAGTGCGGGACTTCAACCGGTGGTCAATGCCATCACCCACGATAAAAAAGGCCAATTACTCAATACCAACGCGGATTCCATTGCCTCGGCTTTGGCTACCAGTCTGGCAAAAGATCACCATGTCAACCTTTACTTTTGCTTCAATAAAGCTGGGGTATTGATTGATGAGAAAAACGAAAATTCAATCATCCCACTGATCAATGAGGATATTTATGCCGAATTGAGAAAGGAAAATGTGATTCATTCCGGAATGATTCCCAAGCTGGACAATGCCTTTGAGGCCTTGAAAAAAGGGGTACATCATGTGTGGATTGGAAAAGCTGAAAATCTTCTTTTGGCAGCCAAAGGAAAAAAATCCGGAACCATCATCGAGCGTCAACGATACGATTTGTACTGATGGAAGATTTGAAAAGATTGTTTGATGATGCGGTAGATCTTCTGGAAAAGTTGATTTCCACTTCTTCCTTTTCCAAAGAAGAAAAAGAAACCGGTGATCTCATCGAGCAGTTTTTAAAGGAAAAAGGAGTAGAAACCCATCGCAGCGGAAACAACATTTGGGCTTTTGCATCTGAATACAATCCTGTTTTGCCAACAGTTTGGCTTAATTCCCACCACGACACCGTCAAGCCGAATTCTGGCTATACCAAAGATCCCTTTATCCCGATCGTAGAAGACGGGAAGCTTTTTGGCCTCGGGTCAAATGACGCCGGTGGCCCGTTGGTGTCGCTCTTGGCCACCTTTTGCCATTTTATAGGAAAAGACCTACCCTTCAACTTGTTGATGATAGCTTCTGCGGAAGAAGAAATCTCCGGTCAAAACGGTATTGCTTCCCTCATTTCTCAGCTTCCCGAAGCTGAATTGGCCATTGTTGGAGAACCTACGCAGATGCGATTGGCAGTTGCAGAAAAAGGATTACTTGTCGTCGATGCCAAAATTCACGGCAAAGCAGGTCACGCCGCAAGAGAAGAAGGAATCAATGCCATCTATCTGGCTTTGGAGGATTTGGAAGAAATCCGAAACTTCCAATTCAGCAAAACCTCACCTTTTCTAGGTCGCACCAAAGTCACTTGTACGGTGATTAAAGCCGGGCAGCAGCACAACGTAGTTCCTGACCTTTGCGAATATGTACTGGACGTCAGAGTAACCGATGCTTATACGTTGGAAGAAGCATTGGAAGAACTGCGGGATATTCTCAAAGCTGAATTAACTCCCCGCTCGCTCCGTCTTCAATCATCACATTTACCCAATGATCACTTAATGTATCGCGTGGCGGATGCTTTGGACTTGGAGACCTTTGGCAGCCCTACCCTCTCGGACCAAGCCTTGATTCCCTACCCTTCGGTCAAAATCGGCCCAGGAGACTCGGCCCGTTCGCATACCGCAGACGAATACATTTACCTGGAAGAAATTAAATCCGGTATCCAAGGTTATATCTCCATTATCAATCACTACGCAGCACTCAGCTAAACTTTGAATCATGAAAATCTGGCAAAAAGCTACCGATAGCAAAAAAGAAGTCGAACAATTTACCATCGGTCGTGATCCGGAATTTGATATTCTTCTCGCACCGTTTGATGTTCTCGGATCGATGGCCCATGCGCATATGCTTACCAAAATTGGTCTGTTGACTCAAGAGGACAATCTGATCCTCCAGAAAGGATTGAAGGAAATCTATTTCGAAATCGAAAAGGGTCAGTTTCAAATCGCTCCGGGCGTGGAAGATGTTCATTCACAAGTAGAATTTTTGTTGACCGAGCGATATGGAGAGGTAGGGAAAAAGTTACACAGCGGAAGAAGCAGAAATGATCAGGTTTTGGTGGATCTGAAGCTGTATTACCGCGCTGCCATTCGGGAGATTCTTGAAGAAACTCAGACTCTTTTTGATTTGCTGATTTCCTTGGCAGAAAAGCACAAAAACGATTTGATGCCAGGCTATACCCATACCCAATTAGCCATGCCTTCTTCGTTTGGATTGTGGTTTGGGTCATTTGCGGAAGGTCTCACGGAAGATCTAGGAATGCTGAAGGCAGCATTTGACCTGAGTAATAAAAACCCGTTGGGTTCTGCTGCGGGTTATGGGTCGAGTTTTCCCCTTGATCGAACTTTAACCACCGAGCTTTTGGGATTTGCTGATCTGCACCACAATGTAATCAATGCCCAAAACAGCCGTGGAAAAACAGAAAGAACCCTAGCTTTTGCTTTGGCAGGTATCGCCGGAACGCTCAACAAACTAGCGACCGATGTGTGCTTGTTTATGAACCAGCATTTTGCGTTCATTACCTTTCCTGACAATCTGACTACAGGAAGCAGCATTATGCCCCACAAGAAAAACCCGGATGTTTTTGAACTGATCCGGGCAAAAACCAATCAGATACAGGCGGTGCCGACTGCTGTGAGCTTTCTTTTGACAAACATGAGTACAGGTTATCACCGGGATATGCAGCTGCTGAAGGAGGAGATTTTTCCTGCTTTTGATACGTTGAAGTCCTGTCTGTGCATGAGCACCTTTATGCTTAAAGAAATCAAAGTGAAGCAAAACATCCTTCAAGATTCATTTTACAAGCATCTCTTTTCAGTCGAAGTAGTGAATGACCTCGTACTACAGGGTGTGCCTTTCCGAGATGCTTACAAAAAAGTGGGCCTGGATATCGAGGCGGGTCAATTTGCACCCGATCAGAGTCAAGTCAATCATTCCCATGAAGGAAGTATTGGAAACCTTTGTTTATCAGCAATAAAATCAAAAATGGCGACCCAGCTTTCTGACTTTGATTTCAAGAAAATAGATCGGGCATTTCAAGAATTACTCAAATAACTCGAGCAATTTAGCTAAAGGCAGAAATCTTAATTTTCATTTGTGAATTTTACCTTTATCTTAAAATGTTTTTATGATAAAAACTTCAGAGCAAGAGTAAACTTCTATGAAAAGCCTTTTAGGTTCCAATTTACGCTATGATCTTAAGGCCAGTTTGGTGGTCTTTTTGGTAGCACTTCCCCTTTGTTTAGGTATAGCCATCGCAAGTGGCGCTCCTCCTATGTCAGGTTTAATCGCAGGTATAGTTGGTGGAGTAATAGTGGGAGCATTTTCCAAATCTCATGTGTCAGTCAGTGGTCCTGCTGCAGGCTTGACAGTCATTGTTTTGGATTCCATTTCCAGTCTGGGAACATTTGAGCTTTTTCTGGGAGCGTTGGTGGCGGCAGGCTTGATCCAATTGATTTTAGGTTTTGCCAAGGCTGGAGTTTTGGGATACTATTTTCCTCATTCAGTCATCAAGGGAATGCTTACCGCCATTGGATTGATCTTGATTTTGAAGCAGATTCCACATGCGCTAGGCTATGACAAGGACTTCATAGGTGACTTTGCCTTTCAGCAGATGGATAAGCATAATTCCTTCACAGAGATTTATTATGCATTTCAGTATTACAGTCCAGGAGCTATCCCAATTGTATTGATCGCTTTAGCCATTTTGATATTTTTTGAAAGACCTCAAGTCAAAAATCACAAACTGCTCGGAGCAATACCGGGAGCATTATGGGCTGTTTTATCTGGAATTTTATTGAATAGTTTATACGCTAAGGTTCAGCCTGATTGGCTATTGAAGGATGAGCATTTGGTTTCTATTCCTTCTTTAACCAGTTTGAGTCAACTTCCTTCACTTCTCACTTTTCCCGACTTTGGGTTGATTGCCGATTCAGCTTTTTGGATTGTGGCCGTGACATTGGCTGTGATTGGAAGCATTGAAACTTTACTATCCATAGAAGCAGGCGACAAAATGGATCCATACAAGCGGATCACACCTTCCAGCAAAGAATTGGTCGCTCAAGGAATTGGCAATACAATTTCGGGATTGATCGGTGGACTACCGGTGACAGCCGTGATCGTGAGAACATCCGCCAATATTGCCTCAGGAGCGCGGACGAAGCTTTCCGCGATTTTTCATGGTATACTTTTAATGGTTTTAGTGTTGAGTATTCCAGGATTTTTGAACCAAATTCCTTTGAGTTGCCTTGCGGCTGTGCTTTTTATGGTAGGCTATAAACTTGCCAAACCTTCGATTTTTATTCATGAATTTGAAAAAGGATGGAACCAGTTTTTACCATTTTTTTTCACAGTAATTGCCATTCTATTGACAGACCTGTTGGTGGGAATTGGTATTGGAATGGTGGTTGGGTTGTTTTTTGTAATGAAAACCAATTTTCAACGATCCGTCACCGTTACAGAACTGAACGGCAACTACTTAGTGAAGCTTCAAAAAGATGTTTCTTTTCTCAATAAAGCTCCATTGATGAAGGAATTGACTCAAATACCTGAAGGAAGTTATGTGATTTTGAATGCTTCCAAAGCGGTATTTATCGATCATGATATTCAAGAGGTTTTGAATGATTTCATTGCTTCAGCACATTCCAAAAATATTACCATCACCATAGAAGGATACACCTATCACTTAAGAGAAGTCCAATGAACCCATACGAGAAACTACTATTACAAAACAAAGCTTGGTCGGAAGAGAAGCTTCAAGTAGATAAGGACTTTTTCAACCGTCTAGCCCATCAGCAGCGACCGAAATTCCTTTGGATAGGCTGCTCAGACAGCCGTGTTCCTGCGAATGAAATCACGGGAACCGATCCTGGTGAAGTTTTCGTCCACCGGAATATCGCAAATATGGTGGTGCATACTGATTTGAATTTGCTCTCAGTCCTACAGTATGCGGTGGAAGTGCTCAAGGTAGAGCATATCATCGTATGCGGGCATTATGGCTGTGGTGGTGTAGAAGCTGCCCTGGGCCATCAAAGCTTTGGATTGATCAATAAGTGGCTGCGAAATATCAAAGAGGTATATAAAACCTATGAATCAGAGATCGATTCAATCCCAGACCATAAAGCCCGCGTCAACCGTCTTGTGGAGTTAAATGTCCTGGAGCAATGCCAGGATTTACTGAAGACTTCAATTATTCAAAAAGCATGGAAAGACCGCCAGTCACCTGAAATTCATGGTTGGGTATATGGCTTGGATAATGGATTGGTGAAGGAATTAACTACGATTAAACCAGATTTTGACAACATTCATCCTGTCTTCAGGTATTCAGACGATCAATTCTGAAAAATTCAAAAAAGAATTTAAGCCCCTATTGTTTGATTTTCAAAAATAGGGGCTTTTCTTTGCAGCATCCTTTCACTTTTTTCCAGTGTGAGGATTTATAAAGAAGAGGCGAGAGACAGGCTCTAAGACCCTCTGGCAACCTGGAAAATCCAAGGTGCCAATTCCTGCCAAATGAGAAGGTCTCATTTGGAACTATAAATTCCTCGTATGATGAAAAGGCATCTTTACCTCCTCCAATTTCTTAGGCTTCAAGCCAAAAAATCAAAATCTTCAGGATCATCGGACAGATTGAATCATTCTGGTTCTATGCTCTTTTCGTGTTTTTCAGGATTTAACAAAACCTTTCTTTTCTAATAAATTCTTAACCCTTTAAACCTCAATTTTATGTCAGCAATCTATCGTTTTGAAACTCTTCAGCTACATGCCGGACAAGCTCCTGACCCTGCAACTAATTCGCGGGCTGTACCGATTTATCAGACCACATCGTATGTTTTCAACTCTGCCGAGCATGGTGCCAATCTGTTTGGATTAAAAGAATTTGGAAACATCTACACCCGGATCATGAATCCGACCACGGATGTTTTTGAAAAAAGAATTGCAGCCTTGGAAGGCGGTGTAGCAGCTGTAGCTACCAGTTCAGGGCAAGCAGCACAACTATTGGCCTTGCACAACATTCTTCAGGCAGGGGAAAATTTTGTCTCCTCTCCTTACTTGTATGGAGGAACTTACAATCAGTTTAAGGTGGCATTTAAGCGCCTAGGGATTGATGCTCGATTTGCCAAAAGTGACAAAGCAGAAGATTTGGAGAAACTGATTGATGATAAAACCAAAGCCATCTATCTGGAAACAATCGGAAATCCTGAGTTTAACATTCCGGATTTTGAATCAGTAGCTGCACTAGCCAAAAAGCATGGAATACCCTTGGTCGTAGATAATACTTTTGGTGCGGGTGGATTCCTTTGCCAACCTATCGCTCATGGAGCAAATATTGTGACAGCTTCAGCGACCAAATGGATCGGTGGACACGGAACTTCCATTGGTGGTATCATCGTAGACGGAGGTAACTTCAATTGGGGTAATGGAAAATTTCCTCAATTCTCAGAGCCATCTGAAGGATACCATGGCTTGAATTTCTGGGAGGTTTTTGGCGAAAACAACCCACTTGGACTTCCCAATATTGCTTTTGCCATTCGCACACGGGTAGAAGGTCTACGGGATCTGGGACCTGCTATTAGCCCATTTAACTCGTTCCTCTTACTTCAAGGCATCGAGACACTTTCCCTTCGAGTGCAACGTACGGTGGACAATGCTTTGGAAATTGCCAAATGGCTGGAAGCTCATCCAAAGGTCTCCAAAGTAAATTACCCTGGACTTACCTCTTCACCTTATCACGATGCTGCCAAAAAATACCTTAAACATGGTTTTGGAGGAGTGCTGAGTTTTGAGATCAAAGGCGATAAAGCATCCACTTCTCATTTCATCAATAAGCTCCAGTTGATTTCTCACTTAGCGAATGTAGGAGATGCCAAGACGCTGATTATTCAGCCCTCTGCTACAACGCATCAGCAACTCAACGATGAGGAACAAAAAGCTGCTGGTGTGACTCCTACCCTGCTTCGATTATCCCTTGGCATCGAACACATCGAAGATATCAAGGCTGATTTGCAGCAGGCATTTGACCAAATCTAATTACTCCTAATTACCCCAATGAACCTTATCAGCGAATTCGCAGACTTGACTATGACGCAGGAAATTTTCCATTCCCAAGAGCCTCTAACCTTAGAATCAGGTGAAATTCTTTCTCAATTTCATCTCGCCTACACTACCTATGGTCAGCTCAATCCGGAAAAATCCAATGTCATCTGGGTGGTCCATGCTCTGACAGGAGATTCAAAAGCTGCAGAATGGTGGAGCGGACTGATCGGAGAAGATAAATTCTTTGATCCGGGCAATCATTTCATCATCTGCGCCAATCTTCTGGGAAGCAATTATGGCTCATCAAATCCATTCAGCATCAATCCCGAAACAGGAGAAGCTTATTTCTATGACTTTCCCCAAGTAACGCCAAGGGACTTAGCTGCAAGTCTGGAAGCCCTGCGAATTCATCTGGAGTTAGAGAAAATCCATACGCTGATCGGAGGTTCACTAGGTGGGCAAGTTGCACTGGAGTGGGCAGTGACTTTAGGTCAAAAACTGAAAAATGCCGTGATTTTGGCATCTACAGCTAAAACCTCTCCTTGGGTAATCGGATTCAACGAAACCCAGCGGATGGCCATTGAGTCTGATTGTACCTGGGGAAATCGGAAGGAAGATGCTGGTAAAAAAGGCTTGGAAACAGCACGTGCCATTGCCATGCTCAGCTACAGATCTCCAGCTGATTTGAGAATCAAGCAAAGTGATCAAGAAGAAAAACTAGATGGATTTAGATCATCATCCTATCTCAGATACCAAGGTCAAAAACTGGCCAACCGCTTCAATGCACTCTCCTATTGGACCTTGACCAAAGCCATGGATAGCCATGATTTGGGTAGAAACAGAGGAGGCGTAGAAGCTGCTTTAGCACAGATTGAAGCCCGTGTATTGGCTATAGGGGTAAATTCTGATATACTTTTTCTTCCACAGGAATCACAGTTTATCAGCCAAAAAGTGAAAAGAGGAACGTATAAGGAAATCGATTCTACAGCAGGACACGACGCCTTTCTGATCGAATTTGAGCAGCTGGCCTACATACTCAAATCATTTTATTTGGAGAATTAAATTCAGATCTATCAGAATAAAGGCCTGTGGGATTAACCCACAGGCTTTTTTTTACTTTTTCACTTTGGTCCATTCGACAGTCCGACCTACAAATGAGAAACCGAGGTATCCTTTTACTTCCAAGATTTCCGGTGATTTGAGCTTGAGTTCGCAAGAATAGGTCTTGCCGGATTGAGGATCATAGATTTCCCCTCCTTTCCAAATCCCTGAAGAATACTTAAGCCCTGTGAGGAGTGGCAAGCCTAGCAAGGGTCTTGTTTTCAGTTTGGGGTCCGAGTTTTCTTTATCGGTGGCAGGCTTGCCCTGTGGATTGGGATCTTTCAGCCACACTATTTTTCCAATAAATTCAGTCCCTTTTTTTTGAATTTCGACTTGAGCCGTTTTTTCGGTGTTGTACCATACCCCTAAAATCGCGCTTTCAGTTTGTGCTAAGGATAGAGCTGGAATAGCAAAGATGAGGGTGATAAGCAGTGAAGTAAATTGTCGCATTTTCATGAAAACATCGGTTTGATATGCTTAAATACGAATAGCTTTGAAATTGTTTTTGACTTAGAAATAAGAAGTAGTTTGTAATAATGAGTGTCACCGTACCTTTCAAGGGCTTTTCACTGGAGTTATTGGCTAAAAAAGTGTTATGGATCAAGGAATTAGAAATCCTTTTGATAGCAGACTTGCATTTTGGAAAAGCGGCACATTTTCGAAAGTCAGGGATTCCCATTCCTGAACCTGTTCATGACGCCGACTTCAAAACCCTAAAAACACTTCACCAAGAGATTCAACCTAGACATACCTACTTTCTGGGCGATCTCTTCCATAGTGTCTGGAATGAACAATGGGAGGTTCTGAATTCCTTCTTGGAAACTTTCCCTCAAACTCAATTTCACTTGGTTAAAGGCAATCATGACATTCTTCATCCATCTGTTTACCGGCAGTCTGTATTGAAAATCCATCAGGAACCTTTGGTCATTGAATCGTTCGCACTTTCCCATGAACCCTTTGAAAAGGCTTTGGATGGCAAGTTGAATATTTGTGGGCACCTGCATCCTGGAGTATTGTTGAGGGGAAAAGCTAGGCAATCCGTCAGAATACCTTGTTTTTACAGAACCGGATCCACCTTGATTTTGCCAAGTTTCGGAAACTTCACCGGCTTAGCTCTAGTAGAACCCAAAGACGGTGATCAGATTTGGGGAATTTCAGGGGAAAAAGTCATTCCTATCCTTTCTGGCACATCGATTGGGTAAATCCCATCTGCTTTCCTAATTTTGAATTGAATTTTGTAATCCATGGCAAGTCCTGCACGAAAGAAAAAAACACTAGGCTATTTCAAATTTGGAAGTGTGCTATTCAGCACCACTCTTTCACTTTTTATCGTGGGTTTATTTGGAATCATTTTGATTCAAGCTCAGTCTTTGACCAAGATGATCCGGGAAAATATTGAAATTCAGGTTTTTTTGGATAAAAATCTCCCCGAAGATCAATTGGCTTCACTCCAAAAAGACCTTGCATCTAGGCCATTTGTCCTGATCAAATCCGATAGTTCTTCTCTTAGATTTATCTCAGAAGAAGAGGCTGCTGCCACTTTCGTGCAAAATACAGGAGAAGACTTTACCAAGTTTTTGGAAGACAATCCGTTGAGAGACAGCTTTGTATTTTCCGTATCCGATGAATACCAAAGCTCAGAGCAAATCGATGTAATCGCCAAAGAACTTCAGGACATTCCAGGAGTGTTTGAAGTCTCTTACATGACAGATTTGGTCGATTCTATTAACAAAAATCTGCTGAAAGTCAGTCTGGTCATGGGAGGTTTCATTCTCATTTTGATCATCACAGTGATCATGTTGATCAACAATACCATTCGAATCGCACTTTTCTCTCAACGCTTTTTGATCCGATCCATGCAATTGGTGGGTGCTACCAGAGGTTTTATCCGAAAGCCATTCTTGGTAAGAGCGTTCTTTTTTGGAATGCTAGCAGGATTGATTGCATCAGGAATCCTTTACGCATTGATCCAGTACACCCAAGCCAATATTGAAGGATTTGCTATGCTTCAAAACCTTGAATTAATGTTAATTCTCTTTGGAGCCTTAATTCTGATCGGTGGAATTCTGTCTGTATTGAGTACTTTGCGCGCTGTGAACAAATATTTAAACATGTCTTTGGACGAACTTTATTAACCCATGAGCAATACATCTTTTCCCTTTTCCAAGAAAAACTACCGACTAATGCTGATCGGAATGGCGCTTATCGTACTTGGATTTATCTTGATCGGAATGGACGGTGAGCCCCATGGCAATGGAGTTTTGGGATTGACCATAGGTCCCATTGTGACATTGGCAGGCTTTATTTTTGAGTTTTACGCCATTTTTGCAAAATCAGAGAAGAACTGATTCCAATCGCTTTTCTTGGAAAAGCAACCTCACAAAACATGCAGCAAGAAGCTTACGGAGAAGTTTTCCTTATCGATAAACCTCTGGAATGGACCTCATTTGATGTGGTCAAAAAAGTGCGAAACGCCCTTAAAATAAAGAAAGTAGGTCATGCGGGCACTTTAGATCCATTGGCTACTGGTCTTCTGATCGTATGTGCAGGCAAAATGACCAAGCAGATCGAGACCTTCATGGGTCAGGAGAAAGAATACACCGGAACTTTTGTTATCGGTGCTACCACTGAATCATTCGACCTGGAAAAGCCGGTGATACCGGTTTCAGATCCTTCTTCGATCTCCCTCAGCCAAGTCCAAGAAGCAGCAGCAAAACTTACAGGGAATATTCTGCAGATACCCCCGATGCACTCAGCCATCAAAGTAGATGGAAAACGGGTTTACGAATCTGCCAGAGCAGGGAAAGAAGTGAAAATGGAACCTAGGCCAGTGGAAGTTCGTGAGTTTGAAATCACCCGATTTGAAAGGAATGAAATTGATTTTAGAATTTCCTGCTCCAAAGGCACTTACATTCGGAGTTTAGCTCGAGACATGGGTGAAATCTTGGGTGTTGGAGCTTATCTCAAAAAACTCTGCCGAACCCGTATCGGTTCATATAAACTGGAAGACGCTAGTGAATTGCAATCCTTGGTTGAAGAACTAAAAAATCGACCCCATGAGAATCTATGAAGGATTGGAGGATTTTCTCCCCGTACCCAATGCGGTGGTTACCTCAGGGACGTTTGATGGTGTACATCTTGGTCATCAAAAGATTATTCAGCGGATTCGAGAACTGGCCCGTTCGATTCAGGGTGAGACAGTTCTGATTACTTTTTGGCCACATCCCAGATTGGTACTTTACCCTACCGAACATCACCTGAGACTACTTTCTACTTTTGAAGAGAAAGCCAACCTTCTGAGGCAATTTGGAATTGATCATTTGGTTACCATCCCCTTTACCCAGGAATTTTCTCAAATGACCTCAGAAGAGTTTATTCGAAAGATTTTGGTAGAAAAAATCCATACCAAAAAGCTGGTCATTGGATACGATCACAGATTTGGGAAAAACCGGGAAGGAAGTTTTGAATACTTAAAATCCCATGGGCAGGAATTTGGCTTTGAACTCGAAGAAATCTCCCGCCAGGATGTAGATGAAATTGGGGTGTCAAGCACCAAAATCCGAAAGGCACTGGAGAGTGGCGATATCAAAACTGCCACCAATTACCTTGGTCGGCTTTATGAGCTTAACGGTTTGGTCGTTAAAGGTCAGCAAATCGGACGATCCATTGGATTCCCCACCGCCAACATTCATATTCCAAACGATTACAAACTTATCCCTCATGATGGCGTTTATGCCGTAGAGGTAAAAGTGGAAGGTGTCCTATACAAAGCCATGTTGAATATCGGAAATCGGCCAACTGTAGACGGTACAAGAAAAACCGTGGAAGCCCACCTATTTGATTTTCAAGGTGACTTATATAACAAGCTAGTAACTGTCTCCTTCAAAGAATTTATTCGAGAGGAGCGGAAATTCGAAAATCTGGAAGCCTTAAAAAACCAACTGGTTCAAGACCAAAAATTGGCCAAATCGATACTATAAACCCAAATCAATGATTACGAAAACTGTCAAAGACGCTCGGGAAGCTGTGGCTGATATTCCAAGTGGGGCCTTTCTGATGATGGGAGGCTTTGGATTGAGCGGAATTCCTGAAAACTGTATTTCTGCTCTTTTGGAGAGGGAAATCAAGGAGTTAACCATCGTGTCCAATAACGCGGGAGTGGACGATTTTGGCATCGGTCTCCTTTTGAAAAAGGGAATGGTGAAAAAGATGATTTCAAGTTATGTGGGTGAAAATGCGGAATTTGAGCGACAACTACTCAGTGGAGAATTAGAAGTCGAACTTATTCCTCAAGGCACATTGGCAGAAAGGGTAAGAGCCGGAGGTGCTGGAATACCTGCTTTTTTCACTCCCGCAGGTGTGGGAACAGAAGTGGCCGATGGAAAGGAAATCAGGGAGTTTGAAGGTAAATTATACTTGATGGAAAGATGGCTTCAGGCTGATTTTTCTTTGGTAAAAGCGTGGAAAGGCGATACTGCTGGCAACTTAATCTTTCGTGGCACAGCGAGGAATTTCAATCCTATGATGGCTGCAGCCGGCAAAATCACCATTGCAGAAGTGGAAGAACTGGTACCTGCGGGGGAGCTGGATCCCAATCAGATTCACACACCGGGAATTTACGTACAGCGAATCTTCCAAGGTAAAGATTACGAAAAGCGAATCGAACAGCGGACCATTTCCAAATAACTGGAGTTCTCATTTTTTCTTATGTCTTAGGTCTTTTGTCTTAAAACTTAGAACAACCCAAATGCTAACCAAAGAACAAATCGCTCAAAGAATCGCCAAAGAGGTGAAAAATGGGCAATACATAAATCTAGGCATAGGCATCCCTACCCTAGTTGCCAATTACATTCCCTCCGACTTAGACGTAGTTCTTCAGTCTGAAAATGGACTTTTGGGAATTGGCCCCTTCCCTAGCGAAGATCAAGTCGATCCCGATTTGATCAATGCAGGCAAGCAAACTATTACGATGGTGCCTGGATCGGCATTGTTTAACTCCGCTGAATCTTTTGCCATGATCAGAGGTGGACATGTCCATTTGACAATTTTGGGAGCCATGGAAGTTTCAGAAAACGGCGACATTGCCAATTGGAAAATCCCGGGAAAAATGGTCAAAGGAATGGGTGGTGCCATGGATCTGGTAGCCTCAGCCAAAAATATTATTGTGGCCATGCAGCATTGTTCAAAGGATGGCCAATCAAAACTTCTACCTACCTGCGGCTTACCGATTACCGGAATCCGATGTGTAAAAAAAATAGTATCAGACCTTGCGGTTTTAGAAATTGCCCCCGAGGGCGGATTCATTCTTAAGGAAAGAGCGCCGGGAATCAGCGTTGAAGAAATCCAAGCTAAAACTGCGGGTAAACTGATGATTGATGGAGAAATACCAGAAATGAAATTCGATTAATTACCTATGAGGGAACCTCAAAAGATGAAAACCAGTTTCCCGATAAAATTCTAACCCATGAAAAAGTCAGAAATCAAATTCCAGGTAGAGCTGGATGCGAATAACCTTCCTAAGTCAATTCTCTGGGATGCTTCAGATAAAGAGGCAGAGGGCCTCGAGTCTTCAAAAAGTATAAGTTTGAATGTTTGGGACAACCTGAATCATTCTACATTGAGGATTGATCTTTGGACAGAAGACATGTCAGTAGCCGAGATGAAAAGGTTTTACATAGATATTATCGGAGGCATGGCGCAGACTATTTTGAATAGTACAGGTGACGAATATATGGCTGAAGAAATGAAAGATCTTTGCGATCGAATGGTCAAGCATGTAAATGAGGAGAACAAGAAAAATTCTTGATTCAATGAAATTAGACTTAAAAAAGGCCCAGATTCATTAGGGCCTTTTTGTTTTTTAAAAATTATTGATCAAAACAATTTTTGTTGAATTATTAAGGAAAAGTGAGCTTAACTAAGCTTTCGCTAATAGATTTTGATTTTTTTTAATTTATCTCAAAAAACCTTCTCAGTTTCCAAATTGAGCCGCTTATTGAAATTTTGCAAGACATACATTTTTTCTAAACAAGCCATAGAAAATTATCTTTTTAACATAAATTTCGAATAATTGAGTCGAAATATATCCGATTCATTAATCATCCAAACATCTTACAAAATAGCCTATGAAAAATTTTACCAGAAAAATCTGGGGCTCAGTGTTGTCATTTGCGCTGCTAGTTTCCTTGGGAACTACCATGGCAATAGCCCAGACCACCATCTCCGGTACGGTTACTGATGCAGGAACCAAGGAAACACTGGTTGGGGTAAATATCATCGTAAAAGGAAAAGTGATCGGAACCATCACTGACCTTTCGGGAAAATTCACTCTCAATGTCAATCAAGCTCCACCTTTTACCTTGGTATTTTCCATGGTTGGTTTTAACTCCAAGGAAGTGGAAGTAACTGGTGGAATGTCAAATCTCTCCGTAGAATTGGCAGAATCTTCAATTATGGGTCAGGAAGTAGTGATTTCAGCTTCTCGAGTAGAAGAAAGCATCATGAAATCACCTGTCTCTGTAGAAAAGATGGACATTATCGCTATCAGAGAAGTACCTCAAGCAAGTTTCTATGATGCTCTAAACAACATGAAAGGTGTAGAAATGAGCACACAGTCACTCACTTTCAAATCGTTTAACACCCGCGGTTTTAATGCCAACGGTAACGTGCGAACTGTGCAGATGATTGATGGTATGGACAACCAAGCTCCAGGTCTAAACTTCTCTGTTGGTAACATTGTGGGTATTTCTGAGCTTGATCTAGAAAGCGTTGAATTGCTTCCTGGTGCATCTTCTGCCCTATATGGTCCAAACGCGATCAATGGTATTCTCTTAATGACTTCTAAGAATCCATTCCAATATCAGGGTCTTTCTGCGAATGTCAGAACTGGTATTATGAACGAAAGCAGCAGAACCAATCCAAGTACCGGTTTCTATGATTTCAGCGCTAGATATGCTAAAGCATTTAGCGATAAAGTTGCCTTCAAAGTAAACATGTCCTATTTGAGAGCAGATGACTGGCAGGCAAATGATTTCAGAGATCAGTCTTTGTTGAATGGTTCTACAATTGCAACAGGATCTCTGGCAACTAACCCTGCATACAATGGTGTGAATATTTACGGGGATGAGACCAATGTCAACATGTTTAGCATCGCTCAGCAAATGGTGGCAGCAGGAGCTCTTCCAAATGCAGCATTGGGTGTAATCCCTCAGACTTTCGTTTCTCGTACTGGTTACAGAGAATCTGATCTGGCTGATTATGGCACCAAATCATTGAAACTGAATGCTGCATTGCATTGGAGAATCACTGACAGAGTAGAAGCTATTCTTCAAGGAAATTATGGTTTTGGTACTACGGTTTATACCGGAGCTGACCGTTATTCCATTGCCAATTTTAACATGGGCCAGTACAAAGCTGAATTGAAAGGCACCAACTGGTTTTTGAGAGCTTATACCACGCAAGAGCGTTCTGGTGATGCATTTGCAGTAGGTATCGCTGCTCAGGGTATCAACGAGGCTTGGAAGCCAAGTACCACCTGGTTCCCTCAGTATGTCGGAGCCTTTGCTCAGGCTAAGTTACAGGGTGCTAATGATGCTACTGCACACGGAGCAGCAAGGGCATTTGCAGATCAGGGTCGTTTGGTTCCTGGTACTCCTGCTTTTGAAGCTGCCAAAAATGCAGTTACCTCTAGACCAATCCCTGGAAATGCAAGTGGTGTAGGTGCGCAATTCGTAGATAAAACTAACCTATATCATTTCGAAGGTTCTTATCAGTTTGCTGATATCAAATGGGCTGATTTCGTAATTGGAGCCAACTACAGAATCTACCAATTGAATTCAGAAAAGACCTTATTCGCTACTGATGAGAATGGTGATGAATTCTCCATTAAAGAATATGGTGGATATGCACAAGGCTCCAAGCGCTTGTTTAATGACAAATTTAAATTGACAGCCTCTGTTCGTTATGACAAAAATGAAAACTTTGAAGGACAGTGGTCTCCGAGAGTTTCAGGTGTATACTCTGCTGGAAATCACAACTTCAGAGCTTCTTACCAAACAGGTTTCCGAATCCCAACTACCCAAGACCAATACATTGACTTGGTAACGCCTCAGGCAAGATTAATTGGTGGTTTGCCTTTGTTCAGAGACCGATATAACTTCTCTGGAAATCCAGTATATACCCTGGCGACTGTGACTCAGTTTGGTGGTGCTGTTTTGGCAGCTACACAGCCAAATTCTCCTGTTTATCAGGCAAGTATCCAACAAGCCACCCAGTTGGCAATTCAGCAAGCTACTGCAATCGTAACAGCACAAGTACAGGCGGGACAAATTTTACCTCAAAATGCACCTGCTGCAATCGCTGCATTGGTTCCTTCATTGGTTCCTCCAATTGCTGCTCAATTGGTGCCTGCTAATGCTGCAGCTGCCAATAAAGACAAATTGGTCACCTATCAACCAACTACCTTCCGTCCTGAAGTGGTTAAATCTTACGAAATCGGTTACAAAGGATTGTTCTCCAACAGATTGTTGATCGACTCTTATGTTTACTTCAACCAATTCCAAAACTTTATTGGTGGACAAGTATTGATTCAAGATAGAAACTTCAATCCTCAGAATCCTGCTTCTGCTCTTGGTTTGAATCTATTGTCTGCAAATACACGAAATGTGTACTCCATGCCGGTCAATAGAACTGAAGTGATCCGCTCTTGGGGTTGGGCTTTGGGTGCTGATTACAAGCTTCCAAAGAATTACTCCATTGGTGGTAACGTATCTTACAATACACTTAGCAACTTGGATGAATTGGCTGAAACAGGTTTCCAGCCTTCTTTCAACACTCCTGAATACCGATATGTAATCAACTTTGCAAACAGAGAAATTGCCAAAAACCTAGGTTTTGCAGTCTCTTACAGATGGCAGGGTGAATTTGCTTGGCAGTCCTCTTTCGTAGCTCCAGCAGTTTCTTCACAGCAGCTTTCTGTGATGCCAGCATTCGGTACGTTTGATGCTCAAATGAGCTACAAACTGAAGTCGCTCAAATCCATCGTAAAAGTAGGCGGAACAAACCTATTCAACAGCACTGGTTACAGACAAGCTTGGGGTAACCCAACAGTCGGTACCATGTACTTCGTGAGCTTGACCTTTGATGAGTTCTTGAACTAAGATCGAGTTCTTCCCATTAACCAAAAGAGGCTGTTCAAATGAACAGCCTCTTTTTTATTTATTGGATTTGATTTCATGAATAATATCTAATTTTTGAACGGCACTTGAATTCCAGACCTAGATCTAGGAAATGGTTATCCAGCATCTCGATTTACATTAATACCCTAGCTTTTTTCAAATCAGCCATCTACAAAAGCTCTACCTGAATCAGAAAATAGTTTCATTATTGACTACATTTTAAACTAGGTGACTAGACTTCTTTAGCGGAAAAGATATAATTCCTTTACCATAAGAAATGTATCCTAAAATGAGAAAAGTGAGCAATTCTCAATCAAAGCACCTGATTGTTTTTGATCCATTAAAAATGAATGAAAACTAATTTTTCCTGATGGGAAGAGCAAAAAAAACACCTGCTTGACAGACCAAACAGGTGTTTTGAATATTCTATTAGTTGGATTAATGTACCTCTCCCATCTTTTTTCTAAGAATGGGTTTCAGCAAGAATAAAACCGCTGCTGATCCAATTACGGTATAGACAATCAGCATAAACTGATCAGGCATGGCCGCAAGTCCTTCCTCCGAACCCCCGCTCGCTTCTCCCGCAATCAATCCAGCAAATAGGTTCCCTAGTGCTACAGAAAGGAACCAGATGCCCATCATCTGACCTCCGTAGCCATTTGGCGCCAATTTGGTTACCAAGGAAAGCCCAACAGGAGACAAGCTCAACTCTCCAAAGGTGTGGAGCAAATAGGTGATGATCAACCAGCTTGGTGCAGCTAGCTCACCAGAAGCCGCAATTTTAGTAGCGAAATACATGACAAAAAAACCTAGACCCAACAGCAATAATCCAAAAGTGAATTTGAGCGGTGAGCTTGGTTCGAGGTTTTTCCTTCCAAGCCACACCCAAAGGGCTGCAAAAAACGGAGCGAAAATGATAATGAACAAGGAATTGATCGATTGAAAATAACCGGTAGGAATATCCCAACCTAAGATGGTGCGATCAGTGAATCTTTCTGCAAATAGATTTAGCGTAGAACCGGCCTGTTCAAAACCAGACCAAAACATGGCTGAAAAAATGAACAACACCGCAATAACACCCACTTTATTCTTATCAGCTTTCTTAAGTCCTCCAAAAGCAATGACATACCCCAGATAACCAAAGGCTACTACTGCAATGACTGAACCCGATGCTCCGGCAATAGCTGATGCATTAATTGGAATTACCCCAGTAAACAAAACGGCTATGACAGCAGCCCCAATCAATCCAATCAAGGAAGTAATGGACCGAAGCTTCTTCTGAGCGGATTTTTCAATTTCTGTCACCACCACTGGTGCCTCACCATAACCATCCAAGGCACCGCCTGTGAGTTTGTACTGAATAAGCCCAAAAACCATCCCCAGACCTGCCAAACCAAAACCAAGGTGCATATCGTACTCTGCTACCGTCGAACAGGCAATCGGAGCAATAAATCCACCGATATTGATACCCATGTAGAATATAGAAAAGCCGGCATCTCGCTTGGAACTACCTGCAGGATAGAGCTGACCAACAATGGAACTGATATTAGGCTTAAGTAACCCTGTCCCTAAAACAATCAAAATAAGTCCTAGGAAAAAGGAAGTGGTATCTAACGTGCTGAGTGATTCCTTTACTTCTGAAACACCGGTAATCCAAGTTTGAATGCCTGGCAAGGCCATCATAAAATGTCCTAATGCGATGATGATTCCTCCATACCATACAGACTTTTTCAAACCAAACAGACGGTCAGCTAACCATCCCCCAGGCAAGGCTAACAAGTAAACCCCCATGGTATAAAGTCCATACACAGCACCGGCCGTCTTATCATCAAATCCCAAACCACCGTCCACGATAGCTTTGGTCATAAATAGAATCAAAAGGGCACGCATTCCATAATAGCTGAATCGTTCCCACATTTCGGTGAAGAAAAGGGTCATCAAGCCCTTTGGGTGTCCAAAAGCGGTAGGACCGCTGAATTCTGAGGTTGCTTTATTTTCCAATTGAGTGAAAATTTGGGTTTAATTTATTTTACAATGATAAACTTTTTTGTCACTCGATTGCAAAAATGAAACAGTTGAAAGCCCTCCTTTTACTTCTTAGGCAGCTTCCTTTTTTCTAATTTTAGATACAAAATACTTTCAAAATAGCTTACCAAATAATTTTCTGTATTCTTTACGAAATCGATTGAAAAGCTAAAAAACAAACCTTTTTTGATTTCTAATTTTGAAAACTTGCTTAATTTTGAGCAGACAATTTTCAGAATATAAACCCAACACTGTATGCAGAACACCGTTCTGGAACCCAAAAATTCTATTCTTTCTTTTCTTGAATCCCGATCAGAACGAAAGATCTTTTTCAACCTTTCCCCTGCTGAGCTCATTGAGCAGGCATTGGCTCGAAAGGAAGGATGCCTTACTTCCACGGGAGCCTTTATGGCAGATACAGGCAAGTTTACCGGCAGATCTCCAAAAGATCGGTACATCGTCAAAGATGAACTTGCCTCAACAGCTGTTTGGTGGGGAGAAATCAATATTCCCATTTCCGAAGGGGAATTTGACCTCCTTCTTTCTAAAATGATAAAGCACTTAGAAACGAAAGATCTTTTTGTAAGAGATGTTTTTGCAGGTGCTGATGAAGATTACCGGCTAAATATTAAAGTCATTAATACTCTAGCTTGGCATAATCTATTTTGCTCCAACATGTTCCTAAGGCCTACTGAAAAGGAATTGTCTGATTTCAAACAAGATTTTACGATCATTTGTGCTCCTGATTTTGAGGCAGATCCGGATGTTGATGGGGTGAAAAACCCTAATTTTTCCATTATCAACCTAAGTAGACGAATCATTTTAATAGGTGGTACGGGCTACACCGGAGAGATGAAAAAGGGTATTTTCTCTGTATTGAATTTTATTTTACCCCATCAAAAAGGTGTTCTTTCCATGCACTGCTCCGCCAATGTGGGTAAAGAAGGTGACACAGCTATTTTCTTCGGGCTTTCCGGGACAGGAAAAACCACCCTTTCCGCAGATCCAAACCGTTATTTAATCGGTGATGATGAACACGGCTGGTCGGAGGATGCTGTGTTCAATTTTGAAGGGGGTTGTTATGCCAAAGTGGTGGATCTTACCCGAGAAAAGGAGCCTGAGATTTTTGACGCGATCAAGTTTGGGGCCGTTGTAGAAAATACCAGATTCATACCCGGAACTAGAGAGGTTGACTATGCCAATACCGAAGTAACAGAAAATACAAGGACGGCCTACCCTATTCATCACATTGCTAATGCCCTCGAACCCTCCATTGGAAGTGCTCCCAAGAACATTTTCTTTTTAACGGCTGATGCGTTTGGTGTGATTCCACCCATCTCCAGACTGAATAAAAGTCAAGCCATGTATCATTTCATTTCTGGCTATACTGCAAAGGTGGCAGGAACAGAAATGGGAATTATTGAACCCAAATTGACTTTCTCAGCATGTTTTGGGGCGGCTTTTCTACCGCTTCACCCTACCGTATACGCTAGCCTTTTCGGTGAAAAAATGGAGAAAAACGAAGTAAATGTATGGCTGATCAATACCGGATGGACTGGCGGTCCCTATGGAGTAGGTTCTAGAATGAAACTTGCCTATACCCGAGCGATGATTTCGGCTGCATTAGAAGGGAAACTGGATTTTGCGCCCATGCACACTGATCCTATTTTTGGTTTTCAAGTTCCCAAGATTTGCCCAAATGTGCCAGCAGACATTCTTAGTCCAAGGAACACTTGGTCGGATCCTGAAGCCTATGACATTCAGGCAAAGAAATTAGCGCAGGCGTTTGTCTCAAATTTTAGTAAGTATGAGAATTTTGCATCCAAGGAAATTTTAGAAGGGGCACCTATAGTGGCCTAAGATTAGAGATTTCTTTTCCTTTTCTACTAAATGTCTCAGAAAAACCGGATCAACTTCTATTTTTGCGCAGCATTAGAATGAAAATTAACAAAGCCTGAATTTTATTGAATATGAAAACAGCGGAAATTATTACCGAAAAAGGTACCATGAAGGTGGAGTTTTACGAGAAAGATGCCCCAGGCACCGTTCAAAACTTCGTAGATCTTGCCAACAAAGGATTTTATGATGGATTAACTTTTCACAGGGTAATTCCAAATTTTGTCATCCAGGGAGGTTGTCCTATTGGAAACGGAACCGGAGGACCTGGTTACAAAATCAAATGCGAAATCGATGGAGGTAATCAATACCATGACAGAGGTGTGCTTTCCATGGCCCATGCGGGAAGAAATACTGGAGGTTCACAATTCTTCATCTGTCATAGTAGAACAAATACGGCTCACCTTGACAGAAACCATACCTGTTTTGGAAAGGTAGTGGAAGGTTTGGAGGTCATCGATGCCATTCGAGCAGGTGATAAAATTGAAAAGATTGTCATTCACGAAGCATAAAAAAATCCCCTCGAAATGAGGGGATTTTTGCTTTTAGACTAACTGCTTTTACTTCTTTTTTCCACTTTCAAGTTCGCTCAAAATCTGTAAAACCTCTGAGTGAATTTTTGGTGCTGTTTCCGGCCCTAAAGAATTGATCTCGCCATAAGGTCTGTCCTTGTAATCATAGGTAAAAGGAGGCTTTACATCCCATTGGCTTTTGGGCACGATGTAACCGATCATGTCATTGGACATCCCCGCAAAAAACTTAAACTGCCCTGGAATTTTTGTCTGTAAAGCTGGTACTTCCACTGGCTCGAGTCCAAAATCTGCACCATCAGGTGATTCCACCCCGCCATGAAGGATTTCTGGATAGAGTTCACCGGGTACATGGACAAACGAGGCAGGCCCAAGGGTCCATGCAGCTACCTCAGATCTGATTTTTTTCCAACCAATAAATCCCCTATCAAAAATTCCTAAAAAAGCCGCCAACTGAAACAATCCATTATCCATTTGCAAGGCTATCGATTTAGCCCTCAGACCAAGGTTAAGACTCGAGTAAGTAATCAAGCTGGTGTCCTGAAGAATTTCCAGGGTTGCTTTTGCCAAAGCTTTTCCCTGAGCCTTGATTTTTTCAGGAGATTGCTTCTGGATTTTTTCCAAAGTAAAAGGATCTTCCACGACCATATCCGGAAAGGTGGTCATCAATCCGCCTACAGCTCCATTCAAAAAAATAGCCACTCCTCCTACTCCATCAATTTTTACAGAGTCATTTATTTGTATACCCTCTTCAACCATGTTCCTCCAAGGGTCCGGAAAATCAGAACTCAATTGGATATTTTGGGACCAAAGCGTCTCGGGATGATTTCCCCAGTTCATAAGGGTCCCAAGTGTCTGACCGCTTTCGGCATCCAAAACCTGCATGAGTTTCAGAGACGCATCAAAAACCAGAGGAGGTCGAGTATCCCCTACCAATGGCTTGAGTTTTTCCTTTTCTTCGGCAAATCGGAATTTGGCAGGCCTTCTGGAAGCATCTGCTTCACTCACTGCCTGCTGGATACCCTTCAATACTTGATTGAGATAATCGGGATTCACTCCTCTGGAATAGTCAGATGGTCCCCACATGCCCATCAAATCAGGAGAGGAGTGCACGTGTGTACTAGCAATAATCACATAATCCAAGTCAGGATTACTTTCCTGAATCAATTTTCTACTTGCAATGACTTCATCATTCCCAAAGCCGATCATATCAATCACACACAATGCAATCTTGAGTTCGCCTGATTCCAATACCATGGCTCTGGCCCAAAGTGGATCCAATACCGATTGTGCTGGCCTGGAATTATGAAAACCCGCTAGCCAAATGGCATCAAACTGTCCGTTACCATTGCTGTCTTCATAGGTATCTCCTTTTTCGGGATTATACCTTGAATCTCCGTCCACATCGCTCCATGTTTCGAATTGCTTTGGAGTTATATCTATTTTGGCAAAGCCTGCATTCACGATGCCTGCTTCAGCGCTCAAATTTAGGTTGACATCGTACCCGCTATGGCGATCGCGAAATTGATAAGCTCCAAAGCCAATCAATCCTATCAAGAGGGCAGTCAGTGTGACAAAGGTGATTTTGAGTATTTTTTTCATGAGTGAAAGGTTCTGAAAGTCATTCTAAACTACTAAAAGTTTGACTTCCTCGGCAGCCAGATTCTAATTCTGGAATGATAATTGAAATTCAGCTTTTCCAACTAACATCACGATGCAAAAAAGTCTGGTTATTTTCTTTATTTGTTTTCTTTTAAATGGTATTCAAGTAAACGCCCAACGCTATGGTACTGCACTAGGTCTTAGGTTGGGAAATTCGGATATCAACCGAACCGTAGGTTTAAGTCTACAGCAACGAGTGATGGAAAGGGTAACCATAGAAGGAATCCTGCAGACCGACTTTAGCCGCAATACCACGCTATCTGTTTTGGCACAAAAGCATCACCCAATCATTTCTAAGCGATTCAATTACTATTATGGAGGAGGATTGTCCTTTGGAAATGAGGAAAGCTTTGTTAAGAACCCAGCTACCAAGGAAATCATCCATACCTATGGAAACGCAACCACGGGAGTTGACTTGATCGCAGGGGTGGAAATGACGCTTGCCAATGCCGTGATTTCGCTTGATTATAAGCCCAACATCAATTTAGTCGGAAGAGAGGAATTTTACCGGGGACAAGTTGGACTTTCGGTTCGCACAGTCTTGGTGAAAAGCAAAGAACAAAAGAAAAAGCAACGACAGCGCCAGAAAGCAAAACAGGCCAAAAACCAACCTCAACGAAAGCCAATTTCAGACATTTTCAAAAGGTAAATTTGATTTAGGTAGACTTATGTTTCCAATATACTTTTTCATGGATATCGGAATGCTTCACAATTTCTCGGTACCATTTCATACGAAGCTGGTTTTTTTCATCCTCGGATAAGTAAAAATCAGCATGTGCAAAAGCTCCAGCTTTTTGGATCAGGTCATGTAGAAAAATCGAAGCAGAAACAGAAATGTTAAAGCTGTCTGTAAATCCAAACATCGGGATGTGAACCAAACCATCTGCCTTTTGCTTCACTTCCTCGCTGATGCCTTCGTGTTCATTTCCGAAAACAAGCGCCAGCTTTTCTGAAGGTTGCAAGTCATAGATTGAAATTGATGTTGGTGACGGGCTTGTGCCAAGGATTTTATAACCTTTTGACCTCAATTCAGCAAAACAGGCATCCACTGAGGATGAACCATCCTCTTGAAAATGCTTGTGTAAATCCACCCATTGTGATGCGCCTCGAGTCACGTAGGGATTGATTTTGTACTGATTGGTCTTTTCGATCACATGGATGTCCTGCAGACCAAAGCAATCGCAGGTTCGGATCACTGCACTGGCATTGTGAGGCTTAAAAATATCCTCCAATACCACGGTAAGGAATCGTGTTCGCGTACTCAGTACCCGCTCCATCACTGATTTTTTGTGCTCCGTGATGTATTGGCCCAAATACTCCAAAAGGCCTTGGTCAAAATGGATGGAAGTATTTTCCTCTCTCATATTCAAAAAGAAGGGCTATTAAAATAGCCCTAATTGTTCTTCATCATCTTTCTTTGGCGTGAGGTCGATCGTAGTTCCAATCTCCAATTGATCATCGGATTCAGTTGAAGCCTCATCTGCATCATCAGATTCTTCCGCTTTCGTAGGTTCGGATTCTATCAGTTGGATTTCTTTGACCGGATAGGCACTGACTTTGTTTCCGATAGCTTTCCAACCTTTGACATCGATGAGCATTTCCAAATCATACTCCACTTGCTCTTCTTCTTTTCCTTTGGTCACGGTCACCACCACTTGAGCTTGACTGTCAGTAGTAACCAACTTGAGGTAAGACTGCTTGTGGTCTGAGATAAAGTTGAATCTCTTATTGATAGTGGTCGTCTCGATTAGGAATCGCTTCACAAAGTACGTCTTGGTAGCTCCGTCAAAGTAGATTGCTGAAAGCACTTTCTGCGGGTCAAATTTTTGGATTAACCGTACATCGCTGGATTCGTAGCGATTGGTGAGTTCAAAGCTGGTCAACTCATAATCGCCATTTTTGTAGCAAACCAAAATCTTGTCATCACCCAAGAAATTCCCAATCAGTCTTCCTCGCTGATCAGTATTCAGTCGTCCTACGGAAGGGTCATAGTACACATTCAATCCTCCAAGGGTAGACTTTCCTTCCATCTTAAACTGGATTTTACGGACAGGATATTTGGTCAGGATATTTCCTCCGGCACCTCTTCCTTTGATCTCAATTTCAGCAAAGTCAAAGTCAAAGACTTTAACTCTCGCTTTTGCGCCCTGAGTCAAGTACACAGTTATTGTTTCAGCTTCACCATTGGGATTTGCGGTCAGATAAAGAACCTTTGACCCCTTGGTACCTTTGGTCAAATCATATTCCTTATCCCGGGTGATCCCTCCTACCTGGAATCGCTTCACCATGCATCGGCCCGAAGTGCCATCCAAGTAGATCAAGTTATAGGTCATTCGCTCATCATTCTTTCGGAATACGCCTACAAACAAAATATCCTTCCCCATGAAGAGCTTTTCCTGGATTTTGGAGACCACCATTTTTCCATCCCTACGAATGGCAATGATGTCGTCCAGATCCGAACAGTCGCATACAAACTCGTCTTTCTTCAATCCAAATCCGACAAATCCATCTACTCGATTGACATAGAGTTTGGCATTGTTTGCAGCCACTACCGCGGCTTGGATGGTGTCAAATGCTCGAATTTCAGTTTTTCGCTCTCTGCCTTTGCCATACTTATCCAACAAATTCTGGTAATAAGCAATCGCGTAATCGGTCAAATGCTTGAGGTTGTAATTCACCTCTTTGAGCTCTTCCTGAAGACGCTTCATCAGTTCGTCTGCCTTGAAGGCATCAAACTTGGAGATTCGCTTGATTTTAATTTCTGTCAGGCGAATTAAATCCTCCTGGGTAATTTCTCTGTAAAAGTCCGGTTTGTAAGGATCAAGGCCTTTGTCTATAGCTTCTAATACAGCTTCCCAAGTGGTGCATTCCTCGATATCTCGGTAGATTCGGTTTTCGATGAAAATCTTCTCCAAAGAGGAAAAGAGCAATTTTTCCAAAAGCTCCCCTTTTCTGATCTCCAATTCCCTTCGAAGGAGTTCTTTGGTTTGCTTGGTGTTGTACTCCAGGATTTGATTGACCGTCAGAAATACAGGCTTGTCCTCGATGATTACGCAGGCATTTGGTGAAATGGAAACCTCACAATCCGTAAAGGCATATAAGGCATCAATGGTCACATCCGGAGAAACTCCAGGTGCCAATTGGATCTGGATTTCTACATCTTTGGCCGTATTATCCACCACCTTTTTGATCTTGATTTTGCCTTTATCATTGGCTTTCAGGATCGAATCAATCAAGGAGTCTGTCGTGGTGCCGTAAGGTATCTCCTTGATCAAAAGAGTTTTGCTATCTTCTTCCTCAATTCTGGCTCTTACCTTGATTTTTCCACCTCTCAGCCCTTCTTGGTAATCAGAAAAATCAGCCAGACCACCAGTTAGAAAATCAGGCAAAATATTGGTCTTATTTCCTTTCAGGATTTCGATAGAGCCTTCTATGAGTTCGCGGAAGTTGTGAGGAAGAATTTTGGTAGAAAGACCTACCGCAATCCCTTCCACACCCTGTGCAAGCAAAAGCGGAAACTTAACAGGCAATGTAACGGGTTCTCTTTTTCTTCCATCATAGGAAAGCTGCCACTCCGTCGTCTGAGGATTAAAGACTACTTCCAGTGCAAACTTGGAAAGCCGGGCTTCAATGTATCGAGCCGCTGCTGCACCGTCACCGGTACGCACATCGCCCCAATTGCCCTGGGTCTCGATGAGAAGGTCTTTTTGACCTAAGTTCACAATTGCATCACCAATCGAAGCGTCACCGTGAGGGTGATATTGCATGGACTGACCGATGATGTTAGCGACTTTATTAAATCGTCCATCATCCATCTCCTTCATCGCGTGAAGGATTCTGCGCTGAACAGGCTTTAAGCCATCTTCGATGGCCGGAACCGCCCGCTCCAAGATTACATAGGAAGCATAATCCAAAAACCAGTCTTTATACATACCCGTCACCGGGATGGAATCATGCAAGCTTTCTTCTTTGCCTTCAGTCAGGTTAGTATCGTCGCTCATTTACTTAGTCAAACCAATATTTTTAAATCAAACTGTAAAAATCAAGCCGCCTCAATCTCTTCTTCCTCTTCTGCTTTTTTAGGATCATCGAGTGCCAAGTCTTTTTCAATCCTCAAGTTGTCGATGATGAAGTTTTGTCGGTCAGGGGTATTTTTCCCCATGTAGAAAGTCAGCAAATCGGAGATTTTAGTGTCTTTGTTTAGAATAATAGGATCCAATCGAATGTCCTCCCCGATAAACTTGCCAAACTCCTCAGGGGAAATCTCGCCCAATCCTTTGAACCGGGTGATCTCAGGCTTGCTGCCCAGCTTGTGGATAGCTCGCTGACGCTCTTCATCAGAGTAGCAGTAGATCGTTTCCTTTTTGTTTCTCACCCGGAAAAGAGGGGTATCCAGGATGAATAGGTGCCCGTTTTTTACCAAATCCGGGAAAAACTGAAGGAAGTAGGTCATAATCAGCAATCGGATGTGCATGCCGTCCACGTCAGCATCGGTGGCAATGACGATTTTTCGAAAACGGAGATTTTCTATGCCGTCTTCGATGTTCAAGGCGTGCTGAAGCAGGTTGAATTCCTCATTTTCATACACCACTTTTTTAGTCATGCCAAAGCAGTTGAGTGGCTTTCCACGTAGAGAAAAGACCGCCTGGGTCTGAACATCTCGGCTTTTGGTAATCGAACCCGAAGCTGAATCCCCTTCCGTGATAAAGAGCATCGTTTTGTTCTTGATGTCTTCATCGGCTTTAGGATCATCGTAATGCACCCGGCAATCTCTCAGTTTCTTATTGTGAAGGTTAGCCTTCTTTGCCCGCTCATTTGCCAACTTTTTAATGCCAGAGATTTCCTTTCGTTCTCTTTCTGACTGAAGGATGCGTTTTAAAAGAGCATCAGCAGCAGCAGGATTTTTGTGTAAGTAATTGTCAAGTTCGGTTTTGATGAAGTCGTTGACAAAAGTCCTGAGCGTAGGTCCATCAGGCCCGATATTTTGGGAACCTAGTTTGGTCTTGGTTTGTGATTCGAAAACAGGTTCCTGAACCCTCACCGCAATGGCTGCTACTACTGACTGGCGGATATCCGAAGCATCGTAATCCTTCTTATAAAACTCTCGAATGGTCTTAACAATAGCCTCTCGGAAAGCCGCCAAGTGGGTTCCCCCTTGGGTAGTATACTGTCCATTGACAAAGGAATAATATTCTTCTCCATAGCTACCCGAGTGGGTCAAGGCCACTTCTATGTCATTTCCTTTGAGGTGGATGATCGGATAGCGGATGCTTTCCTCATCTACTTTGTTGGAAAGAAGATCATAAAGCCCTTTGTCAGAGAAATACTTCTTCCCGTTGTAATTGATTGTCAGGCCTGCATTGAGGTAGGCATAGTTCCAGATTTGATTTTCGAGGTATTCAGGGATGAAGTGGTAGTTTTTGAAGATAGAAGCATCTGGAGAAAAAGTTACTCGTGTTCCATTTCGTTCGGATGTTTTTTCTACTGCCGGGTCATTGACCAAAACACCTTTTTCAAATTCAGCCATTTTGGTTTCTCCGTCTCGGAAAGACTGGACTTTGAAAAAGTCGGATAGTGCATTCACCGCTTTTGTACCGACACCGTTTAGCCCTACAGACTTTTGGAATGCTCCTGAATCATATTTTCCACCGGTATTGATCTTGGATACACAGTCGATGACCTTTCCCAAGGGAATGCCCCGACCGTAGTCTCTTACCTCTACTTTATGCTCCGAAATCTTCACATCGATGTTTCGTCCATGTCCCATCATGTGTTCATCGATGGAATTGTCCAGGATTTCTTTTACCAAAACATAAATTCCGTCATCCTGTGCACTACCATCGCCTAATTTTCCGATGTACATCCCAGGTCTAAGACGGATGTGCTCGCGCCAATCCAGGGATTTAATACTGTCTTCGGTATATTTTACTGGTTCTGCCATAATTCTGATTTAAGAGCGCTGAACAGCTTTAAATTTACCAACAAGTAAAACAAATAGAGCCACCACCCAAACAACAAGTAGGATAGGCATAAGGAAAAACCACAGGTTGTAAGAAGTGGCACCTATTTCCTCTTGATTGTTGATGGCATGCACATACAAAGCAAGAATACCCAAACTCAAATTGACGATGCCACCAAAAGAATAAAACCAGGCTAAAATATAATCTCGGTAAGGATCACCTATCGGAAAAATCCGATGCATCTTTTTGTTGGCCTTGGTCTCCAAAGATTTGGGAGTATATAAGGTGATTGCATTGAGTATCACAAAAAAGGTAATCATACCATAGAAGAAGTCGCCTTTTTCCCAATCGCGGTTGATGGCGCCACTTTCATCCATACTGATACCGACCTGCTCCGGCATAGCTGAATAGAAGTACAGAAGAAAGAAAATGAAAACAAGAATACTGACGAAATAGAAGGCTTTGCCGAATCTGTAGTACATGAATAGAGTGATTGAACGTGCTAATATAACCGATTTGGTTAAACCTTTGCGGCAGGCAGTGGGTTCAGAAAAAGTCATTTGGTGACTGAGAAAAATACTCTTTCACCCAAATGCATGAAGATCAACCTTCTAATCTATCCGATCTCAAATGAACAGAATTGGGGTCGCTTAAATTTAATTTCACAAAAAAATCACTCCATCTTTGTTTCAGAATTCTATCCCTATGCTACGTAAATCAACTTACATTTTCATATTCACCTTGTTGACACTTTACTCATGCAGTGGTCCGATCGATGCCGGAAAAATCAATCTGGAAAATTGGAAAGCTGACCGATATGGATGCAAAGGACTTAGAATGCAGGATTTGGAAGAGCTACGGCAAATCAAGAACAACTTTCTGGGTGCTGACAATCAATCCTTGATCAAGACCTTTGGACGTCCTGACCGAGTAGAATTGGTAGACAAAAGTCAAAGCTTTTTCTTCTATTTTTTGGAACCTAGCTCGGATTGCGAAGGGGTAAAAAGCGAAAAAGAACCCCTGAGAGTTCTTTTTCGAATGAATGCATTAAGCAAAGTATCTGAAGTCACGATTACAACCCTGAATCCATAAAGCAAAGTGCAGCGGCACCTAAGGTACCAGCATTGTTTTCAAGGGTGGCTTTTTTGAGTTTCAGGTCTTTCACGTAGTATGGTGTGAGGTATTTCCTTGTGTTGTATTCGATGGTAGGCATCATAAATTCCAAACCTGCTGAAATTCCACCACCAAAATAGACGTCCGTCACATCGAGAATTCGAATAGTGGACACGATAGCTTCGCTGATGATTTCAGCTACTTCCTTAAAGACCATCAGGGAAACTTCATTTCCAGCCTTGGCAGTGTCCACCAGCAAGTGAGTGCCGAGCTCTTTTCCTACTAGTTCCCCTGCCTTTTCTGGATATGCGGCCACCAAATTGGCCATAATTCTTAAAATGCCATTTCTCCCTATCAAGGTTTCCAAACCGGCATTTCCTCGGGAAAGCATGTGCCCCATTTCCAAGGCATTGCCTCTGGAGCCTTTAAACACCTGTCCGTCCAGCACCAAAGCGCTTCCAATTCCTGTACCCATCGTGATGAAAAGGAAATTGTCCGATACATCTCCTTTTCCATAATGAAACTCACCGATAGCTGCTGCAGCTGCGTCATTTTCCAGATAAAAATCGTGGTGAGGATATCGCTCCTTTAGGCTTGCTTTAAGAGGAAAATTATTCAAATCAGGAATGGCCGGGATCTCCAATGGAGTCATGCGGTCTTTGGAAATCATGCCTGGAAGTCCGATTCCAACTTTGGACACCAAGGGATATTTTTCGAGATACTTTCCGATCACTTTGACGAAATTCGGTCCAAAGCCATCTGCATGCTCTCTGTATTGGGTTGTATCTTCTTTCTGGAAGTCAAGCATTTTGCCTTCCTTATCGACTAATCCGATCTTTAAGTGAGTTCCCCCCACATCTACTCCGAGAAACTGAGTCTCCGATGAATTCATAGTTATTTTTCTAGGTTTGATTGCCAAAAAAGCAAAACTATTGCTTCACTTCCTATAATCTTTGCCGATCTCGTAAAAAATTTTGAGAACTGCCGGACAGACCAACGTGTTTTTGAGACTTAGATCCAAAATACCTAACATGTTTTTTCGGTCTGTGTGAGGATATTCGCGGCATGCTTTTGGACGATCCTCATATACCAGACATTTATTATCAGCCCCTAAAAATGGACAAGGAGCTGAGTTAAGGACATAGTCCCCATCCTCATCCCGGTGTAAATATTCATCGATAAACTGACTGCTTTTCATGCGAAAATTTTTGGCCAATCGATCAATGTCGGTCTGTATAAAAATCGGACTCGTAGTCTTACAGCAGTTGGCGCAATCAAGACAGTCTATCTCAGAAAAAACCTCCTCGTGAACCTTATGAAAGGTTTCATCCAAATTTTTAGGCTTGGTCTTTTTGAGTTTCTCCTTAAGTTTTTTGTTTGAGGGAAAATCCGATTTGCTCTCTTTGGAAAATTTTTCCAGATCAACAGAAATATTCACAACTTATTGAATTTCAATTTTTTGTAAAATTCATTAACTTACTGAAACACTAAACCCAATCCCGCTATGAAAATTCATCCATCAGAGCTTTATTTCTACTACAGCTCCAATCAACTTGGTGAAAAACTGACCAAAGCGTATGCAAAATCTATGACTCGTTTTGTCAATGAAATTGACCTCAATCATGAAAAGCTTACCGCTACCCAATGGGATCAATTATTGCTCAAATTGAATCTCAGGGCCAAAGACCTCCTTAATCGAGCTCATCCAGATTACCAGAGATTGATTGCTGGAAAAGATTGGGATCAGGAAGGCTGGCTGAATATTCTCGTCAACTACCCTTATCTAATAAAAGCTCCAATTGCGCTTTATAGAGATAAGGCAATCCTTTGCGTTACTCCTACAGATATCCTCAAGCTTGACTAATCCCGACAAAGACTGATTCCATCTTCCAGGATTTGTATTTCTCTTGCTTTATACAATTGACCAATGCACTGCTTGAAGTGTTTTTTGCTCATCCCAAGAACACGTTTGATTTCTTCGGGATCAGACTTGTCATGAAGTGGCAAAAAGCTCTTTTCTTCCAGCAATTGGAGGATTTTTTCAGAACCCTCATCGTATTTCACTCTACCTATTGGTAGGACTTGAAGATCAATTTTTCCATCATCTCTGCGTTTTTTTACCCAAAGTTTTCTCCTTTCTCCTATCTCCAAAGGTTGAAAAACTTCATTGGCATAGATCAGGCCCTCATAGCGATCCTCGAGAAGTACCTTATATCCAAGGTCTGTTTTTTCAAAAATCAATCCTTCACAGGAATTCCCGGGTTCGTAATCTTTAGGAGCTGGATACATAAACTCCCGATATTTACTCACACCAATCAATCGTTCTGTTTTGTAATCTTTACAGACTCTGATGAAGTATTTCTGACCTGGAGTCATAGGCTTAGCCATCTCGGAATTGGGCACAAAAAGATCCTTAAGTAATCCCCAATCCATAAAAGCTCCAAATTTGGTCACCTCTTTACATTCCAACACAGCAAATTCATCCAAAAGTGCTTTGGGCCGATCCGTAACTGCAACAGGTCGATCTTCACTATCGGTATAAACAAATACCTCCAATTCATCACCTTCTTTTTCGTCACCTTTGAGGTAACCTTTTGGTAAAAGCACTTCTCCCCCGTCAGATAAAGCCAAATAAGCTCCAAAGTCAGTAAATCGATTGATATAGAGTTTGCTGATCAGTCCTAGTTCTTTCATCAGTATCTAAGTTGCGGATTGGGATTAGTTCTCTCCAAATAGTTGAAATTTAAAAATCATGCATGACCATCAGTTATTTCTTAAGATCAACTCTAGATGATTTTTTCGACTCAAAGGTAAAGATTAATCCCAGCCAACGAGAAGAAAAATCCGACAAACAAAGTCAGGAATCATCGGTTCGAAATTGGAATTCGCTTGGCTTAAGAGTAGCTTTGAATTCCTCAACAAAGGCTGATTAAGCCAAAATAAACCCAAATATTCACGTTTTTATCTCGAAATTAACCAGTTATGAAAGCTATCTCTGTTATTGGTTCGGGCACCATGGGAAATGGTATCGCTCATGTCTTTGCCCAACATGGGTATAAAGTTTCACTTGTCGATATTTCGGCTGGACAGTTAGAAAAAGCACTTTCCACCATTTCCAAAAATATGGATAGACAAGTGATTAAAGGTGCCATTTCGGAGGAGGATAAAAATCAAGCACTTAACAGAATTAGCACATTCACAACCTTGAAGGAAGGAGTAGAAAGTGCGGATTTGGTGGTGGAAGCAGCCACAGAAAATATGGCGCTTAAGTTGGACATCTTCCGTCAATTGGATCAATTTGCCCCTGCCCCTGCCATTTTAGCTTCCAATACCTCTTCTATTTCGATCACAAAAATCGCCGCTGTGACCAAACGACCAACTCAGGTAATCGGAATGCACTTCATGAATCCTGTGCCGGTAATGAAGCTAGTCGAGGTGATTCGAGGCTATGCTACTTCTGATGAGGTCACAGAGATCATCATGGATCTTTCCAGAAACCTTTCCAAGGATCCGGTGGAAGTAAATGACTATCCGGGATTTGTGGCAAATCGAATCCTGATGCCTATGATCAATGAAGCCATTTACACGCTTTATGAGGGAGTGGCTGGAGTTTCAGAAATTGATACCGTGATGAAACTTGGTATGGCCCATCCCATGGGACCTCTCCAATTGGCAGATTTCATTGGGCTGGATGTATGCCTTTCCATTTTGCGGGTGCTTCATGATGGATTTGGCAATCCAAAATATGCCCCCTGCCCTTTGCTTGTCAACATGGTAGAGGCTGGATATAAGGGTGTGAAAACAGGCGAAGGATTCTATCGATATACCCCCGGAAGCAAAGATCTAGTAGTTGCTTCCAGGTTTTCCAAGTAATTTAAATTCTACACATGCATTTAGCAGTATCCGGAAATATCGGGAGTGGGAAAACCACTCTCACTGAGAAATTGGCCAAACACTATGGGTGGAAGGCAGAATTTGAAGCGGTGGATGATAATCCCTATTTACCTGATTTCTATGAAGACATGAAACGGTGGTCATTTCACCTTCAGGTCTACTTTCTCAATTCCCGTTTCAATCAAATCAAGAAAATTCAGGAGAGCACCATTCCAACCATCCAAGATCGTACGATTTATGAGGATGCTTACATTTTTGCAGCCAATCTGTATAAAAGTAAGCTTCTGACCGAAAGGGATTATTTCAATTACCGAAGCCTTTTTGACTCGATGATTTCTCATGTTAAGGCTCCGGATCTATTGATTTACCTCAAAGCCGATATTCCCAAACTGGTTGGACAAATCGAAAAGCGTGGAAGGACCTATGAAACTGCCATGCGGATCGACTACCTAAAAAATCTCAACTCACACTACGAGGATTGGATCTCCAATTACAAGGAAGGGAAGCTGCTGATCGTGGATGTCAATGAATTGGATTTTGTGGAGAGGCAATCAGATTTTTCATTCATTGTGGAAAAAATAGAACGCGAAATGTTTGGGCTTTTTGCATGATTACCGATAAAAAAGGGATTTCGAAGGAAGTCCCTTTTTTTTAACATTAAGAAGTTTAGGGCATTAAGTTGATTCTAATCAACCCTTTAAAGTCTTAATAATCAAACCCTAAATTTTCTTAACTTCTAAATGGTTGAAAATATTGTTTCTTCTCTGTGTCGTTGTAAATAAACTCTCCGCTTTAAACCAGCCAGGGGTTACACCCCTGGCTAAGATAGAACGCTCCGTTGGAGCTATGCTGTGAAAGAAACATCAAAAAGAGCACTCAAAACCTGCGGCCTATCCTGATTTACAATCAAATGGTATCTTTTAAATTTCCTTAACTTCTAAATGGTTGAAAAAAAGTTTAAATCCTTAGTTCCATCGGACATCGAGCATCGGACATCGGACAAAAAATCATCCCAACTTCCTCATCAACCAATTGTATATCATAGTCCGCTGTTCTTCCTTGGGGTTTATCAAAAGCTGATCGAGACGCTTGAGCGAACCCCCGGTCATGATGGTTTCGTAAGGATTCAGCCGAATGAGCTTGTATCCATGGATACGGGTTTGAAGATCGATTTGAGCAGCATTGTAGGCCATCAATTTCCAGCCAATCGGACCATTCCCTGAAAAATCTCCGGGATCTGAAGCTTTTCCGAATAAGGTGGAAGCAACCGACGGACCTTGCCAGATCCGTTGAGGCATTCCGGCTTTCAAGGCTTCTTTTTCGTAAGTACGACAAAGTCTCTTGTAGCTTTCCGCAAAAGGAAAATTCAACTCTTCATAAAGTCCTGATTTTAAAGAACTCAAGCGATATCGGTGAAAATGAAGTTCATCGTCCCAAAGAATAAAATGCCGACCAAGTTTAAAGTCAAATTTTAGCTTTTCCAGTAAAGGAAGCGAACCATTTCCTCCCAATTCGTTGAGGATTTTCTTTAGCCATCCTTTGCCTTTTTCGTCTAGGTATTTTGGCACCACTTCCAATTCGGGTTGCCAGTCGTAGTCAGCCCCACCCTCTTTGAGAATCAGGTCGAGCTGTCGGGTCATCAGGTGTTCCATTTACTCAGGTGTTTTCTCTCAGGATTTCCCAAGTGTGGTCTGCAAGTAATTTTACCTCAGCCACAAAATTTGCCCAATCCTTTTTGCGTCCCCATTCCTCCGGAGCAATCATACTCATGAAGTCGGTTCCGTCTGCCTTCTGGTACAAAAAATAACGGTGATTGATCAGCGGCTCGAAAGCAATTGATGCACCATAGATCCGCTCAGATACTTCTACTCTAGCTTGAATCTTCTTAGCCTGATCTGCCAAAAGCCTCATTTGCTCGTAGATTTGAGCCATCTGCATATCAGTCTGACTATGCATGGCTGCCACGGCCCTACCGGTAATTTTCCCTTGGTCCTCAGGCTTGATGATGGCGCTTCCCGAATGATGGGCATAAGGCAAAGTACCGGGATTTTCGGTAGTCTTTTCCTTCATTAATTCTAGGTCGAGCTTGTCGACATCTATTTTCTTTCCGATCATTTTTTGGGAGATTCTACTTCGTTGGATATTCTTTCCTTCAGATTGCCTTTTGAACCGGGAAATGTGGTTCTCCTTGAAATATCATAACTCACATAAAGGATGATCAGCATAAAGAGGACAAACAAGGCCAGAAAGATCTTTTTATTCTTTTGCATGAGTTTGAGCGATTCTGAAAGCAAAATTAAGCAATGAGTTTTTCAAGTGAATGGTTTCAAAACTCATCTATAGAAATAAAGCATTTTGAAAATTGTTTATAAATTTAGCTTATTCCTTTTTGGAATGGATTTTTAATACCTTATCCATACTTTAATCACACTATGTATCAACTGATTAGCGAGAAAGCCATTTATCAGTATTTTGGGGATGACGACCATGATATGATTAGAGAGATGATTGAAATCATCTTGAATACCAACATCAAAGACTTAAAAGAACTCGAAACTTTTTACGGAGTATCGGATTTTGCTACGATCAAAAAACGCTGCCACAAAGCCAAACCTTCCATGAGTTATGTTGGCGCACTGAAAGTCAGAAAAACCCTGGAAGAAATTGAAGAGAAGCTTGAGAGCTCTCATTCCCTTAATTCACAATTACAAAATCAATTGGGAATTTTGGAAACTGAATTGAATGACTTTCTATCTAAATTGAACTAATTACCCATATCACCCTACAATCACCCTATTCAAATGCTCCGGAAACTTCTATTTCTGCCTGGTTTACTGTGCTTTTTTGCAGTAGTTCAAGCACAATCTCCACTTACTGTGGACTACATCATGAGAGACCCAAAGTGGATGGGGACCTTTCCTTCGGCCCACTCTTGGAGCGAAGACAGCAAGCAGATTTTTTTCAGGTATAATCTCGAAAATGACCCCGCCGACTCCCTATACAAAATTGATCTTACCAAACCTTCTCAGATTTCAAAAGTCCACTGGCCGGAAGAAAAGCTGCTCAGAAAAGAACTTTCCACTTTCAACTCAGACCAAAGCTTAAGACTGTACAAAGAAAAGAACACCATTTACCTGGAGGACAGAAAGAAAGGAAGCACCTCTGCCTTAGTGGAATGGTTTGAATCTTTCACCAACCTTCAGTTTTTGGCTAATGAAAACCTGGTTTCCTTCATCTCGGGATCAAATGTTTTACTGGTGGATCGGACTACAGGTAAAGTCACAAAACTCACTTCTATCATAAATGGTCCAAAACCGGCTGCAACTGCTGCTTCACCATCCTCCAAAGTTTCTTTCCTCGAAGCCGAAAACCTCTCGCTGCTTCAAGTAGTCAATGAGCGAAAATTAGCGCAACAGCAAACTCGGGCCTATCGGGAAGCTATCCGGCCCAAGAATCAGGAATTTGTTTTCTACACCGAAGGTAAAAACCTGTCCAACATGCAGGTGAGCCCGGATGCACGATTCGTGACTTTTTCTGTATTCAGTCCTGCATCCAATAAAAACACCAAAGTGCCCGATTATACCGCTGCTTCTGGATACACGGAAGATATAAATACACGTCCCAAAGTCGGAACACAGCCCAACAAAGTTGAAATCGGAATCTATGACTTGGAGCGGGATACAGTTTATTATGTCAAAACGGCCAATCTTCCAGGCATCAAGGATTTACCTGATTATGTCAAAGATTACCCTGAAAAGACTTGGGAAGAAAAAGTTCGGGATTTGACTCTTTCTGCTCCTTACTTTTCTCCTGATGGCAAACGGGCGATTATTCAAGCCCGAGCTTTTGACAACAAAGATCGCTGGATTGCCGAAGTCAATTTAATGACCGGTGAATTGAAAAACCTAGATAGACAGCGAGATGAAGCCTGGGTGGGTGGACCCGGGATAGGTGGCGCGTTTGGAGGAGGTACTCTAGGCTGGCTTCCTGATTCCAAGCACATCTATTTCCAATCTGAGGAGACTGGATATTCGCATTTATACCTCTTGGATGTGACTACAGGTCATAAGAAAGCGCTTACAGCTGGAAAATTTGAAGTCTTCGATCCATTTATTTCCAAAGACAAAAAATCATGGTACCTCACCACCTCTGAAGTCGATCCGGGTGAGCGGCATTTTTACCGAATGCCGATCATGGGCGGTAAAATGGAAAAACTTACGTCCATGACAGGCGAAAATGCAGTGGTGCTTTCTCCTGATGAAAAGAAGATGGCCATCCTCCATTCCTACTCCAATGTGCCTACCGAACTCTATGTTCAAGAAAATAAGGTTGGAGCTATTCCTCAAAAATTGACTTCCGGCCAAACAGAGGAGTTCAAAGCCTATGCTTGGAAAGATCCGCAAATTGTCAGATTTGCTGCTCAAGACGGTGCACAGGTTCCGGCACGACTATACCTTCCTGAGCCAAGCAAGAAAAATGGAGCTGCTGTGATTTTCGTTCACGGCGCAGGTTACCTCCAAAACGCGCACAAATGGTGGAGTACTTATTTCAGAGAATACATGTTTCATAACCTGTTGACTGATCTGGGATACACCGTCTTGGATATCGACTACCGGGCTTCAGCAGGCTATGGTCGGGATTGGCGTACCGGCATCTACCGGCACATGGGAGGTAAAGACCTTTTAGACCAAGTCGATGGCGCCAAATACCTCATCACTCAGCACGGAGTTGACGCTGGAAAAATCGGGATTTATGGGGGTAGCTACGGAGGATTTATCACGCTGATGGCTCTCTTTAATCATGGAGACCTGTTCAAATCCGGGGCAGCACTTCGCTCGGTGACGGATTGGGCGCATTACAATCATGGCTACACTGCCAACATTTTGAATACCCCTGAGGAAGATCCCATCGCTTACCGTCGCTCTTCTCCGATCTATTTTGCCGAAGGACTAAAAGGAAACCTCCTGATTGCTCATGGCATGCTGGATGTCAATGTGCATTTTCAAGATGTGGTCAGACTGGCCCAGCGACTGATCGAACTCAAAAAAGACAATTGGGAAATGGCCGTTTATCCGGTAGAAGATCATGGATTCGTAGAACCAAGTTCGTGGGCAGACGAGTATAAGCGTATCTTGAAATTGTTTAACACCACCCTTTTGGAAGAGAAGAAATGAACAAATCTGGAATAGTATCACTCGCTCTTGCCCTTTCCGTTCTGGTTTTTTCCTGCGGAAAGCAAGAAGCAACCCCTTCAGCCAAAGTAGGCCTTATCGCTGAAAAAGCCATGGTGGTTTCAGCTAGAGAAGAAGCCTCACAAATAGGTTTGGAAATTCTGAAAAAAGGAGGAAATGCCTTTGATGCAATGATGGCTACCGAAATGGCTTTGGCCGTGGCTTTTCCTTTTGCTGGAAACTTAGGAGGCGGAGGTTTTATGGTATATCGTATGGCTGATGGAAGCGTTGGTTCGATAGATTACCGGGAAAAAGCTCCTCAGGCAGCCTCCAAAGACATGTATTTGGACGAATATGGGGATGTCATTCCGGACCTGAGTACCAAAGGAGCATTGGCTTCAGGAGTGCCGGGGACGATTGCCGGTATTTTTGAAGCACAAGCCAAATTCGGAAAGCTGAAACCTGCCGAAATCCTTCAGCCCGTGATTGATCTCGCCCGAAATGGTTTTGTGGTGACCAAAGCACAAGCCGAGCGACTTCAGCGAAATCGGGAAGTATTTGTGGAAGTAAATGGGCCTGAGACCTTTTTTGCGAAGGAAATCAAAGAAGGCGACACCCTCAAAATCCCCATCTTGGCAGCTACACTGGAGCGAATTGCCAAAAACGGAAGAGATGAGTTCTATAAAGGCGAAACAGCTAAAATCCTCGCTCGACACATGCAGGAAAAGGGCGGCATCATTACGGAAGCAGATTTAGCCGCTTACGAGGCCGCTTGGAGAGATCCAATCGTATTTCCATACCGAGATCTGAAAATCATCTCCATGGCCCCTCCCAGTTCAGGAGGTATCACTTTGGCTCAGATCTTATCCATGTTGGAGCAGCATGATTTGAAAAAACTCGGCCACCATTCGCCGGAATACATCCAACTTTTGGTGGAAGCTGAGCGAAGAGCCTATGCAGACAGAAACTTCTATTTGGGCGATCCTGACTTCGTAAAAATACCTGTAGATCAATTGCTTGATAAAGAATATTTAAAGTCAAGAATGAGCAATTTCTCTTTTGAAAAAGCCACTAAATCTGAGGAGATTTCAGAGGGAAAGATTGCTTTTGCTGAGAGCATGGAGACCACTCACTATTCGATTGTAGATGCGGAAGGCAATGCCATTTCAGTGACTACCACACTGAATGGTGCCTATGGATCGAAAGTGTACATTGATGAATTGGGCTTTTTCATGAATAATGAAATGGATGATTTCAGCTCCAAGCCCGGGATTCCCAATATGTTTGGTCTGATCGGCGCTGAGGCGAATAGCATTGCCCCTGGCAAACGAATG
The DNA here is from genome assembly GCF_042657405.1 of Algoriphagus aquatilis. NCBI lineage: Bacteria > Pseudomonadati > Bacteroidota > Cytophagia > Cytophagales > Cyclobacteriaceae > Algoriphagus > Algoriphagus aquatilis. The sequence continues at coordinate 380,695 of NZ_JBHSKS010000002.1, forward strand.
CTCAGTTCCATGACCCCCACTATTGTCGAAAAAGGAGGCAAACTCTGGATGGTGGTCGGCACTCCGGGTGGTTCTACCATCATCACTTCCGTACTACAAACGATCCTGAACGTCGCTGAATTTGAGATGGGAATGCAGCAGGCTGTAGAAGCACCGAGATTTCACCATCAGTGGCTTCCTGACTTGGTCAATTTTGAGCCGGATTCTTTTGACTCCACGCTCATTGCCACTTTGAAATCAAGGGGCTATCTGATCAATGAAAAAAACAGCCCGATTATCGGCAAAGTAGATGCGATTTTGGTTTTGCCGGATGGCAAGCTGGAAGGCGGCGCTGATCCTCGAGGGGATGATAAGGCGGTAGGTTTTTAAAATAAGTTATAAAAGGGGCTGTCTTTCAAGTAAGTGTTGTCAATTAGAGGGAAGCGGAAATATAGTCCAGAACGCTATAAATGGACTTAGACTACGCTCAGGCAGACAATACTTCACATGATGAGACAGCCTCTTCCTTTATTTTGTATCCCATTTACACCCCCGTAATCTCCCTAAACTTGGCACTTTGGCGCTGACTCAGATCGATTTTATGTCCTGATTTTAAAATGATTAATAGAGTGCTGTTAAAATAGGGTTCGATCTGCTCGACAAAATCCAGATTGAACATGTACTGCCGATTGGCTCTGAAAAACAGGTCCTCAGGAAGCTTTTGCTCCAAATAGGTTAGGGATTTATGCAGAAGCGGCTTATGCTTTTCATAGTACACTCGCACATAGTTGCCCTCGCTTTCCAAGAGGTATATCTTCGAGATTTGGACGAAGTGGCATTTTTCCCCATCCTTAATAAAAATCTTCTTCTCGGCACTCAAGCGTCCATCTTCCGTGGATGAGTTTTGAGTGGCCTGTTGCTTTGCCCTAAACCTCTGAATGGCTTCTGCCAATCTCTGGGGATTGACGGGTTTCAGAATGTAATCCAAGGCATTGACCTCAAATGCTTTGATCGCAAACTGATCATAGGCAGTCACGAAAATGACTTCTTTGACCTCTTCCAGACTTTCCAAAAACCCAAATCCATCTTTTCCGGGCATATTGATATCCAGGAATATCAAGTCAGGCTTCAATTCATTGCACTCCTGAATGGCCTGGTCTACCCGATCACTGGCACCAATAATCTCCAAATCCTCGAAAGGCGCCAATAAAACCTTGAGCTCTTCCAATGCCAAAAGTTCATCATCGACCAAATAAACACGTTTCTTTGTCATGAGATAGGATAGATTAAAGTGGATTTTACCAGTTGATTCCCAAAATTATCGAGGTGGAAAGAAGCATTCTCCGGAAATAGATTTTCAAGTCTCTTTTGAAGATTGGTCAGTCCGATACCCATCGAAAAGTTTTCTGCCAATTGGCCTGAGTTGACCACTTCGACGCAGATTCGGGCTCCTTTTATTTTACTTTCAATCTTGATGATTCCGCCATCAGGCAGTTTTGTGATTCCATGTTTGATGGCATTTTCAGCCAAAGTCAGTACCATAGCGGGAGGAATCCTTTGATCGAGGGTCTCCTCCTGTAGTACAATTTCTACTTCCAGCCGCTTTCCAAATCGGATTTGCTCCAATTCCAAGTATTTCACTACCTCATTGATCTCTTCATTGATACTGATCAAGGGCGCTTTTTCATAATTCAGCGAAAATCTCAGCAATTCGGAGAGTTTGATGATCGCATCCCTTGACTTTTCCTGATCGATCAAAACCAGAGCTTTGATGCTGTTGAGGGCATTAAACAAAAAATGAGGATTAAGTTGAATTTTCAAAAGCTCTAATTCCGCTGATTTGGCTACGTTTTCCAACATCAACTTTTGCTCGGTAATTTCTGCATTGCGCTTTAGAATATGATACAGGTAATAGATAATGATCCATACCAAAACATACCTACCCAAATTCATAATCTGACCCAAAAATGATATTAAAGTCGACTGAGATAGTAAAGTACTCGGGTCAATAAATGCATAAGGAAGGTAAAGCATAAAAGACATTAAAAAAGCGATCATCAAGGTGTCAAAAAATGCCTTACTCCAAATTCTGGAGAGACTTTTTTCAAAAACATGAGACCTGATAAAAACTGACTTGTAGGCATGCGAAACAAACAATCCTACCAATGAGTAAAAGGTAAATTGCTGAAAGAAAGCCCACTCAAATTGGCCATGAATAAAAAAGGTGTAATTGACTGTTTCGATAAATATGATCGAACTCCAACCAAGTATCTGCAAAAGCCAATACACCTTGGTTTTTCCTAATGGCCATTTTTTCCCCATAAGTCCAGCGAGTATCCTTGGATTATTTGACAGGTTCGACTTGATATCCCGCATGTTTCAGCAAAGAAATCACCCCATTTTCACCTGCCAAATGCCCGCTTCCCACGGCCACAAACACACTTTCTTTAACCATTTTCTCTTGAAGTTGGGGGATCCAAGCCTTGTTTCTACTATCTAGCATAATGCCTCTGTATTCTTTCATCATCCCGTCTTGGTTCATGGTTTGATATAGGGCTTCAATATCTTCCTCCAGGTAGGCAGTAACCATAGCCTTAAATTCCTCTGCACCTGATTCATCTTTGATCATTTTAACCAATTCATCCAATTGGACTTTAGCAGGTATTTGATCAAAAGTTCCCATTTGAATTTCGACAGTTTCCAGTCCTTCGATGGGTTTACTTTGGCTTTGAGCTTGAGCGGTGAAATAGCCCTCAAAACTTTCTGTCTCTGGACATGGCAAGGTTTTGATCAATGCCATAGACGAAAGCACGAAAGGTTTCAAAATTCCGATTTGAGCCAGGCCTACTCCAAAATTTTTCATAAAAAATGCATCCATCACGCTGGCATCTTCTTCTGAAAGTTCTCCTTGAATATTTTTCATTCCGGGATTCAAAGAATGCTGTTGAATGTTGGTCATCAGCTGTGGATCACTCAAATCAAGTTCCATCACAAGCTTTTCGCTGCTTTCAAAAGCTTTTTTCACTCGATCATTTATCACAAAATCTTCTTTACAGATGATGTGAATGGTACCAAACAGGTAAGATTCCTTGGAAAGTCCGTTACCTGAAATCTTCCAAAGCAATGATCCTTCTTGAGAAAAACTCAAAAAGGATACGTGTAAGAAAATACAAAATGTAAAAGTGAGCTTGAGTAAATGACGGTTATACATGATCAGAAAATTAAATCCAGAGGAAAGATCGGAGAAAAAGAGCAAAACCCACCTTCAAACCTCCATCAATGCAGGTTTTGAGAGATGAATGAAGTGTTAAAAATTCGATGATAACCTTCGCTTAAAGTAGATTATTGCCAAAAAAATCATTTCAATCCGCTTTGGATTAATTTTTTGAGGCCTAGTCGGAAAAAATTCTAACTTCCATTTTCTAAACCTTTAAACCCATTAACCATGAAATCAAACTGTGTGAATGAATCTTTCCAAGAGATCATTCTGCGAATTGGGAGATTTCCTGTGGCCTAAAAAAACAATCTAACTCACATGAAAAACCGTCGCGAATTTCTTCAAAAATCAGCCTTAGGAATTGCCGGATTGGTCACCGCACCATCTTGGCTCCAAGGTGCTCCTGCCCTGATCAAGTCCTTTAATAAACCGGATTCTCTAATCAATGGAGTCCAAATCGGCTGTATTACCTATTCTTTTCGATCCATGCCTGACCAAAGTGCCGAGGCTACACTGAAGTATGTCGTTGATTCAGGGATCTCTTCCATCGAATTGATGGGTGATCCTGCAGAAAGTTTTGCAGGAATGCCAACCCCTACCTTTAACCGTACTCGGGTCTTCCAATTGGGTGGAAAGCAACGGAGAGGCGAAACACTCACCGAAGATGAAAAGAAAGAATTGGCAGATCTTCAAGCACAAAGTGCTGCCTACACCAAAGTAGTTGCGGAGTGGAGAGCAAATGCAGACATGAAAAAATTTGAGCAGGTTCGCAAAATGTACAAAGATGCGGGCGTGACCATCTATGCCTTCAAACCCAATGCATTTGGAGCAAACAATTCAGATCTAGAAGTGGCTTACGGAATGAAAGCCGCCAAAGCCTTGGGAGCTAGCCACGTGACCTTGGAGCATCCCTCCAACGATGAACAAACCCTTAGACTTGGTAAACTTGGAGAACAAAACGGTATGTCGGTCGGCTACCATGGCCACGAGCAGGAAACGTTTACTTTCTGGGATACTGCCTTAGCTCAAAGCCCAAAAAACGGTCTCAACCTTGATGCAGGCCACTATATCGCAGCAGGACATACAGATCTTATTCCTCTGATCGAAAAGCATCATGCCCGCATCCTCAGCATGCACACCAAAGACCGACAAACCCCTGCAAACGGAAAAGGTAACTTGGCTTGGGGCACCGGAAATACGCCTATTGGAGATATCCTCAAGCTAATGCAAAAAAACAAATACAAATTCCCTGCAACCATCGAATTGGAGTACCAAGTACCTCAAGGTTCAGATGCAGTGAAGGAAGTACAGAAGTGTTTGGAATTTTGCCGCAAAGCACTGGGATAAACAAAAAAGCGGGTCGTAAATGGCCCGCTTTTTTTTTAATGTCCTTTAGGATCCTTCTCCCCCACTTTCAATACTATGGGAAGCCGATTTACCTTTGGAGGGATAGGACAGGTAGCAAAGGCCGTAAATGCACAAGGAGGATTGTAGGAGAAATTAAAATCAATCTCGGTCATCCCGGTTTTATCCGGATAGCTTACATAAAGGTATCTTCCAGTAGGATAGGTCTCTTGCCCACTGGTTTCGTCAGAAAAGATCACAAAAAGCTTACCTGCTTCATCCAGAGCATGTAATTGGTACTTTTCATCCCCAATCTCAAACTTCAAAATCCCCATCACTTTCCATTCAATCACCTGACCAAGGACATTGGGTATTTCCATGGTCTCGTTGAATTTGGGTTCAAAAAATGCTTTTACTTTCAATGATGGATCATAGTCAAAAACTGGAATTCCTTCAAATTTCCCCAATTCCGGATGTGTCAAATCCCTCAGCCTAACCGCATATTGTCCGCCTCGTTGGATAACTGTCCATTTCCAATGATCAAAATAAACCCCTCCTTTTGCATAGGATGAAACAGGATACTGGAGGGTTTTGGCTGGAAATTGAAGGTTACTTTTTTTGGCAACTTTTGGATTGAAAAAGAACCAAACCGAATCATTGACTAGCTGAAAAGTACCGATATTCCTTTTTCCTGCTTGACCTGAAAGGATCAAACTATCATCTGAAATCTCATTCAAGTAGGCATTTTTTTCGTCCAACCAAAGCAATCCAGAAAGATTAATCCAACCGTCTTCGCCTGTTAATTCGGCTATCCTGTCCTTTTTCCAATTTTCAAATTCAGTCACTTGGGCATTTGCTTGTTGGATGAATAATAAGAAAATCAGGGGTAATGCGGCGAACCTATTCATGAAGCTATCAGAGGGCGAGATAAAAGGTACGTATGCTTAGGAATATAATCAAAATTCCTACTGCAATCATTAAGTACTTTGGCTTGATCAATCTGCATATGTAAGCGGCAAAAGGTGCAGCCACAATTCCTCCCAAAATCAACCCCAGCACAGGGGCTAAACTGAGTTCTTTGACAAAAAACAAAAACGTCGAAGCACTGGCTAGCGAAACAAAAAACTCCACAAAGTTACCTGTGCCAATGGCATAACGAGCGATTTTTCCCTTACTCAACAAGGTACTGTTTACAATCGGTCCCCAACCTCCGCCGCCTACCGCATCGGCAAAACCTCCAGCCGAGGCCAATACAGGAATTGATTTGCTTTCACGATCAAACTTTGGCACTTGCTTCTTTTTGACTTTTCTAAGAATGACAATCCCCATGACAAAAAGGTAAACGGCAATTACCGGTTTAACCAAATCAGGATCTAAACTGGATAGGATATACGCTCCTATAATTGATCCCCAAACCCCGGGAATCAAGAGTTTTTTGGCCAATTTCCAGTCCACATTACCCATTTTCCAGTGAGAAATTCCAGAAGCCAAACTAGTAAACACCTGGGCAAAATGAACCCAAGCGGATGCAGTAGCCGGTGGAATTCCAATACCCAATAAGATCGAATTGGAACTCACTCCATAAGCCATTCCTAATGCCCCATCGATACTCTGTGCTATAAATCCTACTAACAAAAACCAAAGAAACATCTCCATATCTATCTCCCAGGATTTGATGGATTCGGTGAGAGTCTGCGTCACCAATAGGACAAACATCACACCTGCGAAGGCAAAAAACATGGACCAAAATGGCTCTGTTCGTAGTCGGATAATTAGCTTTTCCATCTAAGGTTTGGAATCTGATTAGGTTTGAGATTCCAAATGTAACGGAAAATTTTATTTCCCTATTAATAAGGTAGGGTATATAGAAATAATATTGTTAAAATTTATTTCCTCAATAAATGATGCTTTTCAATCCTTTGAGGCGATTTAAAGCCTCCATCAATTCGCGTTCTTCTTTGGCAAAACAAAAACGAATGATTTTATCGTCTCTCCTGTCTGAGTAGAAAACTGAAATCGGGATACATGCAACTTTCAATTCTTTGGTCATTCGTTCCGCCAATACTCGGTCAGGTAATTGAGACAAATGCCCATAGGATACCAATTGAAAAAAACTGCCGGTGGAAGGCACAAACTCGAGCTCAGTTTGGGCTAAGCCCTCAGCAAAAAGATCTCGTTTCTTTTGATAAAAATCCGGAATACTCAGGTAACGCTCTGGTTCCTCTAGGTATTCTGCCAAAGCATACTGAATCGGAGTCACTGTACTAAAGGTGACATATTGGTGGACCTTTCGAAATTCCCCGGACAGGACTTCAGGGGCGATGCAATAGCCGATTTTCCAGCCTGTCACGTGAAAAGTCTTTCCAAAAGAACCACACACAAATGTTTGATCTCTAAGAATGGGATGTGAACCGATGGAAATATGTTGCCTATTATCAAATGTAATATGTTCATAAACCTCATCACTGATCACATAAATTCCTGTATTCTCCACCAATTCGGCCAGTTGATTGACATCTTCAACCGACCATACATACCCACTAGGATTATGCGGCGAGTTGACCATAATGGCTCTGGTTTTCGAAGTAATTGCCGTCTTGACCCGCTCCCAATCGACTGAAAAATCACCTTGATTCAAGGGTACATATACCGGAACACCACCATTTAAGGTGATAGCTGGCTCATAACTATCATAGGCAGGCTCCAAAACAATCACTTCATCTCCCGATCTTACTACCGAGGTTACGGCACAGAAAATGGCCTCTGTAGCACCAGAAACTATCGTGACTTCCTGGTCAGGATTAGGAAAATAACCTTGTGTCAGTTGGGTTTTCTTCGCCAAAATATTCCTCAATGCAGGTATTCCCGACATGGGAGAATATTGATTATATCCTGCTTGGGTGTATTTGGCCACCATTTCCAACAAAATCGGATCAGACCCAAACCCGGGAAAGCCTTGAGATAGATTGATGGCTCCTTCATCAGTGGCCATTTTGGACATGATGGTAAAAATGGTGGTCTCGATATGTGGTAGCTTTGAAATTAAAGTCATTGTAAAAGAGGATTTCTTGTCTTGAAGAAAAGGATTTTTTCTCAAACCTCTAAAATGAAAAAAGCCGCAGAACAACTTTCTACGGCTTTAAGATTTATTGAAAACGTTGGTTTAGTTTACTTTTTCAGCATTGGATTGAGTCAATGCTTTTCCTCTTTCGAGTGTTTCAAGTCCTGCAACTTTGACTTTTTTACCTAACTCTTCTCCAGCTTTTTGAAGTTGGACCAAGATCTTTGAAAGCTTTTCCTTTTGTGGACCTAGCTTTTCACGATTGCGATAGACCAAAGCACCAGCTACGACTCCGGCAGCTAGACCTCCTATCCATAAGGCAAGTTTTGTTTTTGAAGTTTTCATTTGGGTAGTTTTATGGTGGTTAAATCAATGAATAATAACCTGAAAGTTTCCGGTATTTAAACCGTTCCATGCAAAATTGATTTGGCTGCTGTTAAGTGCACGGATGTATACACTTGAGGTTGTGTATTTCGAGGAATATTTTGTCAAATTCTGTTAATTTCAGTGTAATTATCAGGATTTTAGAAGGTTAAAGATCTGATTTGAATTCTTTTGATTCGTATTTATTGATTTTCTAAAAGTATGTCGACCTACAATTTTCAATCTCAATTGAGCAAATTTGATTTCAACCACTGGCATTTCCATATCCCAGTTCCGGATGAAATTGCCACAGCTTTGATGGATGATTCCCACCGAAGAGTATTGGTGTGGCTCGCTGAGGATGGCCCTTATCATATGGCATTACTCAAGGCTAAATCATGCTGGTACCTATTGATCAATCAAGACCTTAGAAAAAAACATCAATTAGAAGTAGGGGCTCCTGTCTTCCTAAGGTTAGAAAGAGATTTTAGCGAGTTTGGGCATGAGGTACCGGAGGAATTCCAAGTGCTTTTGGATCAGGATGAAGAAGGAAATGCTTTTTTTAGAAAATTGACACCGGGAAAACAAAGAAGCCTGATCTACTTAGTATCTCAGGTCAAAAATTCGGATTCCAGGATGAAAAGATCTCTGGCTATTTTGCATCATCTCAAGGTAGCCGGAGGAAAATTAGACTTCAAACAACTCAATAGCTGGATCAAACATTACAATAATCTGTAGCGTTTTTTACCTTAGCATTGTCTATTACGATAAGAAGACATTTAAACAATCTCCAAATGAAATTAAATCACTTAATCCTATTGATTTTCAGCCTATTATTGGTTTCCTGTTCGCTGGATTCTGCAGAAGATCCATTGGAGGTTTTTCGTGAAATTGCCTATAATTCTTTGTCATCAACTGAAAAGTCCACTATCGTGGGTGACTGGAAAAAAGCTGAGGTCTCGGCTTGGGTTGACGGCAATTACTTGGTCATATTTCAAACCACGGATAGTGCCACAAGAGGCCCAATTCGCGTAGTAGTGGATCCGGATACAGGCCGTGTAGTAGAAAAATTACCAAGATGACAATAAAAAAGAGGGCGAAAGCCCTCTTACTTTTTACTACTTGTCGAGTTTCAGTTTGATTTTTCTTGCCAGCTTGTTCTGTTTTTTCTTAGGTCGGCTGGCTCCAAATGATCCACTGTTGATTTTACCTTTTTTGGATTTAATGTCTCCTTTTCCCATGGTTTTTCAGATTTAAGTTAACAATGCACCAAGTTAAAAAAGAGGAAAAAATGAGTCAAATCAATCTTTACTTAAGCACACTTTTATGGATTGACTTTTCTATTTTAGCCCAAAGAATATGAAAAAATCACCTCATTCTCTTCCTGAAATCAACTGTGACCTGGGAGAAGGCATCTCCGGGGAGGAATTTATTTTCCCCCTGATCGATGCAGCCAGCGTCGCCTGCGGGGGGCATTTCGGATCGGAAGAATCGATCCGGGCCACACTGGAGCTCGCTAAAAAATTTCAGAAAAAAGCAGGTGCACACCCCTCCTATCCCGATCAGGAAAACTTTGGCCGAATTTCCCTGAACATCAATCAAACTGAATTGAAAAATAGCCTTGAAAAGCAAATTCATGCTTTCAATAAGGTCGCTGACTCTCTCGGAATCTCCATGGATCATATCAAGTTTCATGGTGCGCTGTACAACGATGCCGCGAAGGATCCTATTTTGTCTGATTTCCTGACAGATTTCATAAAGTCAACTTGGCCAGGTATTCCTGTATTGGTTCCTCCTCATTCCTTTATGGAAGAATATTCCCTCAAGAAAGGATTACCTTATCGACTCGAAATCTTCGGAGATCGAGCCTATTTAGATACCTATCAACTCGCACCCAGGAGTATGCAAGGTTCTCTTTTGACTGAAAAAGCGCAAGTAGAAAAGCACCTCAAATCCATTTTCTTCGAAAACGGTATCCGATCCGTTGACGGTACGCTACTTCCCATTCAAGCTGATACGCTTTGCTTCCACGGAGATAATCCGGGGATACAAAGTTTTTTACCTTACCTGCGAAAAACCTATTGGACTTGAAGCCCCGCTATCTGCAACTCACACCTCAGATTGGAGAACTGGTGTGGCAGCAATCTCCGACAGATGATTTGCTGGCTATGCAGCTTGCCTACATTCAGCTGCTGGAGCATCATTTTGGTGATAAGCTGATTGAGTTCAGACAAGGTTTTACCCGAATCAGTTTGAGGTGGAAAGAAGAAACAGACCACCGAGATTTTCAAAAAATTCTATCTGATCTCAATCCTGTACCTGTGGTACTACCTGAAAAAACCTGGGAAATCCCGGTTTGCTATCACGAATCATTGGCTTTTGATTTGGAGGCATTCTGTAAAACCAAAGGATTGACGCTTGACCAACTCATGGCGATCCACACGGGATCAACTTATAGAATCCACTTTTTTGGCTTTCTACCTGGATTTTTCTACTTAAATGGACTCCCTGAAATCCTCCATTCTCCAAGAAAAGCAACCCCTTCCCTTTCTGTCCCAGCAGGATCGGTAGCGATTGGTGGTGCTCAGACAGGAATTTATCCTTGTCAAAGTCCAGGGGGATGGCACTGCATTGGCCAGACGCCAATTCCTCTGTTTGACCCAAAGTCTAAACCACCCGTGTGGGCAAAATCCGGCGAACAAATCCAGTTTAGATCCATCACCTTGGAAGAATTCAACAACTGGTCGGATGCTAATTCATTTTTCAAACAACCATGAATAAGGAAAAAGGATCAGCTCTCATTTTGCGAACCGGACCGGGAAGCAGCATTCAAGATCAAGGAAGATTTCTTGGATCACACTATGGCATACCTTCTTCGGGTGTGATGGATCAGAAAAGCTTGAGGTGGGTCAATCATGTCCTGCAAAATTCCCCCAACGATGCAGTGCTTGAGATTTCATCTCCAGGATTTACGATTCAGTTTGATTGCACTACCCTGATTTCAATTGCCGGGGCCACTTCGGTTGTCAAGGTTAATTCCAAAGAGGAAGGAAATCCCAGTTTGATTGGGATTCAAGCGGGAGACATATTAGAAATCGGAGGTTTTATTACGGGAAGCCGAATTTATCTTGGCATCAAAGGAGGATTTCTGTCTCCGCTTTTTCTCGGATCTAGAAGCTTCTTTTTACCCGTCACCGGACAATCCATGCTCAAAAAAGGTGATATCCTGGAATATGATAGCTTCATACCCTTTTCCAAATCTCCGGCTCAAGCCAAACCTCGCTGGAGTTCTTCTTGGCTAGAAGAATTTGATGTAAAAGCTTTTCCGGGACCCGACTGGAATTTACTTTCTCCTGATCAGCAAGAAAAAATCAGGAAAACAGAATTTCACCTTTCCAAGCTATCCAACCGAATGGGCATTCAGCTGGAAGAACTCGTGGAAAATACCTTACCCGAAATGCCGACCAATCCTGTTTTTCCGGGCACAATTCAATTGACATCAGGCGGTAAGCTCCTCCTATTGATGCGGGATGCAGGAGTTACTGGGGGGTACCCGAGAATCCTCCAACTCCCAGATGAATCTGTTTCATTGCTTTCTCAAAAAAGTCCCGGCCAGTCCATTCGATTTATTATAAAGGATTTTTAAGCTCATTTTCAGCAGTTTGGAAAGAATTAAACATGGATCATTTGAGGATTAAGTTTAGCCGATTAACTTGAAGAAAACCATTTTCAACTACTATAGACATGGACGCTGTTATTTTCGAAAAAGTCAAAAATCAGGGCATGAACCCTGAAACCGTAGCCCAGCAAATTGAAAACTTTAAAAACGGATTTCCTTTTCTCAAAATCCTTGGACCTGCCACTCCAGATCATGGCATCAAGGTTCTCAATTCGGACGAGCTGACTCATTTTCTACACATTTACCCAAGTAAAGCGGCTTCCAAGGAAGTGGTAAAATTTGTGCCTGCATCAGGAGCAGCTTCCCGCATGTTCAAGGATTTGTTTTCATTTTTGGAGGGTGATGGAGATTTGGAAAAAAGCAGTTTCACCAAGAAGTTCATTCAAAACATTGAAAAATTCGCATTTTTCGAAGATTTAGACCTTTATCTCCAATCACAAGGAAGCGGGATAGCAGCCTGCTTAGCTAGCGGTGACTATAAAAAAATCGTTGCGGGATTGCTTTCTGAAGAGGGTTTGGGGTATGGATCCCTGCCCAAAGGCCTGCTTCGCTTTCATAAATATCTCAGCGAAAACCGTACGCCAGCCCACGAGCACCTGATCGAAGGAGTACAATATGCGGTAGGCAAAGGAAACACAGTGAAAATCCACTTCACCGTTTCCCCCGAACACGAAGCAAAATTCAAAGCTGAAATAGAATCGGTACTTCCAGAGCTAAAGGCCGCAACAGGCTTGGCATTTGAGATTTCATACTCCCAGCAAAAAAAATCCACCGACACCATCGCGGTAACAATGGACAATGTGCCATTTGAAGAGGAAGATGGCAGCTTGCTCTTTCGCCCTGCCGGACATGGAGCGCTTTTGGAAAATCTAAATGACATCAAAGCCGACTTGATCTTCATCAAAAACATCGATAACGTCGTACCTGACCGACTTAAATCCACTACCAAGGAGTACAAAATGGCCATTGGTGGATTGCTTTTGGAAGCTCAGGAAAGAATCTTCGATGCCATCCGAGGTTTAGACCAAGAAATCACCCACGCATCGGTTGCCCAAGCAGCGCAAGTTTATCATGAGGTGTTGGGTGGAAAAATCCCAACCACTGAATCCGGACAATCTTTGGAAGAATTGGCTAGATACATCAAGGAAAAGCTAAATCGTCCTATCCGAGTCTGTGGCATGGTAAAGAATACCGGCGAACCCGGAGGAGGGCCTTTCTGGATTGAGGAAAAAGATGGTTCGCAGTCCCTACAGATCCTGGAAACTGCACAGATCGATCTAAATGACCCAAGTTCAAAAGCTCAGATGATGGCTTCGACTCACTTTAATCCGGTTGACTTGGTTTGCGGAACCAAAGACTATCAAGGTAGATCCTTTGATCTTTTGGAGTTTAGAGACATGCAGACTGGCTTTATTACCGAAAAGTCAAAAAGCGGTAGAGATCTGAAGGCTTTGGAATTGCCGGGACTTTGGAATGGCGCCATGGCAGGCTGGAACACCCTGTTTGTGGAAGTTCCACTTATTACTTTCAATCCAGTAAAGACCGTCAATGATTTGCTAAGAGACGAGCATCAATAAATTGATTTAGAAAACTAAGACAATGAAGTCCTCTAGAGTTAGCCAAACTTTAGAGGACTTTTCATTTTAAATCCCTGATAATAATCAGCTTACCTTATTCCTATGGTCAGATTTTTTTAAAAAGAATTAAGGGAAATTAATCCCATAATTCAGTGAAACAAAACAACTACTGCCATGAAAACTTTCCTGAAAATCATCACACTGATTATTCTTAGTAGTCTAATAATTGGCTGCAAGTCGTATCGACCCATCGAAAAAGTTACGGTGAAATCAGATCCCACACTCTCCCAACATGAGAACCTTTCACGACAGCTTAGCCAACTAAGCAAAGGTGAGAAAATTGAAATAAGGTTAAAAAACGGGGAAACTCATTTAGCCCTTTATCAATCTCATACTTCAGATTTGGTCGCTACTCAACTGCCAAGCAAGACGAAAAAAGGTCCTCAAGAGACTATTTCTAAGAACTTTAACCTAAGTGAAATTGATAAAATTAAAGTTTGGACTACAGATTATGTACTTACTCTATCCATACCAGGAGCTGTCTTGATTGGTGGAATCATCTATTGGGCAACTTGGGATTTAAATCTTGATTTGGACTGGGATCAGACTAATTGAACATGTTGCATCTAAGACCTACTACTAGGCACCATGCCTAAAACTTCAATTAACAAACTCAATGACCAATTTTTAAGGATATTTATTAATCATTGAAAATTGATCATTTAATAGCTTCCTTTTTCCAATTGCTCTTTCAAATAAGATTTCATCTCCTCTCCTTCCTCTACCTTGACTTCGCCGGGTAGGCCAAGGATAAACCTCGCCAAACCGGGTAGATGTGGGATTTCACCCTGGAAATAATATTGATTACGATTTTTTATCTGCATAAAAGGTCGGGCATTGGGATGCTCCTCGAGCATAAGTTGATAGGCTTTTTTACTCAGCTTGAGCTTGACGGAGTACTTTCCTTTTCCAGTAAATCCAAAAAGAGCTTGTTCGGGAAGCTGGTGTTTTGACTCATGTTTCCAAGATTCAGAAGCAAGGATGACTTCACCTATTCGCTCAATTTTGAACATTTTCATCGTCTTGCTCTCCACCTCCAAAGCATGGATATGCTCATAATCCGAGGTAAAACCGACTGGTTCCACCAATCGATCTGAAACCGTATCGCTGCTGAGTGAATAATATTCCTTTAACCAAATCTGCTTTTTCCCTGCAATACCCTGACCAATCAAGTCTACTTGACGTCCCAAGTTGGCCCGGAATAGTTGTTCGGATCCTTGTTTCACCTCTGATTTGAGTTGGAGTTTTTGCAAAACAGAATCCTTTAACAGATTGCCCTTGCCTTGACTTTCAATCAGACCTTTGAGCCATTGATTCTCTTCCGATGAAAAAGTGCTGTATGTCGATGCGCTTGGAAGATATTCGGGACGCTCCTGGATTTTGTATTTGCTAAATTCCTTAACGACAACAAACCCAAGCGCCTCCAATAGCTTGAAATAGCGGTAAATCGTGCGTTCATCGGTCTCAAGTAACTCTGCAAGTCGGTGCACCGGCTTCCCGATTGTACCTTGAAGTAGGTTGATCAACTTGAAAACGCGAAGAATCTTTTGCTGTTCGATTTGTCCTGATTGTGCCATAGGTAGTGACGATAAGTGTCTAAAAGTAGAAACTTCAGGCTAATCTAACGAATAGTTTGACGCATATTGTCAAGGAATAAAGAAGGAAGGTTGGTGGCATAAATCATACATTGACTTGAACCAACCACTCTTTCCCCTATTTTTACTTCATGGCCACATTTTTAAGCAACAGAAATCCCAAATCTTTGGCGCTCTTGGCTGGATCAACTTTTTTATTTCTGTATTGGCTGATTGGATTTGACGGGATTACCTTCTCGGATGACGTGTATTATTTGCTGGCGGGGAAGAAATTTTGGGAAGGTACCATGGAGGCCAATGCCTATCACTTTTCCACCCGCTGGGGAGCGTATGTGCCTTCGGGCCTAATTGGTTGGCTTTTGGGATTTCAAGCCCATCGGATTTCTCTCATTTCTTTGTTCAGCTACCTCGGGGCTTTGGCACTTTTACTCAAAGTCTTACCTCACAAATCCAATCCTTGGATCCTGGTGTTGTGGTTTTCAACCCAAGTTTACTTCCTCCATTTTCTCACCAAAGTCTATCCAGATTCCTCACTGGTTTTCTGGGTGGTACTAATTCCATTCTCGGCTTTCTTCAGACATGAAAAACCCTTTTTGGCTGCCTTGGGATTGGTTTCAGGATTGTTTTTTGGCTTTTTGACAAAAGAGACCATCGTGCTTTTAGGTCCCTTACCTTTCCTACTGTATTATTTTGACCGAAGAAACAAAACAGTTAAAACCTCCTTTTACCTCTCGATCTTGGGTATCGGGCTATTCTTCGCTGCCAGCTACTTGGGCTACTTTTGGGTTGAGTTTGGTGATCCTTTCTATCGAATTACCTCCATCAATGCAGGCCATTACATCTCCGAGTTTACCTATGCCGACAAAGGGATTTGGTCCATCCTGCGGAGAATCAGTTACCTACCGATCCTCACCTTTGTGGAGCGTGGCTATTGGCTTTGGATAATCCTGGCTTTTCCTGCACTAAGTTGGCAATGGAAAAAACAGACAACCCCGTTTCTTGAATTTTCCATCGCAGCAATCCTCCTACTCATCGGGTTTTGGCTGATGACTTCTACTTTGGAGTTTTACAATCCCATCTATTTGAATCCCCGACACCTAATCATTGTAGTTCCCATTTTAGCCTTTTTGATCACCTCAGGATGGGAGGTTTGGCAGGCAAATCCAAAAATGCGAAGGATGATTTTGGCCTTGATTCTACTGGGTGTTGGCATCAGTCTTTTCCAAGGTGACTTCAAAATGGCTGGATTTCAAGCAACCTTTTTTCTACTGATTCTTCCTCAGAAATTGCCTTTTCGTTCACTTCTCATCGTGTTGATTTTAGCTATTCCTGCACTGTACTCCATATTCTATCAGCACAAGCTAAAGAGCTATCCAACTTTACTCAGTACCTTAAAAGAAGAGGTTATAAACTCAGAAAATCAGGAAGTTATTTTGGTCAATAATTTCATTGATTTCAGTAAGGAAGTCCTTCTTGAAGGGGATAGCATAGCCCAATCTAAACTGGCAGGCATCGAGAAAATCGATTCGATCCAACAGCTGAATCCCTCTCGAATCCTTGTGATCATCTATCGCTATTACCAGCACGCCTATCCCAAAGAACAGGTGGATGTGGATGCCTTGGAAAATTGGCTTTCAACAGAATTTGTACTTCTAGAGGAAAAAGAAAAGGACCAGATTTGGGTCCGGTCCTTTGAAAGAAAGTCAACTCAATAACTCCGTTTTTTCTGCCCCATCGCGAAGATTCGATTGACATTGAAACCCAAGCGAAATTCCTCCCCCGGTACGCCATTTCCACCTGCCAATAGGTATTGCTCATTGAGTGCCTGAGAAGTCACAAAGTACATCTGAAACACATGCCCTCCGGCTTCCACATCCCAACCGATCCCGAAATTACTTCGGAGCTCAGAGTTGAGGTTGGGAATGTACTGTAGCGTCAGTGAAGATCGATCGGTCACCTTGATCTTGCCGCTCATGCCGAGTGCCATGTACAGGTTTTGATCTCCTTCAATCTGATAGATTTCAAGCGGATTCACAAAATAGCTTAGCATGGGACTGAGTTGGAAACTGATCTTGGGAGAAAATCTTCTCGCCAACATCACCTGCGCAGAATAGGCCAATCGATCCGAGAAATCAGGACGCTCCAAAGGTCCCAAAAAACGGTAGGGATTGCTTACCGCACCCATTCCACCAGCCACACTGACAGATAGAGGAATCTTATCATTCTGAGTTTGTTCCAGCAAGTGATACCTTCCATACAAGTTGTAAAATTTATCCCTGCTGCTCCGGGCAAATCCAAGTGACAATTTTTCACTCAACCCAAATTCAAAGCTAAACTGGATATTTGCCCCATTATCCAAGCCCCAGAGATTTTCAACACCACCATCCAGAGTGCCAAAGGTGTGCATGATGGCAAAGTGCATGGATCTCTTCTCCAAAGGCTCCACCGTCAGCAAATTGATATGCCTGGGTGCATGAAAGATCAAATCCACCGGAAGATTCTCATCCTCCAGTTTACGCTCCAGCTGTGCGAAAAGTGAACCGCTCCAGCCCAAGGCCAATAAAAGTGTGATCAGTTTCTTCATTTTTTGGGATTCAAGATTGCTTCAATAGATACCTGCTGCTCGGCAGCCAATTCGTAAAAGACCAATTTGGGAATGTCGATCTTGTAATCGTTCAAGGCCACGACCCAGGCTGCTTTCAGTTCGAGACTGCCGTTGGTCAGCTTTTTCAGATTTCCGGTGACGGTGATCTCTCGCTCCACGCCATGAATTTTGAATTTTCCCCGTACGGTCACTTTCTCAGAAGCTCCGTTGAGTTTGGGTAGCGTTTCAAACTTGCCTGTAAACTCCGCAAACGGATACTTTTCCGTCTCCAAGTAATTCTCCCTCATGTGCTTGTCCCGGAGTGTAATTCCCGTCTTGAGGGTATTGAGGTCCAGAAAAAAATCCACCAGGTTTTTATCCAAATCGATCAAGCCTTTTAGCGTTTTGGATTCACCGGTAAACTCGCTGAGTGAAGCTTTCGAAAGGAACGTGGCTTTTCCATTGGCAGTCTGGTATTCTTGTGCATGGACCGAGAAACTCCAAAGAAAAGACAGGATACAAACCAGTCGGATCATTTGGTTACGGTTAGCGTGGTTCCATTTACGCTTGCAGTAAATAACGCCAAGGGCGCATTCGCTGGTCCCTGAAGAACTTTACCAGCTGAGTCAAACACCGAACCATGGCAAGTACAGGTAAAGCGACTGTTGGCAAAAGACCAACTGTCCGAGCATCCTGAGTGGGTACACACCGAAGTCATCGCAACATAGGAACCATTAATATTAGCGACCAGGGCGCGGGCATCTTGAATCAACAGCCAACCACCCGAACTGGCTAGTCGAGTTTGGATGGTTAAGTCAATTCGGATGGTGTTTCCCGAAACTGTGATTCCTCCGGATTGACCGGGGTTTCCGGTATTATTCCCATTTCCGGGATCTGCATCATCGGTCGAGGAACAGGAAGTAAAAAAGGCCACTCCAAAGGTGCCCATGACTGCGGCAAGACCCGCTTTTTCAATAAATTTTCTTCGGGAATCAGTAAGCTTTCCTGAGGTAGTTGGGATAGACTTTTCCATAAAAGATTGATTGTTAGGTTTTGTGATAGCACTTACGAACAATCAATCAATTCGGATCAAAAAGGTTTTGATCGGTCTTAAAAATGTTTGGGTCTTAGAATCTCACTCACGATGATGGCTTCTTTTACCGTCTTTGGGTTTTTCAAAAGCTCAGCATATTTATTCACTTTTGGAGCTGCGATTTCCTGCGATTTGAAGCGCTTAAACTCAGGTTCGACGAAAGTCTTATTGGCTAAAGCTTGGTAGGGATTCTTTTTCACCGAAGATTCAAAAGCTCCCTCGTAAAATTTAGCCTCATCATCCACTTCTTCCACAGGTTCAAAGCGTCGTTTAGGCTGAGTTTTTGGTTCCTGAAAAGTAGTTGGAGCGGGTGCAGTAAAGACAGGTTGAGGCTTTGGAGCAGGAGGCGCTTCCTGGGCTGGAGGATTCTGGGCATTTCGGATCTCCTTAAGCAATTCTTCAAAAGTCAACCCCTTTGGTGGTGCTTCAGGCTGATTTTCATCGGAATCCATAGGTTCTGCCGACTTCTTCTTTTTGGAAGCATTGTAAATAAAATACGCCACAATCGCGATGATGTAGATGATCTGTCCTAAGTCCATGAAGGTAAGATAAGGGAAAAAAGATTTCGATGGGAATATAAATACGATTGACGAATTACGATTGACGACACCCAAGATTGCTCCCTACAGTTACGAGATAATCAGAAGTAAGGACGAGTTACGATTTACGAATGACGACATTCTAAGGAACTTCAATCATTAAACTTCTAGGAAACATTCAAATGGTTCAAGTCTGCAGAAGTGCCTGCTGCTAAATTGGTTCAAGTCTTCAGACCTGCCTGCTGAAGGCAGGCTTGGACCCTTTTGGATGCAGTCTTCAGACCGCTTTACTGTTCATCATTCGGCCTTCTTTATTCGTTATTCGACATTTACTTAAACTTTCGAATGTTAAAATTTCGAATACTGAACATCGAATGATGAATAGCGAAGAAAAGTCAAGTCTACTCTAGATGTCGTAAATCGTAAATCGTCATTCGTAAATCCCACAAGCATATCTCATCAAATTATTGCCAAATCCATCCTTTCCCCCTATTTTGAAACCTTAATCGCGAGGAAAAAAGAGCATGCTGCTTAGCAAACTGGAAATCAAAGGATTCAAAAGTTTTGGGGATAAAATGGTCATTCACTTCGACAAGGGTATCACCGGTGTCGTGGGTCCAAATGGCTGTGGCAAATCCAACGTGGTCGATGCCATCCGTTGGGTGCTCGGCGAGCAAAAATCCCGAATGCTACGCTCCGACAAGATGGAAAATGTCATCTTCAACGGAACCAAAAACCGTAAGCCTACCAACATGGCCGAGGTTTCCCTGACTTTTGAAAACACCAAAAACCTCCTTCCTACCGAATACACCCACGTCACGATCACCCGACGCTACTACCGCACCGGGGAAAGTGAATACCAAATCAACGGCGTCACTTGTCGCCTGAAGGACATCACCAACCTATTCATGGACACGGGGATCACGTCCAACTCCTACGCGATCATCGAACTCAAGATGATTGAAGAGTTACTCAATGACAAAAACAACTCCCGACGGGAACTCTTCGAAGAAGCTGCCGGGATCTCCAAATTCAAAAACCGCAAGCGGGAAACACTCCGAAAACTCGAAGATACCGATGCCGATTTGGCAAGGGTTGAGGACTTGCTGTTTGAGATTGATAAGAATTTAAAATCGCTGGAAAAGCAAGCCAAGCAGGCTGCCAAGTACTTTGAGATCAAAGCCGATTACCGATTGGCCAGTATCAACTTGGCCAAGAAATCCATCGAGCAATACGCTCAGGCTCTGATTGAAGCCAATTCAAAAATCACGCAGGAATCCGACCGTAAGCTTCAAGTTCAAACCCAAATCGCTGACCTGGAGGCCCAACTCAGCGAACTCAAAGCCGAGTTGATCCATAAGGAAAAGCTCCTTTCCTCCCGACAAAAGACGCTCAACGAGCACGTCAATAAAATCCGAGCCTTCGAGTCGGAGAAGAAAATCAAAAACGAACGGCTACGATTTCTCGAGGACCGCTCCCAAGCATTGCGCGAGCAGATCGAAAATGACCGAAAGTCAAACGACCGTGCAGGCTTCTCCATTCGCTCCTTGCAGCAGGAAAAAGAGTCGGCAGAAAAGATCTTGGGTGAAAAAGAATTCGTGGTTTCCCAACTCCGGGAAGAATACGATACCCAAAAGCTCCTGACCTCCGAAAAGCAGCAAGCTCAAAAAGAGGTTTCCCTACGCTTCGAAAGTCTCAAAGAACGGGTTTACCAACTCGGCAAGGAAGTCGAAATCAAGCAAATCCAGCTCAGCACCCTCAAGCAGGAACTCGAGCGTACGTCCTCAGATGACAGTTCGCAGGAAGCCAATTTGGTGGAGTTTGAGGATAAAATGGCGGAACTGAAAGCACAGCTCGATGCCGCACAATCCTCCTACGCCACCCTGAAATCCAAGCAGGAAGATCAGGATCAGAAGATCGAAGAAACCAATCGGGTGATCGAAATGATCCGCGAAGAGTTGACCACCTCTTCCCGTAAGCTGGACTCCAAGACCAACGAATTCAACCTGACCAAATCACTGGTCGAAAACCTCGAAGGCTTCCCGGAAGCCATCAAATTCCTCAAGAAAAACGACTCTTGGGGCAAGGATATTCCCCTCCTCTCCGACTTGCTCACCACCGATGAAAAGTATCGTGTGACCATCGAAAACTACCTCGAAAACTACATGAACTATTACGTGGTGGACACCGAGGTACAGGCGATTGCAGCGATCCAGTTGCTCAGTGATGCAGCGAGAGGCAAGGCCAATTTCTTTGTGTTAGAGCATTTTGAACGCTTCAAGCCCGGCCAAAGCAAGCTTTTTGCCAATGCCATTGCTGCCACGGAGATCATCGAGTTTGATGTCAAGTACGGTCGTCTGATCAACTTTATCCTGGACAATGTCTACCTCGTGCAGGGAGATTACAAGGATTTTCCAACCGATCCGGACTGCATATTCCTCTCCGAAACAGGAAAATACACCAAACGTAAGTTTTCCATCTCGGGGGGTTCGGTGGGGCTTTTCGAAGGAAAACGAATCGGCCGTGCCAAAAACCTGGAAAAGCTCGACAAGGAAATCAAAGAACTGGGCAAAAAGGTCAGCACGACCCGCAGCAACCTGGACCAAAAACTCAGCGACCTGCTCAAGCTCAAGGAAGTCAGCTACAAAAAAGCACTGGAAGAAAGCCAAGTTGCCATCAACGAGCTCAATTCGGCCTACGTATCCATCCGAACCAAAAAAGAGCAATTGGCTGAGCTACTCAGCTCCAATGCCAACAAGCGGGAAGATATCCTCGACCGCATCGCGACCTTGGAAGAAAGCCTGACCACGATTCAGCCCCGTTTGGCGGAAGAAAAGGAGCAGTTTGACGGTTTGGCAGAGCAGGTGGCACTCCTGACGGAGGAAGTGGAAGCCGAAAACAAGCGCTTGGCCGAAAAGTCCCAAACCTTCAATCAGGAAAACATCACCTACATCCAGCAGGTCAACCGGGTGAACAACCTGGAACAGGAGATTGAATTCAAGCAGAATGCTTTCGAAAGCTCCAAAGAGCGGATCGAAAAGTCCCAAGCCGAACTCGCCCAACTCGATGCCGAGATCAAAAGTCTACTGGACAACAATGAAGTCAAAGACGACGAATTGATCGAACTCTATTCTGAGAAGGAAAGCATCGAACAGGGCGTGACCGAAGCCGAAAAGGACTACTACGGCGCCCGAGGCCTGATCGATGAGACCGACACGCGCATCCGCAGCCTGCAAAAATCCAAGGAAGGATTTGACCACCTGCTCAGCGAACTCCAAAACGCCATCAATGAGATCAAACTCAAGATGAGCGGGATGAAGGAGCGACTGAGCGTGGAGTTTGAGCTTGACTTGGATCAGCTGATGGAGGAAAATCCGAACCTCGATTCGGAATTTGCAGACTTTGCCGAGGAAGAACTTCGCGATCTGGTGCGCAAGCAGAAAGAGCGACTGGAAAAAATCGGTCCGATCAATCCGATGGCGATGGAAGCCTACGACGAGATCAAGATCCGTTTCGACTTTATCACCGGACAGAAGGCCGATTTGGTCAAGGCCAAGGAATCTCTATTATCCACCATTTCTGAAATCGATCAAGTGGCCAAGGATACGTTTTTGGATGCCTTTGGAAAGATCAAAGAGAACTTTGTGAAGGTCTTCCGCTCCCTCTTTACCGAGCAGGACGACTGCGACCTGACCCTAGTCGATCCGGACAATCCGCTGGAATCCCCGATCGAGATCATGGCCAAGCCCAAGGGCAAGCGTCCCCTTACCATCAACCAACTGAGCGGTGGGGAAAAGACCCTGACGGCCACTTCCCTACTCTTCTCCATCTACCTGCTGAAGCCGGCCCCCTTCTGCATCTTCGACGAAGTGGACGCCCCACTGGACGATGCGAACATCGACAAGTTCAACCAGATCATCCAGAAGTTCAGCTCCGAGAGCCAGTTTATCATCGTGACACACAACAAGCGCACCATGGCCAGCACGGATATTATGTATGGAGTAACCATGATTGAGGCGGGCGTGTCGAGGGTAGTTCCGGTGGATTTGAGGGAGTTGGCTTGATTTGATAAAATTTCGGCTAAAGCCCAAGCGATTGTTTGAATCCATGTTGCCTCCAGCTGAAGCAGGAGGCAATTCAACCATTCGTATTGTTCGATAGGATTTTTGAATTGGAATGGTGAATAGACATGGCCTTTAGGCCATTCCATTTGAATCATAATCGTATTTAATCGGGCTTTATCCCAAATTCTTCATCTTCAATTTTTCAAGTATGCCATTCGTAAAAATTTACATCCACCTCGTCTGGAGCACCAAAAACAGGGTACCACATTTGAATTCGAAAGAACTCAGATTAACTGTCTGGAATCATATCCGTGAAAACGCACAGAAAAAAGAAATTTTCGTGGATTTCATCAATGGATACTCAGATCATTGCCATTGTTTGATTTCTCTAGGAGTGGATCAAACCATCGAAAAGACAGTCCAGCTTCTAAAAGGTGAGTCTTCTTTTTGGATCAATAAAAATGGTTTGACCTCTGAGAAATTCGAATGGCAGGATGAATATTTTGCTGTTTCTGTATCAGAATCTCAGATAGATAGGGTTCGAGACTATATTAAAAAACAAGAAGAGCATCATCTGAAAAAGACTTTTAATGAAGAATATGAAGAATTTATATCCAAATATGGCTTTCAGAAATTGAAGGGTTGATTGGGCTAAAGCCCAGAATGATTTTTCATCCATTTCAATGCCTCCAGCTGAAGCAGGAGGCAAATCAATTCAAGAGACAAATCAAATTTTCTGCTCTATCAATAATTATGATGTTTCGACCATTATTGAATAGGAATGTGCCTTTAGGCCATTCCAAAATTTGGATTCCCATTCCCTCTGGGCTTTAGCCCAATTAAATCCCATAAGCCTATTTCGCATCAACCAACTCGCGATCACTCAAATGACTTCTTTGGTTCGTCACCGAAATAATTTGACTGAATTAAGAAGTTGAAAACCGAAAATCAGCCTTATTTTAGCAAAGCCACAAGCACAATCGAAGCGGCTCCGAGAGCCAGTTTATCATCGTGACGCACAACAAGCGGACTATGACCAGCACGGATATCATGTATGGAGTCACGATGATTGAGGCGGGCGTGTCAAGAGTAGGTCCGGTGGATTTGAGGGAGTTGGCGTAACGACTTTGCGAGGAGGAAGCACGTCGACGAAGCAATCTACTACCTAATTTAAGTTCTGAATTCGTTGTTCGTGGTTTAGCCTTTAGCACTCTACAAGTTGGCTTCTTTGTTTCTTTTAGCCTTGAGGCTCAACTCTTATATTTAACTCGTAATCAACTTTTTACACCAAATACACTTTTATGGCAAAAGGAAAGAAAATATCGGTTCAGGGTACAGTGATAACCCTTCTAATTGAAAAATCTGGTGAATTTATTTCACTAACTGACATGCTAAAGGCTAAGGATGGGCAATTCTTCATCTCCGATTGGTTAAGGAACAGAAATACTTTAGAGTTTTTGGGAATTTGGGAGTCAGTAAACAACCCAGATTTTAATTATGGCGAATTCGCCACAATTAAAAGTCAAGCTGGATTAAACAGCTTTAAAATCAGTGTTAAAGAGTGGGTTGAAAAAACAAAAGCTATTGGATTAAAAGCAACTGCAGGGCGATATGGAGGCACTTATGCACATATAGATATTGCCTTTGAATTTGGCATGTGGATTAGTCCTGGTTTTAAAATTTACCTGATTAAAGAATATAAACGACTCAAAGAAGACGAAAACAACCGACTCAAGCTAGAATGGAACTTCCACCGAACCCTAGCCAAAGTCAACTATCATATCCATACCGATGCGATCAAAGAAAATCTAATCCCTTCTGCAATCTCCAAAACTCAAGTAGCTATCATCTATGCCAATGAAGCCGATGTACTGAATATAGCCTTGTTTGGAAAAACAGCCAAACAGTGGAGAGATCAGAATCCTGAAAAATCATGAAACATCCGAGACTATGCTACTATTGAGCAACTCGTGGTCTTGTCAAATATGGAAAGCACTAATGCCCTACTGATTCATCAAGGTTACTCCCAACCCGAGCGCTTACTCCACATCAACCAACTCGCGATCACTCAAATGACTTCTTTGATTAGGCACAGAAGGAATTTGGAAGATTGAATTTTTAATCAAAAAGCTTTATT
Source organism: Algoriphagus aquatilis (assembly GCF_042657405.1). NCBI lineage: Bacteria > Pseudomonadati > Bacteroidota > Cytophagia > Cytophagales > Cyclobacteriaceae > Algoriphagus > Algoriphagus aquatilis. The sequence goes on from NZ_JBHSKS010000002.1 coordinate 405,987, forward strand.
TTGAGCTTCTAACCGCACTTTTAAACCTCATTTTTCCCTTATGACACCAAGCTCAATGATCTCCCAAGAGGAAATAGAAAATCGAATTTTTACCATAAGAGGCCAACAAGTAATGATTGACAGGGATTTGGGTGAAGTTTATTGTGTAGACACCAAAGTTCTGAACCAAGCTGTAAAAAGAAATTTGGAAAGATTTCCGGATTCTTTCAGATTCCAACTTTCTGAGGAAGAAAAAAATGAACTGGTCACAAATTGTGACCGGTTTAATAAACTCAAACACTCCACTTCCAATCCCTTTGCTTTCACCGAGCAAGGTGTAGCCATGTTATCAGCGGTCTTGAGGAGCGAAACTGCAATTCGTGTAAGTATCCAAATCATAAAGACATTTGTTGCCCTTCGAAAAATTACTACCGAAAATCAACTTCTGTTCAAAAGATTGGAAAAGGTTGAACTCAAACAACTGGAAACCGACCAAAAATTTGACAGAATATTTAAGGCCTTGGAAAGCAAGGAGCATATCCCTAATCAAGGTGTATTTTTTGAAGGAGAGGTATTTGACGCGTACGAGTTGACATCCCGCATCATTCGATCTGCTAAGTCTAGCATTATCTTGATTGACAATTACATCAATGAAACTACCTTAACTCACCTATCAAAGAAGAATCAAGGAGTCAAAACCATTTTGTTTACCAAAACCATCTCCAAACAAATCGACTTGGATATTCTAAAGGCCAATGAACAATATGGAGGATTTGAAGCCAAAGTATTTGAAAAAAGCCATGATCGGTTTTTGATCATTGATCAGGAAGAAATCTACCATCTCGGTGCTTCTTTAAAGGATTTGGGTAAAAACCTGTGATGAGCTTGTCGAATCATGGTTCGCTTTCTCAAGATTGGAAAAAAAGTCAGTGAAAAGTTTAATAGACTCACTTCCTTTCTAAACTGGGATAGGTCAACAGCTTTTTCTTCCACCTGCAGATAAGCTTGATTGCCAGATAGTAAAGGAATTTGCCACAACCTGTGCAATTAAATCAACCCGATCGCTTACTCCTCCTCAAACAACTCGCGATCACTCAAATGACTTCTTTGGTGAGGCGCAAATCTCATCTGATGTAATAATTTAAGATATGAATAAAAGATTTATATGAATCCAAAAATTAAAAATGAATTAAATTCTTTAATGTTCAATTCTCTTGAAGATGAAGGGTTTTTTAAAGCCTTAGAATTACAATATGGGAATACCATACCGCTATTTCATGCCACAGATATTTTAAGCTATGAATCAATTAAAAATGATGGACTAAAAATCATGGAAGGATCTAATTATTTACATTTTGGTTATTCAAAGCAGTTATACTTCCAAATAGGTAGATCTGATTATGTTGATGAAAATAGATCAATACTTTTGAAATATGATGCTCCAATTGACTTTCTTAGAGCATTTTGTTTTGTTGATTTAGATAATGTGACTGTTAAAGATGCTGATTTGGTGAAATTTGGAATTAATTTGGATCTAATAACAAGCGAAATGAAAGATTTCCTAAAATACTATATTTGGAATGATTTTAATATTGAAGGAATGGAAATAATGATAAGAGAAAATGATGAAGAAGAAATTGATATAATTATTCCTGAGAGAATATTATAACTCCTATTTCAAATACTTAATTTCATTGTGGTACACTAAAAAATCAGGATCAGGCAAATACCGATTTGGTAAAATTATTTCCTTATTATGATGTTTTTCAAAATAATTCTCAAAAGTTTCTTTACTCATCGTATCAACAATTTTGGATGATACTAAAATCTTGTAATCTGTAGTCACTGTTATTAGTCCTAGTTCAAAAGCTCGATCATGAAGTGAGTTTAAACACAATCCATTCCTTGGATTCATTCGGTTTTTCTCATCGAGACTCCATGGAATTATGTGACCAGCAACTAGTAAACTTGGATGGTTAATACCAGTAATACAGCATGTGTTTTTATAAGAAGCCAAAATTGCTCTTCTAAAGAAATTTTGATTTACTCGAGTTTTCACTAGTTGCTCCCTTACAAGTCCTTCTTTAGGTAATTCGGATAAATCAATTTCATTCAATTCCTCAACCGTCTTGTTTTCAAATTGAGCCCTAAGCTTTTCACTTTCAAAACTCAGGTCTTCTAAATTTCCGAAAAACTCATTCCAAATCTCCTTATCAAGCTTTGAAGTGTTTTTAAGTCCTCCAATTCCTCTTTCTTGAAGGCTTGGATCAAAACTTCCAAAGTTTCCAAGTTTAAATACAACCGAGCCAGGAGTTCTCCCAATGAAATTTGCAAATTTTTGAATCTCCGGATTTCGTTCATGGATTTTTCCAAACTCCATTTTCCAATAGAGATTAATTGCAAGGATTAATTCTTCTCTAGTCCAAAGTTTTTGACCTTTTTTCATTATCAAAAATTCAAAATTCTGTAACCTCAAATTTATACTGACACTTCTCGTCAAAACATTGGTGAATCTGAACCACAACTTTAGCTTCATCTTCGAAAACTTCCTGAAAATCAGTTCTAGCGCCACAATTAGGGCAAGTAACTGTTTGGTCACTCATTAAAAAGGTATCCAATTCGTTTTCCATATCTTAAAAGATCAGTAATCAAGAATAATCAAAACTCTTGAAATGAACAAAATCCTTCCCCTCTCCACAGAATACATAACTCCTTCCCGATCGATTGAAATCCTAACGCTAATCAATCAAAAGAAATCAAAATTGATCTATATCTACAATTACGAAGGAACTCATTTTCGCTTTTTTGAATCGCTTTTGAGTCTAATTGCCTTTTTTGAGCAAGGAATTGAACCTAAGATTTCTTTTTTGTCCGAACAGGAATTAGACAAGTTCTTAGAAGGATTTGGTCTTGGAGAATTGTCAACCGAGCTTAATATCAAACTGAATTATCGTTACCGAGATGCAGGAAATTATAAGCGGTTTGGGTCAGTAATTTTTTCAAATCTGAATAGGCTATCTATTGAAAAAGCAACCAAACTGATTCAAGAAAAGCTGATCTCAGAGGAGTTTTTTGTACCCAAAAATTGGAATTTACCTAAGCTTCATTTCCACCATTACGACTCAGAACTTGACCACGACTACCACGAATTTGAATCTTGGGAACTAACGGAGGAAGCGGCTACTGATCAACGAGATGCACGGGTATTTTTAAACAAGATCAAAAAAGGCCTTTAGTGCTGATCGAAAGTTGGCTTCAAACCTTACTGACCTATTCCCGCCCTTTCCTCCGACCGAAAGTAAAAAAACCAACACACGTACATCCCACAGGTCAGCACATGCCAGACCGCATGGCCTTGGAAGAGGGAGTCTGGACCGGTAAAGCGGTCGGCAATATCCAAATCCCGAATCCAAGACCCCAGTATCAAGGCAAGCACTCCTGCTACAAACCAGCGAAGCTGCAAGTACCGACCCGGCGTGAACGTACTCACCCCTGCAAATAGAATCAGTAAACCGCTGAGGTAGCCCGAGATCTCGGCAAAGGAATAGTCCCACTTGTAATAGCTGAAATACACCGAACCAAGGACCGCAGCCATTGACAGCACGGGCCAACTCGGGAGAATTCGGTGGGTTTTGGGCAGGCGCAATTGCGGCAGCCAACTCCCAATAGCCAAGCCTGCAAGACAAATCAGGGTTGCATACATGGCGCCCACGTCGCACTGCTGTCCATAGCGGGTCAGAGAAGCATGAAAAAACCCGCTTCCCAGCCCTAGGTAAATCCCTGCTATTCCAAACAGAAAGGTCTGCACGGGTGTACTCGTCAGGTAGCCTCGCTCGAGTGACCATTTTCGCTTCCAATCATAGATCGAAAGCGCCACTGCATAGAAGCCCAAACATACATAGACGATGTTGGACCAGGTGTTCATCCGAGTGCGGAAGACGCTGTCAGGATAGATCCGCTCACCATATTCAGGCCGGAGAAACTCCTCCGCCGGCACCCAATCCGCCCATACTGCCTGTTGCCGAAGTGTCAGAAAAATGACCACAGCGATCAACAGGACGATCCCTGTCCCTCCGAGTGCTAGTCCGTGGACCCAGCGCGGCAATTGGTCTAGCTTCAATCTGGCCGCCGGCCCGAGTCGAAGGCGCTGTTCGATGGAATCAAGAGATTGAGGCATAGCGGTCTTGGGTTTGGTCTGAAAACTTTGGGTTCAAGTTAGATTTTAATGTGTTTAGTTGGTTTAGGTGCGCAAAATAACAACACCTCGGATTTGGAAAAGAATCAGCTGAGAGATTAGAACAATCATTTTTGGATTTGAAGGATTACAAACCTGTCTTTTTGCTGATCGGTCTTTGAGGAATCACATCTTTTTGTACTTTCCTAGCTTAAGAAATGCCACTGATATGATCGAGTTAATCCAGTCCCATTTTGCCCCAGGCAGCACTTCACTTGCCAGCTCCAAGACCAGAGGGTTTATTTCAGTACCCGGCACTCCCGTAGAGATGCCCTTTACCTTTATTCATGGAGCGTCGCCTGGTAAAGCCATTTTGCTTACCGGCGGTGTCCATGGGGGCGAGTACCCCTGCATCGAAACGGCCATTCAATTGGCCAATGACTTAGACCCTGCAACCGTGTCAGGAATGATTCTGATCATTCATCCCGTCAATCCAGCCGCCTTTTTGGCCCGAATGCAATACTATGGGCCCTATGATGGGAAAAATCTAAACCGGGTTTTCCCCGGCAAAGCCACGGGTACCGTAAGCGAGCGGATTGCCTATCAAGTGAATCAGTTTCAGCAGGCGGCAGATTTTTTCCTCGATCTCCATGGGGGCGATATCCACGAGGCGTTGGTTCCTTTTGTGATTTATTCCAATCTGGGTGGTCCCGAAGTGGCGGAACAGTCGCGCCTTGCTTCTGCCCTGCTCGGCTTTCCCTATGTGGTAGGCTCAGTCTCAGACAACGGTTCCATAGGTGCTGCTGCCACCGTGGGCACACCGGGCTTTTTAGCAGAACTTGGCCAGTGCGGCCGCTGGAATCAGGGCGAGGTCGATCAGTACAAGACTGCCGTGGTGAATGTGCTGCGCGGGTTGGCTGTACTACCGGGAGAGCCCGTGCAGTATGAGGTGGAGTTTTTGGAGAAAATGCTGGTCACTACTGCCACGGCTGATGGATGCTGGTATCCCTCGGTCGCATTGGATGAGGTGGTGAAAAAAGGCCAGAAACTGGGAGAAATACGGGATTTCTTCGGCACGGTGAAAGCGGAGTACCTGTCAGATTCAGATGGTATCGTCCTCTATTTGGTGACTTCACTCGCTATCCTGACGCAAGATCCGCTTTGCGCGATTGGGGTATCTGCCAAGTAAATTGATGGGATCCCATTTCTCATAAAGTAAAGGCGGATTTTACTCCGTCTTTCCCAAAGCTTCAGCCAAAAGCCCATGAAAATGGTGCACGCCTTTTTCCATCTGTGGAGAAAATCGGCCTGTCTGATAGACTCGTGAACTCATCCCGCGAAACACACCCTCGACGACAAACTCATCTTCCCGCTCCACTTTGTCCAAGGCAGCCCCTGCTCCCGTATCGAGCTTGCTTTCGTCGTACACATAGGTCAGAAAACTTACCTTGGTGCGGTTGATTGCAATGGGCTTGACGATATTGATCGAGCAACCCCAAGGGTAAAAGTTGAACATCATGTTGGGAAAAAGCCAAAAGTAGTAGGCGCTGATCTGCTTGCCGTAGTCCTCGTGATCACTGGGAAGATCAAAAACATGCTCCCCGCCCGAGGAATGCCCGACTTGCAGGTTGGCATTTGGGTAGAGGATGGTCTCGTACTTGCCATAATCGAGGACAGCATTGAGGCTGTCATGGACAAAGGGAATGTGAAATCCCTCCAGGTAATTGTCGCAGTAGAGTGCCCAATGGGTATTGACCAGGTAATCTTTGTTACGGCTTTTGTCCTCCCGAAACTGCTCCAAGGGCAGGAAACCCACTTTGCGGTTCATCGCATCCAAGACGGCCTGAAAATCCATCTCTTCATTCAAGGCTGTAAACAGCCACGGTCCCCACTGAAGCAGAGGGAATCGGGTAAGGTCATCGGCTTTTCTCGGGAAGTTTTGTGCCTCCTTAAACTGCGGCATATGCTGAAACTCGCCCTTCAGGTCAAATCTCCTGCCATGGTAGGCGCAGGTAATCTGCCGGGACTTGCCCGGAGCGTGACAGAGAATATTACCACGGTGGGTGCAGACATTGGAAACGCAAGAGAGCTGCCCCTCAGAATTAGTGAGCAGCATGGGTTCCTCCAAGCCAAACTCCAGGAAGGAAAAAGGATGGACCTGCTGAGGCAGTGATACTTTGGTCACGTCTCCTGCATATTGCCAGGTTTTGGCGAAGACTTTTTCGATCAACAGGTCAAAAACCTCCTGAGAACGGTAAAAAGAAGAAGGCAAGGTCTCAGCCTGCGTAATGTCTGGATGAATGAAGAAGGGTTGCAATTATCTTTCTATCTTGATGGCCTGCTAAATTACTCTTTTTAAACCCAATCCCGTCTTTGAACCCTACTGAAAATACGCGATCTCTAGGCTTGGTCACCGTCATTTCCTTGGTGGCGGGGGGTATGATCGGTTCGGGGATATTCACACTTCCTTCGGTTTTGGCACAATTTGGAGGAATCAGCCTCTTAGGTTGGCTGGTTGCTGCTATCGGGGCGTGGATTTTGGCCCAACTGATGAGCGCTTTAAGCAAAGTTATCCCTGAGACGGGTGGTCCCTATGCGTACACCAAAGCCGCTTTTGGAGAACTCCCTGCTTTTGTGGTCGCATGGGGATTTTGGCTGTCTATGTGGAGTACCAATGCGGCAATTGCCCTCACCTTTTCGGGGTATTTTGGGGTCTTTTTCCCTAAAGTCAGCCATTCACCTTGGTTTTCAGTCACGGTTTCACTCTCGGCAATTTGGGGGCTCTCCTTGCTCAACAGCCTTTCCATCCGATCTTCCGGCCATCTGCAGGTAGTCACCACCCTCTTGAAAGTTCTTCCCATTCTGGTGGTCGCTTTTGGAGGAATCATCTTTATCGATCTGGATAATTTTTTCCCATTCAATACCTCCGAGGAATCTTCCATTCAGGCGATTACCACTTCCTCGGTACTTTGCTTTTATGCTTTTATGGGAATCGAGGCTGCTACTATTCCGGCAGGAAACATCAAGCAACCTGAAAAGACCATCTCCAAAGGCACCAAAATCGGGGTGGGTTTGGTGATATTTCTATACCTGTTCAGCTCTTTTTCCCTCTTTGGAGTGCTGTCTCCCGGGGAAGTAGCACAAAGTCAGGCACCTTTCAGTGATGCAGCGAATCTAATTTTCGGAATCAATGCGGGCTATTTGGTGGCAGCCGGAACCTGCATAGCCAGTTTTGGGGCGCTCAATGGTTGGATTCTACTCCAAGGGCAAATCCCCTACTCCATGGCCAAGGACGGCTTGCTTCCCAAGGCTTTGGCTTACAAAAATCATTCAGGTGCTCCGAGTGTAGGCGTGGTGGTCTCCAGTGTGATGATTACGATTTTATTGCTTTTCAATCAAAGTAAAGGCTTCAGTGGCTTGTATGAATTTATGGTTTTGCTGACCACAACCACCTCATTGGCTTTCTATTTCGGAGCAGTAATGGCTTTTGCCTATTTTTCCTACACCGGCCAATTGGGATTTAAACGGGATTGGAAATCCATGGTAGTTAGTCTGCTGGGATTAGGCTTTACGGCTTGGATCTTTTTTGGCGCTGGATGGGATTCGGTACTTTTGGGAGTGCTGGCCTTGCTTTTTGGGATTCCCGTTTTTTGGTTGAGTAAGAGGGGAAGGGATGAGGGGTGACCGATGTCGGATGTCGGATGACCGATGAGGGAAGACAGGAGACGGAAGACCGAAGACGGAAGACGGAAGACGGAAGTGGGGTGACCGATGTCGGATGACCGATGTGGGAAGACCGAAGACGGAAGTGGGGTGACCGATGTGGATTGTGGATTGTGGGTTGACGCTAAGGAGGATCTCGTAATTCGTAAATCGTACTTCGTAATTGAAATGACCGATGTGGGATGTATGATGACGGATGTTGGGTGTGGGTTGACGCTAAGGAGGATCTCGTAATTCGTACTAGGTAAATCCCTATGTGGTAATTCTACTTAGCGAATTAGAGCCTTTGTGCCGATAAATCTTTTTACTTTTCAAACAAGGGCGGGTGCTTTTTGTCAAAGTCTGTAGCTAACTGATACGCTCTAGCAAAAGCCAAAATGCTTCCCTCATCATACAGATTGCCCAACAGGGTAAAGCTGGTAGGTCTACCCTTTTGGTCAAATCCATTGGGCACACTCACGGCCGGATGCCCGGTCAGGTTGGTGATGAGGAGCTGTCTGCCCCGGTTCGAAGGAGCAATGATGACCTCGTATTCTTTAAATAATGCATGCATGGCTTCGATCAGGAGTGCTCGCTGCCGGTTAGCTTGCAGGTATTCCACCGCAGGAATAAACCGCGATTGGCGGAGGGAATTAGCGCGTGACGCTTCCTCTTGCTCGGTGAGCAGATCTACTTCCCCACTCCGTACCAATTCTTCAAAAAATGCACCCGCCTCGGCTCGGAGGATGATGTCAAAGACGTCATAGGGAAAATTGGCAGGCAATTCGATTGGGGCTGGCTCCACTCCCATCGTTTTCAATACTTCCAAGGTAGCTTTGAGGTTAGCACCTGACTCAGTCGTGTCGGATTCGATATCTTTTTTCAGGTAGGCGACCTTCATTTCAGCAGGTGATTTGCTCACCCGATTGAAAGGGGCCTCATTGGTACTCGGGTCCTGGGGATCTTTGCCATAAAGCAGGCTGAAGACGATCTCGCAATCCTCGGCAGATCGGGCAAGTGGGCCGATTTTGTCCATAGACCAGCTGAGGCTCATGGCCCCCTGTCGGCTGATTCGGCCGTAGGTGGGGCGCAAGCCTGTGACTCCTGATCTAGAGGCGGGTGCCGTGATGGAGCCGAGGGTCTCCGTACCGATGGCAAAGGCTACCAAACCCGCGGAGGTGGCTGCACCGGAACCGGCAGAGGAACCACTCGCACCCTGGGTGAGGTCCCATGGATTTTTGGTTTTGCCCCCAAACCAGACATCACCCCTTGCCAGTTCACCCGAAACGAGCTTGCCTAGCAGCACGGCTCCCTCCTCTTCCAAGCGTCTGACCACATAGGCCGTGGCATCAATTACTTGGGTGGAATACGGCGCAGCGCCCCAGGTGGTCGGATATCCGGGAACAGCCAAGAGGTCCTTCACGCCATAGGGAATCCCATGCAGGATGCCCCGGTACTTGCCCGCGGCGAGCTCCTGATCTGCCCGCTGTGCCTGTTTGAGGGCCAGGTCTTCCGTCAGCGTGATCACGCTTTGGAGTTGGCTGTCGTAGCGCTTGATCCGATCCAGGTAGAGCCGGGTCAAGGCCTCAGAAGTGATTTTGCGGTTTTTGATCAGCGAAGCCAACTGCGGAATCGTGTAAAAAGCGACCTCCTGAAGATCAGCAGGCAGACTTACCTCATCCGAGATCTGAAATGGGGGATTCTCTTTTTTCTCAGGAAACTGAAATCCCATGGGTCGTGGATCAAACTGGACTGCAGGTAAGGTCTCGTAAGGAACAGGATAGGCACGAAGGCTGTCATACCCTGATTTATTCTCCTTGAGGTAGTTGTATACCACGTCAATTCGCTCACTTTCAAACTCCAAACCGATCAGTTTTTGGCTGTGTCGGATGTCTTTTTTGGTAAAGCCAGCTTCGTTGGTTTTGCAGGAAAATAAGCCCAAAGCAAAAGCGAGCAGCGCGAAGAAAACGGATGGTTTCACAGGTGGTGGAGTTGATCAAGGAAAGAAAGATTCACCAAAATGGGTTCGATGAGTAAGATAAGGGAAAATCAAAAAATGCAGCAAGGTAATCGTGCTGACCGGAAAAATGGAAGGTCAAGGGAGGGGTAAATCTGGAGGAATAGGAACCTGAAAAATCTGATTACCTAATCAATAAAACTTGAGGTAATCGATCCATAGCTGAAAGCTTCCCTCCTGCTTGTCTGCTAGTATAAATCCTATCCGTTGGATGTCTTTGAGTTGGTTGGGATCGATCCCCTGGCTGATGGTAACTCCCATTCTGCTGATTTCAAGATCTTTCAAGGGAATGGTGAGCGTGACCCAATTTTGGGTTTTGGAACCGAACTTTGCCCGAAACTTGGGAAGGTAAAAGGGGGTGTCTTTTTCGATCAAAATCTCAAACTTCCGATCGGTGTCTGATTTGTATCGGATCTCGCAAAAGCGATATTCCGAAAGGTCGTAATCGCCCAATGGACCTCGGAGCGAGACAAATCCACCGTTATTTCGCAGCGATACCACCCCAGTAAAGAGTAATGCATCTTGGTCCAGTTTGGCTTGAGACTGAGACATCCCACCCATCACTCCGTCATTGATGATGGACCAGCGACCGAAGTTTTTTCCTTCTCCAAAATCAAAAATCAAGGGTTCCTTCATCGTAACTGAGTTGAGTTGAGCGTATAAAAACAAGCCAAGAATAACAGTCCACATGTAACCTAAAGGGCTTTGGGTGTGGGATTGTTTCAAAGTCAGGGAAAAATAGGGAAGTACTCTTTTTTACTAGTTGGCTTTCTGCCGATGACCCACCCTGCCTTGCCACCGCAAAGGTGTTTAGGAGCTTGAGAAGTTTTCCTTCTTAGATGTCCTCAATTTCTCAGGAGAAAAAAGGCATCCCAAGCCAATCTCACCCACCACTTTTACCCCTCTCTTTCCTCTGACCTGAAGTAAAAAAACAAACACACGTACATCAGGCAAGTCAACAGATGCCAGATGGCATGACCTTGAATAAGGGAATCCGGCCCAGTAAACCGATCTGCGATATCCAAATCCCGGATATAGGAACCCAGCACCAACGCCAGGATTCCTGCCACAAACCAGCGGATTTGGAGGTATTTACCCGGCGTAAACGCACTTACCCCTGCAAAGACAAAGAGCAGGCCACTGAGGTAGCCAGACACTTCAGAAAAGGAATATTCCCATTTGTAATAAGTAAAGTAGATGGAAGCAAAAACCACAACCACAGACAATAGCGGCCAACTAAACAGAGTTCGTCGGGTTCTGGGTATCCGGAGCTTTGGCAGCCAACTGCCCAAGGCCAGACCTGCCAGGCAAAGCAGTGTGGCGTACATCCCGCCTACATCGCATTGCTGTCCATAACGGGTCAGGGAAGCATGGAAAAATCCACTGCCCAACCCGAGGTAAATCCCCGCTAATCCAAACAGAAAGGTTTGGATTGGTGCGAAACACAAGTACCCTCGCTCCAGCGTCCAGGTTCGCTTCCAGTCATAAACAGCCAACCCAATCACGTAAAACCCGAAGCAGACATAGAAGATATTTGACCAGGTATTGATCCGAGTGCGAAAAACGCTGTCGGGATAGATCCGCTCTCCGTATTCCGGATGTAGAAACTCCTCAGCGGGCAGCCAATCCGCCCAAACGGGTTGATTTTTGAACATCAGGAAAACCAAAAGAGAAAGCAACAAGACGATAAATGTCCCTCCTAAACCCGTCCAATGAACCCAGTTGGGGAGTTGATCAAGCTTCAATCGCTCCTTGATCGATAGGATCGTTGGCTGATGGTGAGAGTCAATGGGTTCAGGCATTTGGTTTTGGAGAAATAGAAATCCGTGATTGGTTAGGAAAGGGACGTTTCTTAAAGATTACTATCCTTGCGGTGGATTCAGTTATCGGTATCCTAATTTGCCAAAACTTTTCACAAACCTTAGAAAACCTATTTTGTATTTTATGATTATCCGCTTTTCTACGAGTACCCAACTGAGAAAAGGTTTGAAGTACGATTAGAGGTGTTGTGGTCAGTGGACGAATATCCGCAATCTTTAGAACCGATGACCTACTTAGGGGTAAGCTTTCGGATATTCATAGAGAAGGCTCATTTGCCCCCTTCATGGGACAGTTGATCTGCATACGGTCGCACAGTCTGCACCAACTCTAATAAAAACTTTCCTTGCTCTTCCAGAAAAGGCATATGTCCACTGTAATCAAAGGAAATCAGCTTTTTTTGTGGAGCTTGGATGGTTTCAAAATAGGCAGCAGCCGAAGAAAACGGGGTGTGAAGATCATGCCGCCCCATCATTAAAATAACGGGAAGTTGAAGTTCGGTTGGAAAAGGTGCCTGAGCTCCCCGAGGCAGGAGTTTCCGGGTAATCCAAGAAGTACTCTGCTCCAGACTTTCCACTTCTGCTTTGCTGTAGTCCGGAGAGAGCAAAGGCAAGTCAAAATACAGATTCATATCCGGCTTGCCATACCAACCCCCATTAAATACTCGGGACCATTTACGCACGGCAAGCATTTTTCGGATCGGAGTCGAACCATCAGGATTGGGGTAAGGCGCAAGAGATTTCAATTCATCAATAGCATTTTGATTTCCTGACGATTCAGCCAATTGGATTACCGTATCATAAATCACTTTTTCAGGACTTCCGGGGGACATCTGCCCTACACCAAGGTAGGCATGGAGCTTTTGAGGAATCCGGGAAGCCATGCGAACGCCCAAGGAAGAACCATAAGAGTAGCCCATGAGGAAGATCTTTTCTTTATCCAATCGCTCCCTGAGGTGGTCCACAAGGAGGTAAGCATCCTGGATAAGAGTCTGGAAACTCAGCTGCTCTGCCAACAAGGTAGTATCTGAAGACACCCAGTTTTTGCCGGCTCCTCGTTGATCCCAATGGACTACCGTGAAAAACTCCTCCCAAGGGGTCTGGAATGCCCAACTCACTGGCAATAAGGGACTGGCTGGACCACCATGGAGAATCAACAATACCGGATTTGCCTTATCTCTTCCCCGTATGCTGATCCACTGTTTGGCGCCATTGAGGACAATTTGATCCAGGATATCAATTCCTTGAGGCGTGTGAATCTCCCTCAATTCTCCCAAGAGAGATTGGACTTCGTTTGCGGAACTGTGATTGGTTTGAGCTGCGAGCTGAATGCTTGCTAGTGAAAAGAGGAAAACAAAAAGAGTCTTCATAGGGAGATCTGTCTTGAATTTCAAATAAATCGAAGACAATCCATTTTTAAAAATAAGATCGATGGGATAGCCTGTCATTTAGGCAAAAGCCTGTAAGCCTTATCCCGGGACATGGATTTGAAGAGGATGTGTTGACGCTTATGGGCAGGCGATGCGCAGGATTTCCCTGTTCCGAACAAATATTGAGTATCTTGAACCCAATACCCAAAATTGACCATGAGCCCATTGGATTTGCTTTACCGCTACATGCATGCGAGGACAGGTCTTTCCGAACAGGAATTTGAACCGATCGCGGCATGCTTTCAGCCATGCTCCTACAAAACCAACCAGTACCTCCTCCGGGAAGGTGAAGTGTGTCAGCACAATTATTTTGTCACTAAGGGAAGTTTCCGAATGTTTCAGGTGAATGCAGAGGGCATGGAACTGACCCGTTACTTCGCTTTTGAGAATAAGTTTGGCACCAACCTCACCAGCCTGATCGAGGGATCGCCCTCCATAGAAAATCTCCAAGCCATCGAGCCATTGGAGGTGCTTAAGATCTCCAAAAAGGACTTTTTTGACTTGGTAGATAGCAATCCAGCGATCAATAAGATCTATCGAAACATCCTTGAAAATGCCTACATCACGTCTCAAAAGCGGATTTATGACTTACAGGGAATGGCTGCTTTGGATCGCTTACGCTGGCTCTTGGAGCAGTATCCTATGATTTTGACTGGAATTCCCAGTCGGATGATTGCCTCCTATCTGGGCATTACGCCCTACACCTTGAGTCGGCTCAAGGCACAATTGTAGGCGGAAAGTCTTGCCCTAGAGCAAGTTTCGATAAAGCTTGCTGTACTACTTTTGAGGTATTATCTCCCAAACCAATGAGCCCAATATTTACAAACCGTACCATTTGCTTTCTTCTGCCTGTTTTCAGCCTTCTGGGCTTATTTTCACAACCAGTAAAAGCGCAAGGACCTCCTACTCCACCTACCCCTGTGGAATTGATGTTTGGCCATGAGCGATTGGATTTTCAGCTGGTTTTCAAACGGAATTTTGCCCCTCAAAGCAAATTCAGTCTCTTGACCATAGCGGTTTTTTCTGAGAATTATGCCAAAGAAAAGCGCATCGGAGATTCCATGGTGATTCCATTTCAGGTCAATTATGCATTAGGCAAAAAGGGTTTCTCCTTGGCAGCAGGAGCGGAAGCCAACTCGGTGGCTGGCTTCGGAACCACCTTGGGATTGACCCATGGATATGCCAGCAAAAAATGGCTGGCTATCTCCGTGCTCAACTACCAGCTGGGCGAATCCAAAGACATGAAGCTTTTTGGACTCTACGAATACAAGCCACAGCTCAATGAGACCTGGTCTTTTTATTCCAGGCTACAGGTCGTGTATAATTATTCCTTAGCCGAATCGCAGCACAACAGAAGCTTTCTTTACTTGAGAGCAGGGTTGAAAAAGGGTCCAATGGGCTTTGGTCTGGGTGCCAACTTTGATCAGTATGGCCCAGCCAAAATCGCCAGAGACAACTACGGGGTATTCACCCGATGGGAATTTTGACCAAAAGTCAGCAAAAGGAAAAACCTGCCAAAAAATTGAAATTTGGCAGGTTTTTGGTTTTTAACCCAAAAGAAATACGGCGATTGAGTCAAATATCTAGAATGAAAAATTGAACTCAGGGATCGATGCAAAAGCTTCCGCTTACATTGACAAACTGATTATTGAGGGAAGGATATCCATCTCCTGAAGCCTGAAAGCTGTAAGTTCCTGTGATTTTTGGTGACACCGTGAGGATCTTTAACGTACCCATGTTCTTATTTTTACCAAAATCCCGATTGGTTCTCCAGTCATCATTCACGGTTCCATTGAATGCAATCAGTCGACCGACAGCACCTGTACTCGTCAATCCAGTTCCCGTACCGGCATTTCTAAATTCAAGCGTTTTATTAGCCACGAGATTGGATCCAGTCAGCATGATCTGGATGACATATCGAGTGCCACCTGCAGATCCATCCAAAACTAAGGCTACGTCAGAGGCTTTATAATCCGAAAAAATGGTATTCCCAGCTACTCGCTTTCCCGTGCCTGTGGCCGCACCGGATTTAATTTGAGGCCAGTAACTGACCAAATTTTTGGCATCGATGGAATTGACGCAAGAAGTAGAACCTGAGCCTCCGCCTGTGGATCCACCACCACTGCTCCCTCCGCCGCCTGAAATTCCACCGGTTCGCTTGGTGTCGAAATCAATTTCAAATTCATACACCAATTGCTTGATTTGACTAGAATTGGACGCTTTAAATTCGCCTACTGCTGTCAAATTAAAGCTTCCTGTCCCTTCGTAAGTATCTGTAGCTTTTACGGTAAAGTTATTCAAACCACCTATCCCACTGACGGGCGTGTAAATGTTGCTTACCATCGTCATCGCATCGTCGAGGTAATCTTCGATTAGATCAAAACTCTTGTTTTGAGAAGGAACCTTCAAATAATAGGTATCTCCACCAACCGTCATGGTTAGGAAAATGAATTCTTCCGACACAGAAAGTTCTTGAATATTGCCTGTGCTTAGATCTGCTCTGACTCCATCTATCAGCAAATAGCCGTCTGCAATTATTTGCTCCAATGAACCGTCTGCCGAGTTGAATTGAAAAAGATACTCTTTGACTTCACTTTTTAACAACTCACATCCAGTTAAAGGAAGTAGACTAAACAGGATAAATAGACTTTTCGCGAAAAAATATTTTGATTTTTTTGGCAGATCTAAGGTGAAATTTTCAAATAGAAACATGTGGATTTTAAGTAAAGTAAAGGGTGCTTTTTGAGAAGACTAAAGCTCCAAAGTCAATCATATCACAATAATCGGCTCAATTCACTCCAGTGTCCTATACCTATTTTTAGGTAATTTTTTGACTGTTCACTTAAAAAACGATACAGTTTATATATTGGAATCAGATTCACCCAACCCATTTCGAATTGCTTTCTTACTATTTAAGGATTTGTCTCAAATTCTGTTTTGCAGCTCCTAACAAGGTATTTGTACCGGCATCTCTTGCTTTATTGCCGCTAGTGATGGGTTCTTGCGCTAAACTGGATGATCAAAGTCCTCGGTTCAGCGTTTTTTCAAACGAGAACTATTCTGCCAAAGAAGCATGGGCTATTGCCGACACCCTAAAGCAAGAGCTAACCCAGTTTAATCCCGGAATAACTAGCAGCCAATGGTGGCTAGGGCTCACCGTGACCAATCCTACGGATTCAGTTCAACAGCTACTCTTCCTACCGAACAACCCTCATATCAACAAAATCAAGGTTTTCGAAAATGAGTCGAACCTTCTTTCCATAGAATTGGGAGATTTTTTTCCTTTTGAAAAGCGGCCCTTTCCAGATCGGGACTTGATCATTCCATTGAAAATCCCTTCAAACAGCACCAAACATTACCTAATGCTCTTGGATAAGGTGGGCGAAACTTTCCATATCGAACCCGAGGTGATGGATTTTCAAAGTTTCTACAAACGAAAAACCATCGATACATTAGTCATTGGCTTGTTTTTGGGATGGATGGCCATCGTTTTCATTTTTGCAATTTTCTTTTCCACCGAACTAAAATCTTGGAGTGGAGCAGTCTATGCGGCGTATGTATTAACTATTTCCCTTTGGCTGGCTACTCATTGGGGCTTGACTTTCCAATACTTATGGCCTGAGCAGATTGTATGGGTAAGTAAAGCAAGGCCCTTTTTCAACCTCCTGACCAATGTCTTGATCCTTCTTTTGGTGGTCCTGTTTTTTCCTCCAAAGACTACAGGAAAAATGACCGCCAAATTGATCTGGGCAATCCTGATCATCCAGTTGTGCCTTATTCTTTCCATTTTTCTCGAGCCAGACGTATTGGGCAACCCGGAAGCGAAAATCAACCTGCTCCAATTCACCTTGGTCGTCTCCCTTTTTTCTAGTGCATTGGTGTTGTATTATCCCTTTTTGCAATGGAGAGCAAAGGTTCCTTTGGCCGGATATTACTTTTTGGGAATTGCCTTTTTGGTACTTTTTGGTATCATCCTCCAGCTCAACCAAAAGATCCTTCCATTGGGTCTTCCTCACCAACTGGTGGATTTTGGAAGTGCTTTTGGCCTGATGGTGGAGACGGGTATGATTACGGCGGCTTTTGCTCGAAAAGCCTCTTTATTCAAAAAGGAGAAAGAAAAATTGACAATTGCCATTTTGGAAAAGGAAAAGCAGGTTGCGGACCAGTTGATCCAGATGCAGGAGGACGAAAGGCAAAGACTTGGAAGAGATTTGCATGACAGCATCGGAGGCATGCTCGCGAGCTTGTACATCAAAACGGAAACCATCTCTGATCAATATCCAAAAGGCCCTATGGAAGAGTTCAAGCAGCTCATTCAACAAAGCATCCAAGAAGCACGATCACTCAGTCACAACCTCACTCCTCATTATTTGGAAGAAAACGGACTGGAAAAAGTGTTGAAACTCCAGTTGGATTTACTTTCACAGAAATATGGCATCAACTTCAATTTCTATTTCCATATAACTACACCTCTACCCAAATCGCTTCAATTAATCCTGTATCGAATCTCTAATGAGCTCTTGCAAAATATCGTGAAACATTCCCAAGCAAGTGAAGCACTGCTCAGCATTTCAGAACAAGACGGTAAAATCGAATTGATTGCTGAGGATAATGGCAAGGGTTTCGAACTTTTATCCAACTCCAAGGGTATTGGATTGAAGAATATCCGTGATCGAGTGGATTACCTCAGAGGGACGCTCGAGCTAGAAACGAATTCTACAGGCACCACCCTAACTATTAGCATCCCTTTGCATGTTTAATTTCAGCGAATTAAGACTAGTCCACATTGACGATCATTTACTTTTTGCCCAAGGAATCTATTCACTCCTTGGCCAGGAGACCTTCATTGAAGAATTGATTCATGCGGAGAATTTTCAAGAAGGGTTGAAAATTGCTATCCACCATCAACCCGACATCATTCTACTAGACTATTTTTTGCCGGATTCCAAAGGAATAGAATCTATCCGACAGCTTCGCGAAGCCTGTCCTACCAGTAAAGTGATCTTATTAACCATGGAAACCAATCCAGAGGTCATTACTAAGTGCCGAAATGAGGGTGCAGTAGGCTTCCTTCCCAAGTCAATCAGTAAGAAAGAACTTTTGGATGCCTTAAAAAATGTGATGGAAGGAATCCCGACTTTTCCTGCTGTAACTGAAATCAATCCCAAGGTAAACAGGTCTCAATCCAAGCTAAACATTCTCAGCAAGCGTGAAAAACAGATTGCCAATCTGATAGCCGAAGGATTTACCTCGGTAGAAATTGCTGAAAAACTTTTCCTGAGTGACCTGACGGTCAATACACACCGAAGAAACCTGATCCAAAAATTGGGATTGAAAAACTCAGCCCAATTAGTGGCCTTTATCGAAAACCTGAAGTTTTCAGAATAGTGAAAATTCATTGACACTAGGTCATTCCAAATTTCACATCAGGACTTCATCAATTCCAAAACTACCTCCAATTAAAGAATAGTTTTATCTATGGCGTTTAACAGCTGGTTGGCTCTTTCCTAGTCAAACAAGGTCACTTTATTTATTTTTTTTTGAAAAAACTGAGATCGATCACTTGAGCCAAAATCGGACACTGTTGTACACTTTGATACAATCTGAAGGAATTCAAAATATTAAAGCCTTGAATATCTTGCACTTTCAAAATTAGCACGGATATTTCTACTTTATATTTTGTAAACAAAACTCAACTCACCATGAAATCAGGATTTTTCCTTTACCTATTTGCAGGCCTAGCTTTGATCTCTTGCCGCCCGAATGAAAATGGTTCCGACAACCGATTCAGTGAAGAAAAAAATATAGAAGGGGTTTCCAGACTCCAGATCAATGGCGTTTTCAACCTACAGCTTACCCAATCCGACCAGGAAAGTCTTACCATAGATGGAAGTCCGGAACTTGCTGAAAAACTCAAAATCACTCAAGAGGGAGATTTGTTGATCCTGGAAATGGAAGAATTCAACACCGGTTTTTTTGACAAAAAAGAGCTAAAAGTTAACCTCGCCATCTCCAATTTGGAAGAATTCCAGTTTGACGGAGTAGGCAATATTCAAACCACCGGAACCTTCATCGTGGATAGAGTGAAGATCCTTGGCGAAGGTGTCGGCAACATTGAGATGGATTTCCAAACAGAAAATTTGGATGCTGATCTCAATATGGTGGGAAAGATGACTCTCAGAGGTAAATCCACTAAAGTGACTCTTCAAAATGAAGGGATAGGAAATATCGACGCCTCACAGTTGATCGCTCAAGAAATGGAGGTAAAAAGCTCCGGCATCGGTAAAATGGATGTGCACTGCGAAGGCAATCTCTCCATGGTGGTCGAAGGAATCGGAAAAGTAACTTACAGTGGCAACCCAAAGGTGATCAAGAAAGAGATATCCGGAATCGGAAAGGTGGAAGCAAAAGAATAAACTCAATCCAACAACTGACCAAAAGTCAGTAGCGTGTGATTGGGATCCAAAATGGCAAATTCTCTCATTCCCCAAGGCTTGTTTTCCAAGGAACCATTGGGGTGAATCGGTACCTCTCGCTGGAGAAAATCCTCATATAAGGAATCGATACCCTCAACCATTCGAAGGTAAATCATCGCATAGTTGCTCAACGGATCCAGATCAGGAAAATGAAAAAAGTGGAGCTCTACCTCTGCTTTTTTCATGACCAAGTAATCCGGATACCGACTTTGAGTAGAAAACAATAGGTGTTTTTCAAAGAACTCACGGGTCTGATCAAGATCCCTGGCAGGCAGGCGTGGAATGACTTTCATGGGTAATTTTCAACTTGGTGTTTTGAAAAGTACAACAAAACCTACCCTTTCAAAAAAATGAAGCTGATTAGACCCGTTCAAAGGGTATCATTCAACCTTACAGGGCTTTGTTTAATGAAAAATAATGCCTCCCTTTTTCGTAGCGATAGGAAAGATTCATCCCGATAGATTCTGCAATCTCTTTACTGAGCGAAAGCCCCAATCCAGAGCCTTTCTCTTTTTGAGTACCATAGCCTGGCTCGACCATCAAGGTAAAGAGGTCTCTTTGGGTCTTTTCGGTAAGGACTTCGCCGGGATTAGATACTTCCCAAGCCAAAAAATCCAATGAAGCAGATAGGGCTAAAGTGACCTCTTCTCCTTCTTTCGAAAATTTAATAGCATTGTCCAACAGGTTTTTTAGGATGATCTTGACAGGATTGGGATCAAGGTCAAGAATAAGGTTTTCGCCTTGCTGTTGGTAGGTAAGATTCAGATTTTTGGCTGAAGCGGTCACTTCCATGGTATCAAAAATCTCCTTAGTTAAGCCTTGGATGTGAGTGGTCTCCTTTTTCTCATCCTTTTCACCCAATTCTATCATCACCCAATTCAAGGTATTGTTAAGGACATTGCTCAGGTGAATATTTTGCCTCTTTAAGTTTTTGAGCAGGGTTTCCATATTGCCATGATCCAAAATCCCCATCTCAAAAAGCTCCAAAGTAAGTTGGAGAGAAGCCATTGGACTTTTTAAATCATGTGATAGCAGCGCAAGGAGCTTGGTTTTCTTGTGATTGAGAAGCTCAAGTTTTTCATTGGCTTCCTCCTTTTCATTTTTGGTCTGTACAAGAAGGTTGTATTGGGCATTGTAATTTTTAAGCAAAATCCAAAGTCCCATGACCCAAAAAACCAGAATCCAAAAGAACCCTAGTACATTATCCCAAAAAGCCCCAAAAGGGGTAGAATATTCGGTATTGATGGCTATCCAGCCATTTACCTCGGCAAAATACAAACCCGCAAATGTGAAAAACACCAAGGTGAGCCAAATCCATTTCAATACTCCATTGACCAATGCTGTAATGACAATCGTAAATAGGAAAATGGTGTAATCCGTAGGTCCATTCGATCCTTGATTGTAAAAGAAGTTAATGACGATACCGATGTAGCAAAAAACCAAGATGGCATTGAGCATCCATTGATGGGGTAGCTTTTTGATGATCAAAAAATAGGCGATGAAAAATGGGATGGATAAACCCAGTTTCATCAGAACAATAAAAAGTGGAACCTCAGTAAACAGGTTGGTAAATCCGAAAATCAACATCAAAATCCCTCCAAGCAACATGGTGTACAACGTAAGTTTGCGCTGTAAATCCACCAAACTATGTGGTTTTTTAGTGGTAATAATCGATTCAGCCATGTTGGGTTGATGCGTGCTTTCGGGGTTTTGAAGGAAAAAAAAAGACCTAAAACTTATCAATTTTGGTCTTTTTGATTCTTACGTTTCAATATTATAATGATTTAGTTATATAAAACATGGAATTCTGCCTCCTACTCCCAAACCATGTTTAAATTGAAACAAATGGCTAAGATTTGTATACCATTAGTTTTTTAAAGTGTGAAGGAATTTGGAATCTTTTGACGGACCAGGACCTGCGCATTAAGGAAGAATTTTGATTTTTCAGCAATTCCTTTGATTTTCGGAGAATGTCCCAAAATCCCCTCGACACAGTAAGGCTGAATTTCTCTCAAGGAGATCTCCTTTTACTCAATTTGGCCTTGGCGCTGATCATGTACGGAGTGTCATTGGATCTAAGATGGGCCGATTTTAAATACTTGCTCCAGCATCCCAAAGCATTCTTTTTGGGCGTTTTTTCTCAGTTTTTTGTACTTCCATTATTAACATGGGTGATCATTTCACTACTTAATCCACCGCCAAGTGTGGCATTGGGTATGTTTCTCGTGGCCGCTTGCCCTGGAGGAAATGTTTCCAATTTTCTAACTAATCTAGCCAAAGGAAATACAGCGCTCTCCGTAAGCTTGACTGCTTTTTCCAGTGTTTCGGCCATATTTCTTACTCCTTTGAATTTTGCGATTTGGGCAGGTTTCTATGCCCCAACCTCGCTACTTCTTAAGGAAATCAGTCTTGATATCAGTGAGGTTTTTTTCACTGTCGGAATCATCCTGGGAATTCCTTTGATCTTGGGTATCCTCACCCATCAAAAACTTCCTGATTTTGCAGCAAAAGCCTCCAAAATCCTCAAACCCCTAAGCATTCTGATTTTTGCTGCATTCGTGATTATTGCTTTTTCCGGCAATTTTGACCTATTCATCCAATACATTGGGATGATATTTTTCTGGGTGTTGATGCATAATTTCGCAGCACTTGGAGCTGGCTTCCTAACCGCAAAAGTGGGAAAACTACCTCTAGCAGACATCAAAACCATCACCATCGAAACTGGCATTCAAAATTCCGGGTTGGGCCTCGTGCTAATTTTTACCTATTTTGAGGGCCTTGGAGGGATGGCTATAATTACGGCTTGGTGGGGAATCTGGCACTTGATTTCAGGTATGACTGTAGCAAGTCTTTGGAAAAATAGGAAATGAAAAACGCATTCAATGCCATTCTGAGGCTTTTGGTTAAAGTGGCACTCCATGGTTATTTCAAAAAAATCATCGTCGAGGGCAAAGAAAATATACCCGAGAATCGTCCCGTGATTTTGGTGGCAAATCATCAAAATGCCTTGCTCGATCCACTCTTATTGGCCACCCACACTCATTTGAAACCTTGGTTCCTCACTCGGGCGGCGGTTTTTGTCAATCCCTTCATTTCCAAAGTCTTGAATTACATCCGTATGCTTCCCGTCTATCGGGTGAGGGATGGATTCTCGACCATTCAGCAAAACCACCAGACTTTTGAAACCACCTTTGAGGTATTACGTGCAAATGGGACGGTGGTGATTTTTGCAGAAGGCAGCCATAGTCTGACTAGAAACCTTAGGCCACTGAGTAAAGGATTTACCCGGATGGCCTTTGGACTCAAGGAAAAATCCCCCCAACTAGAACCGGTTATTTTCCCGGTAAGTATTGGATTCAGTGCGCATAAACGATCAGGAAGTACCGTTAGGATTACTTTTGGAAAAGCCATTCCCGTGGATATGCCTCACAGCCAATCCGGCAAGTTGACCAAATCCGTGGAGAAAGCTTTGAAATCCATGATGGTAGATTTGCCTGACGAGGGCTATCCCGAAACTTTGCAAACACTGCTCGATCATCGAGTTGACCTCACCTCAAAATCGGAAGTTGAAGGCTTTTTAACTCATGGCAAGGTCAACCACCCGATCAAGGAATCTTCCTCTCTGATCAATAAAATGATGAAGATTTTTCATTTTCCTCTCTACTGGATCTGGCTTTGGATAAGACCAAAAGTGGAGGATGAAGTATTTACAGGGACCTGGAAGTTTCTGATTGGATTTGGGCTGGCTTTGGTTTGGTATTTAATTTTAATGCTGCTAGCCGTAAGCACTAGTTTGGGCAGCTGGGCCTTAGCATTTTTGATCATGGCTTGGCTTACGCTTTGGAAAAACACGAATCCCCAAGAGTAACCTGTTTACATGAAACATCAGGCCATATACCACTGTAAAACAATACGTTGAATAGATTGATGTTTTTACTTTTCATCAATTTGGTTCAGGTATTTTTTTAAAAGAAGTTGAAAAAAGAAAATTTAAAACCAAATAATATTTGGCTTTGTTTTTACCTTTGATCCAGATTTAAACCCAAACATAACGATCATGACTGAAGACTTTCTGCCCATCAATGGGACGGATTTTGTAGAACTCTATGTGGGCAATGCCAAGCAGAGTGCGCTTTTTTACCAATATGCTTTTGGTTTTGAGTTGATTGCCTATGCAGGACCTGAGACCGGCGTAAAGGATCGGGCTTCTTATGTATTGAAGCAGGATAAAATCCGATTGGTCCTCACCTCTCCCCTTTCCGCTGATCATCCTATCAATCACCACATCCAAACCCATGGTGATGGAGTAAAAGTATTGGCGCTGTGGGTCGATGATGCCGAAAAATCCTGGAAAGAAACTACTTCAAGAGGTGCTGAATCAGCGGGAGAACCAACCATTCTGAGCGATGCGCATGGTGAAGTAAAAGTGGCCAGCATCAGAACCTACGGTGACACCATTCACACCTTTGTGGAGCGTAAAAACTACCATGGTATTTTCTTACCGGGCTTTAAACCCAGAAAAAGCACATACCAATCCACTTCCATCGGATTGAAATACATTGACCACTGTGTCGGAAATGTAGACTTGGGTGAGATGAATCGTTGGGTGGATTTTTATGAAAATGTGATGGGCTTTAAGCTGCTGATCACCTTTGATGACAAAGACATCTCCACAGAGTATTCTGCCCTGATGTCGAAAGTCGTTTCCAATGGAAATGGTTACATCAAATTTCCAATCAATGAACCTGCCGAAGGAAAGAAGAAATCACAGATTGAAGAGTATTTGGATTTCTACGGAGGCGCTGGAGTGCAGCACATGGCTATCGCTACAGATAATATCATTCACACCGTGAGTGAATTAAGAAAAAGAGGTGTGGAATTTCTTGAAGTTCCTTCTACTTATTACGACGACCTGTTGGATCGCGTAGGTCAAATCGATGAGGACCTGCAGCCGCTCAAGGAGCTGAATATCCTGGTGGATCGAGACGAAGAAGGATATCTATTACAAATATTTACCAAGCCTGTCCAAGATCGCCCAACGCTCTTCTTTGAAATTATCCAGCGAAAAGGAGCTACCTCTTTTGGAAAAGGCAATTTCAAAGCGCTTTTCGAAGCGATTGAGCGTGAACAGGAACTGAGAGGGAATCTGTAAAAATAGATGTAAGACTCTAGACACAAGATGTAAGACAGAAGAATTTAGAGGTCTAGTTAGAGTTTGCTCCCAGGTCTATGAAAATGAGAAAAGCCGAGTCACAAAGCCCGGCTTTTTAATTTCAAATTTTTAAGGTATGGAGGACAATCCCAACTTTTCCAAAGTTTGAAACTCTGGAAATTTCTAATTTCAAAGATCTCTAGTGTTAACCATCCAGTATCTAGACTCTTATGTCTTATGTCTAAAGTCTAATGTCAACTCTCTACTTATACAGCTTCTCATGCATTTTCTTCAACTCCTCAAGGGCTATCTTGATCACTTGACGGTCATAGGTCATGAGTCCGTTGGTTTCGATCTCCACATCGGTTGTTTGGGTGTACACCGCCGCAGCCAATCCTCTAGGAATGTATTTTGCCAAATCATCGATTAAAGCAGAATACCTGGCCTTTAGATCTTCGGCAGTAGAAAAACTCTGATAACCCCAATTGTCCTTTTGCTGCCAAGTATGACCTTCCAAAGGCAATCCCAAGCCTCCAAATTCTCCCAATACCATGATTGATTTATCTCCAAAAATCTTTGGGTCTGGCATTACCGGATCGGGGTAATTATGGAGATCGAGGATATCTCCCACTACTGTGGAGCCTTCCATTTCAAAATTGCCCCCTGAAGCAGAATTGATCAATCTGGTTGCATCCAAGTCTCTAGTCATTTGAGTGATTTCACCCGTTTTGAATTGTCCCCATGCTTCATTGAAAGGAACCCAAACCACAATGGATGGGAAAAATCTAAATTCATTGATGATCTCTTTCCACTCTGTTTTGAAGATTGCTTCCGACTCTGGAGTTCTGACTTTTTCCACACCTTCACGAATGACACCAGGGCGTACTTCCCATCTATTGCCCATGTCACCACTAGGCATATCTTGCCATACCAGCATGCCCAAACGATCCGCGTGGTAATACCAGCGAGCCGGCTCTACTTTGACGTGCTTACGGATCATGTTGAAACCCATTTCTTTGGTTTTCTCGATGTCAAAAAGTAGGGCTTCATCAGTCGGGGCAGTATACAAACCATCTGGCCACCAGCCTTGATCCAAAGGTCCGTAATGAAATAGTGGTTTGCCATTCAGGAACATCCGCTGATATCCATCTGCTGTTTTAGCCATTCGGATGTCTCGATACGCCGCATAGGACTTCACTTCCTCGATGAGCTTTTTTCCTTCCCAGACTTTGATTGACACATCGTACAAAGTCGGTGAGTCAGGAGACCAAGCTTTTGGAGCATTGAGTTTTACAGGAAGTGGCGCATTGCTTTTTCCTCGAAAAGAACCCGCTACGGTAGCACCGTCTTTCAAGGTAACCTCTACCTCTAATCCCTCTTTACTGGAAGTGACTTGGGGATAAAAGACTTGTGTCCCATTTTCCCAATCTGTGTTGGAATAAACAGAGGCCAAATAGCTTTCCGGTACCGTTTCTAACCAAACCGTTTGCCAGATTCCGGTCACAGGAGTATACCAAATCCCTTTTGGATCTTTTACTTGCTTACCTCGGGGCTGAGGGCCTGAATCACTTGGGTCCCACACACGAACCCGGATTTTTTGGGTTCGGGTTTTCGACAGCTGGTCAGTGATATCAAAAGAAAAACTGTCAAATCCACCGAAATGCTTACCTATGGAAGTACCGTTTACCCACACTTCGGTCTCCCAATCAGAAGCACCGAAATGCAGCAAAACCCTCTTGCCTTTTCGGTCTAGGGTAAGATCAACTGTTTTTTCGTACCAAAGCTCATTCTCAGGACCGACTGCTTTCTGGACGCCTGACAGATAAGATTCTACCGGAAAAGGGACAGTGATCTTTCCTGCAAAACCAATTTCAGGAAGGCTGCCTTTGGGTAAAATGGCATAATCCCATGGGCCATTGAGGTTTTGCCAGGAAGACCTGACCAATTGGGGACGTGGATATTCCGAATGTGGCGCCTCCTTGGAAACCTGATCGGTCCAGGGAGTTTTCAACCTAGCAGTCTGTGAAAAGCTCACCTGACTGACAAAAACAAAAAGTAAAAGAAGAATCTTTTTCATAGTGCTTGGAATTTTGGGTTGATCGAAAATTAATGAAAATCAAACCAGAGAATCATGGCACTTAATTCCAATGGTTTGTAAAGGTTATTATTGGAATCACCAGAGGGTGTCTCAATTTCAGTGGAGGAATTTCCTTGACTTGGGGCTTGGAAAAGAAAACTCAGATCTGACTGTAAAAGCCCACTTTGATGATTTTTCAGGTCTGCTACTTTTAAAATCAAATTGGGGGTATCCGAGCTGATGGACAAGGCTACCGATTCAAAAGCCAGATTGACTTTTTCTATGCCCTGCAGAAAAAATGGCTTTGAAGGTTCATTTTCTGTTTGGTGGTCCATCCAAGTCCCCGTGCCTAGCCCTTTGGCACTCCAATTTAAATTTTTAAGCTCATAATTAGGAAGATCAAAACCTAAACCCAGCGTCGAAGAAGCCTGAAAATCAAACGTACCTCGCGCTTCCATTTTGAGCCGTCCCGAGGCGAGTACTGTCCAGGTAAGCGTAGCCGGCCAAGGAGAGTAAGAAGATTGAATTTGAATCGATCCGTCTTTTAGTTTTTTCCAAGTCACAGCTTTGAAGCCACTTTCCAGGCCTTCTGTACCCGCCACTTGTGCAAAGGTTAACACATGCATTCCGATTTTCACCTTTTCCAAAGTGCCTTTTGATTTACCAAACACAAAAAGCCGCTCTCCTACTTGGATATGAAGCTCAGTGGTGGATTCCCTTACCTTGATGGGATCAAGACTTTCTGTAGCGGAAACCCAGGTAGTAGTCAAACCTTTTGAAAATTGAATTGGAGTGGCCAATACAACTACACAAAAGGAAATCAAAGCAAAGGTGAATTTTGCTGCGATGGGGAAATTCATGCGATTGAACAAGGGTAATTGATCGAACAAAATAGATTTAATCCATCTGAATAAAAATTAAAACCTCTTTAAATAGATAGATTTGGCCGTTTTCAATTAAAAAAAGATCATTTACGGGTCTTGGTTAGCATATTTTGACATTTTATCTAACTTAGAACCGTACAGTAATTTTTATAAAAAAATGAGTTCTATCGACCCTGCAATCTTAAGCAAAGCCCAAAGTTGGCTAGATGGCAATGTGGACAGCGAAACCAAAGCGTCCATTCAAAAACTAATCAAGGAAAACCCTACGGAATTGGTTGATTCCTTTTATCAGGACTTGGAGTTTGGCACAGGCGGACTTCGCGGATTGATGGGGGTTGGCACCAATCGGATGAATGTCTACACAGTAGGCATGGCTACTCAAGGCTTGGCCAATTATTTATTGCAATGCTTTCCCGGAGAAGTCATCAAAGTGGCTATCACCCACGACTCACGAATCAACAATACGCTTTTCGCAAAAACCACTGCCGATGTATTGACTGCAAACGGTATCCAGGTGATGTATTTCAGAGAGATGCGGCCTACTCCCATGCTTTCTTTCGCGGTAAGGCATTTTGGTTGCAAATCCGGCGTAATGATTACCGCTTCACACAATCCTAAAGAATATAACGGTTACAAAGCCTATTGGGAAGACGGTGCACAAGTAGTGGCCCCTCACGATAACAACATCATCAAGGAAGTCCAAAAAATCACCTCCTTTGACCTCGTCAACTGGAATAAAAATGATGACCTGATCCATTACATCGAAGAGGACTTTGATGCCATCTATATGGAAAAGGTAAAAGGACTGAGCTTGGCAAAAGCTGAAATCCAAGCTCAAAAATCCATGCCGATTGTTTTCTCACCTATTCATGGCGCCTCCGGCAAAATGGTTCCTGCCGCATTAAGGGCTTTTGGTTTTGAAAATATCCACGTGGTGAAAGAGCAAATTGAACCGGATGGCACTTTCCCTACAGTCATTTATCCAAACCCCGAGGAAGCAGAAGCTTTGACGCTATCGATCGAATTAGGAAAAAAAGTAGGTGCTGAGTTGGTACTCGCCTGCGATCCGGACGGAGACCGCTATGCAGCTGTGGTACCCAATGAAAAGGGAGAATTTGAACTCCTCAATGGTAACCAAACCGGTACTCTCCTGTCCTATTACTTGCTCTCTCGTTGGAAGGAAGCCGGCAAATTGGACGGCAAACAGTTTATGGTAAATACCATTGTGACCACTGAATTGATCAATGAGATTGCCGCTGGTTTTGGCGTGAAATGCTTCAATGTATTGACAGGGTTTAAAAACATTGCAGCCATCATCCGTGATTTGGAAGGAAAAGAAACCTACATCGGGGGTGGTGAAGAATCTTATGGCTATCTCGTGGGAGATTTTGTGAGAGACAAAGATGGGGTCAGCGCCTGCGCCATGGTCGCAGAAGTCATCGCCTACTACAAAACTCAAGGGAAAAACGTGTTTCAGGTATTGGCAGAGATTTACAGCCAATTTGGTTTTTACAAAGAGTCACTTATTTCCGTGACCAAAAAAGGAAAAGACGGAGCCGAGCAAATTCAGAAGCTGATGGCAGACTTCAGAACCAATCCTCCCAAAGAAATGAATGGCTCGGCGGTGGTGAAAATCGTGGATGTAAAAAACTCTACTGTAACACACGTCCAAACTGGTCAAGTAGAAAAATTGGATATGGACAAATCCAATGTGATGCAGTTTTACTTGGCTGATGGAAGCAAAATATCCGCAAGACCATCAGGTACCGAGCCAAAAATCAAATACTATTTCTCCGTGAATACACCGATTACCGACCCGAAAGCGTATCGAGAGGTTGAGGCCAAATTGGTAGAAAAACTGGATGGTTTAAGAGCGTATTTTAGCTAAACTGAACCTTATTCAAATGGAAAAGCACCGGAGTGATTCGGTGCTTTTTCATTAGTATTCCATGACATAGTTCAACTCATTCTTTCCCCAAATGGATCAATGCATCTCCCACATTGATCACCGGATTATTGTTTACTCCGATCACATGTCCATTGGTCGTTGCTTTTACGGGTACGATCACTTGTCCATAAGGATCAGAAATATGCGCTAGCAATTCTCCTTTTCTCACAAAGTCTCCCAGCTTGACCAAGCAGGAAAATATCCCGGAAGCTTTGGCTCGGGTCCATTCACTTTCCTTAAGAATAATTGTTGACTGTGGAAGTTGTGGTGAATTGATCATTTCCAGGTGATGAAGCAGCCGTTTGGTTCCAGAAATTCCTTCTTCAATGGAATAATTATCCAATCGCATCGACTCACCACCTTCATAGACCAAGAGGTGTTTCCGACTTTTATAGGCTGTTTTCCGAAATGATTTTTCGATATGCTTGGAGTGGACTACATAGTGAGTTCCAAATGCCTTAGCAAGCTCCAAACCCACTTTATCCTTGAAATCCACCCGGATTTGTGGATGATTGGAAAGCATCCTTCCTCCAGTATGAAAGTCAATTCCAAAATCAATCAATGGGATCACTTCTTCGCTCAATATAAATGCGATCCTCGATGCCAAGGATCCCTTTTTACTACCCGGAAAACTTCGATTCAAGTCTCTACCGTCAGGGAAAGTCCTGCTATTGGAAAGAAAACCATAGATGTTGACTAAGGGAATAATGATCAGTGTCCCACGCTTCAACTCTAAATTATCATCGAATTCTTGCAGGAGCTTTTTCGCTGTGACTACCCCGTTGATTTCGTCCCCATGCACCCCCCCGCTGATCAATACGACAGGACCTTCATTTTTAGAAGATCTAATAAAAATCGGGAGATCAATTACCGTATGCGTGGGTAGTTTGGCAATAGGCAATTCAATATTAACTGATTGACCGGGTTTGACCCGAATACCGTTGATTTGGATTTCTTTCATGTACAGCGCTCAGAGATCAAATTATCCATTTCGCAATGGCATAAAATCTTGTTTATTTCGCAGGACAAGCCTTGGCCCATGAAGATACAAGAAAACCTTTCGCTGAAACCCTTCAATACTTTTGGAATTGATAAAAAAGCACAATTCTTTACAGCAGCTCACACGATAAATGAGTTGAAAGAGGCGCTTATTTGGGCAAAAGAAAGAGATTTACCCATCTTTATTTTGGGAGGAGGAAGCAATATTCTCCTGACTAAAGACATCCTTGGATTGGTGATCAAGGTGGAACTGCAAGGAATTGAAGTCATCCACGAGGATGAAAATCAGGTGTTGGTAGAGGTCGGTGCCGGGGTAGTTTGGCACGAATGGGTGTTATACTCACTCGAAAAGAATTGGGCAGGAATTGAAAACCTCTCTTTAATTCCAGGCACCGTGGGGGCCTCACCTATGCAGAATATCGGAGCTTACGGAGTTGAAATCAAGGATGTCTTTCACAGTCTAAAGGCTTTAAATAGGAATACCCTAGCAATAGAAACCTTTGATGCGGTTGACTGCAAATTTGGATACAGAGAAAGCGTATTTAAGCACGAATCGAAGGATCAATACATCATCACCTCAGTTTGTTTTAAACTTTTAAAGATCCCTGAATTCCACGTAGAATATGGTGCTATCCAAGATGTTCTCAAAGAAAAAGGCGTTTCAGAATTAAGTATTAAGGCAGTAAGTGAAGCCGTAATTGCGATCCGTCAATCCAAACTACCTGACCCGAAGCAACTTGGAAATGCAGGTTCATTCTTTAAGAATCCTACGATTCCAGTCAGCCAATTCGAAAATTTAAAAAACAAGTATCCTACTATTCCAGGATATATGGTACCGGAAGGCATCAAAATACCCGCTGGATGGCTTATCGAACAATCAGGTTGGAAAGGAAAGCGATTGGGTGAAGTAGGGGTTCATGCCAAGCAGGCATTGGTTTTAGTAAATTATGGGGAAGGTACAGGTGAGCAAATAAAAAACTTATCAGAGCAAGTCAGGGCTACCGTAAGGGATCAATTCGGAATAGAGTTAAACCCAGAAGTAAACTTCATTTAAATAAGTGGGTCTATCACTTCCAAGTTTTTGGAATATCGATCTACGGTAACCCCAAATTTTTTCAAAAAATCTACTCCCTCATCTGATCCTATTCCTTTGTACTCAGCATAGGAAAACAGGTAAACTACCTTTGAAATTCCCATTGAAAAGATAATTCTGGCACAAGCTAAGCATGGAGCAAGGGTAACATATAGTGTAGAACCTTCCACAGCAGTATTGTTTTTTACGGCATACAAGATCGCGTTCTGCTCTGCATGCAGGGCTAAAGAACAACTCCCTTTGGAATCACGGGCACAGCCATGTTCGGGAAACTCTACATCACAGTTGTGCGTGCCTGCGGGAGGTCCATTATACCCTATCGAGATGATCCTGGTGTCTTTAGTCAAAACGGCTCCTACGTGCTTTTTTATACAATGGGAACGCTTGGCAAGATTAACCGCCAATTCCATAAAAATATCGTCAAAATCAGGTCTACTCATCAGGAAGTTTTTTTCAAAAGTAAGAATCTCAAAACTAGACTGGAAGTCATATTGACTAAACTGGTTTGTTTTTTCGTTAAGAAAGAAAAATTAACTTCAAACTGTTCAAAACATTTGAACCCAAATTACATTTTCCCATGAAGATGAACTTAAGACTTCCTATATGCTTGGTTGCGGGATTAATACTGTTTTCATGCAGTTCTATAGAAGTTTTCAAAGAGAATACCGAGATCCCGATTCGCAAAAGTTACAAAAGCTTTGTGATCGTCAATAAAGAATTGGGAATGCAGGGATTTTCAGATCAAAAAATCGATGAAATGATCAAGTCAGAACTTCAAACCCAACTGGAGTTAGCTGGAATGATTTACGACCCTAAGCAGCCCGATTTGGTAATTCGGTACCATTCGAATGAAGATCCAAGACAAAAGGAGATAGTGAATAACATGAATCCCTATCCATTTTGGGGCTATCGAATCTACGATCCTTGGTTTTTCAATCCCTATAATTTCAACAATCGCCCAAGAGTAAGTACCTCAAACTATGAATTGCTTCAGGTCATTCTTGATTTTCTTGATCCTGTTCAGGATAAGTATTTGATGACCCTCACAGCAGTGACAGAAGTCACTAATCCCAAGTCCAAACCAAAACTTGCCCTAAAATCCTTAAAAAGTGCAACAGAAACATTTGTAAATCTCAATCATCCCACCCAAAATTAATCATGGAAAAAAGATACACCTCCATTCAAGAATTTTATCCTTATTACCTATCAGAACACCAAAACCCTATTTCGAGAATCCTTCATTTTGTCGGAACCGGATTGGTAATTGCCATTGTAATTATCTCCCTGATTGTCAATAAGTATTACTGGATTTCAAGCATTCCTTTGGTAGGTTATGGATTTGCATGGGTGGGTCATTTCTTTTTTGAGAAGAACAAACCTGCTACATTCAAATACCCTCTGTATAGCCTGGGTTCAGATTTCATATTATTCTTTGATCTATTGACCGGAAAGCAGCGATTCAACCCCAAATGACCTTCTTCTTGAAATTTTACAATTTTTAATCAAAACTATTTGCTTTTTAAGATTTAGGCCTTACTTTTGTATAGGTTATAATGTATTTCAGTAGCACATATTTGCACTTTGATGTTAACAATTGTTCTTATAGACGACGATCCAATCAGTACTTTCGTAACTGAAAAACTGATTTCAAAAAACGTAAAGGAGCCGTGCGAGTTCTATAAGTATCAAAGTGCAAAACGAGCACTTGAAGAAATTCAGTCAATCAAGCCCCACTATTTATTTTTAGATTTGAATATGCCTGAAATGACAGGATGGGATTTTTTGGACAGGTTTAACCCTAATCATGAAGAAGCACAAATTTACATCTTGAGTAGTTCGGTAGATGAAAGAGATATCACAAAGGCTAGTCAATACGCTATCGTCAAAGACTACTTATCAAAGCCTTTGATAAAAAAATACATCAAAAATATCTTCAACTGATCTAAAAAAGGTCAGTTTTTTTTTTGTTTCAACAAAACCTAGGTTTCTGTATTTTGGTTATTTACAAAAAACCAGAGAAATGGCTACACCTAATCCTGAATTGATCGCTGCCATCGAGCGGACCATCTCTAACTTACAGTCAGGTGCATCTTACCAATGGGGACATATGGGTGCATGTAACTGTGGAAACCTAGCACAAGAATTAACCAAATTTTCCAAAGCAGAAATTCACCAATTTGCCATGCAGCGTCATGGAGACTGGAATGAACAACTGATTGACTATTGCCCGACCAGTGGATATCCCATGGATTTGATGGTAAACAAAATGCTTGAATTTGGTTTGACAATTGACGATTTGAGCCACCTTGAGAGGCTTTCGGATCCAGCCATACTCTCTAGAATTGAAAAAGAAAAAAGAGATCAGTTAAACAAAAACCGAAGAGAAGATGTCATTTTTTATCTTCAAGTGTGGGCTAATCTGCTGAGAGAAAAGTGGCTAGGAGAACAAGATATTTTGGACGAAATTATTTCTGAAAAAAAATTAAAGTTACCTGCATTGGTGTAAATGAATTTTTGCCTTATTTCGTACTATTCAATCATTAAAACCCCTTTAAACGACAGCTATGGAGGATTTTGAAGAAGAATTCGATGAATTTGACGATCTCGAGGAAGAGGATGAATTTGAGGACGAGTTCGAAGATGAATATGATCTCGATGAGGAAAACGAATTAATTGACGACAATTTCGTGGACTTCGATGAAGAAGAGGAAGAAGACTTTGACGACTTCGAAGATGAAGAAGAATTTGACGATGATTTAGATTAATCTGTGGATGTTCAACTCTTAATTAGTCTTTGCTATTTAGGATGATGGACATTATCTTCGACCATTAATCTAAAAAACCTCATTTATCATGATACTACTAGATGTATTCAGTTCACCACTCATGTTTGGAGCACAATTGTTCCTATTGATTGTGTGTATTCTTGTTGGTCTTGGTGCTGGTCTATCTGCAGTAGATGCCAAAAACACCTTCAACAAAAAGAAAGCTGATCATTGATCTTTAATTATAAAATTTTAAAAGGAGGCTATAGCCTCCTTTTTTTTTACCTAGGATACACTGAATACTTCTACCGCTTAATGAAATCGAACAATTCAGTTTGATTTCATTTCAAGTTCTCTAAATCACTGATTTTACTTCATTTAATCCACTAAATATGACTCCACAGAATTACAAAAATCACGCTCGATATTATCCTTTTCATCATTTCATCGTTACTCCTCTTACCTTAATTCTCCTAGGTTGGACGATAGCTCGTACAAATTTCACCACATCGGAAAGTAGCGCTGAAAGTTTATACCAATTACTTATTGCTCTTATTTTGGCTCTGTTGCCATTATTGGCAAGAATTTATGCGCTAAAACTCCAAAATCGGATGATCTTAAATGAGATGAGGATTCGCTATTTCCATCTGACGGGGAAACCTTTTTATGACAAGGAAAATCAATTGAAATTGGGTCAAATCATTTCATTAAGGTTTGCAAGTGATGAGGAACTATTAGTATTAATGGAAAAATCAATCGAGAAAGGGCTTTCGCCAAAAGAAATCAAACTCCAAATCAAAAACTGGAAAGGTGATTACCGACGGGTGTAATCATTGAATAAACCCTCCTTTAATGAAGAATTTATAAGCCTTTGAAGATTTTCAGAGGCTTTCTTTTTCAACAAAAGGTCAGAAAAATCCAGATCAGGTAGTTTTAAAACCAGGTCAAATCCTGCATTCTCTGCCTCAGATCCGGAGGAGATCAATGCAATCTTTTTGCCTTTATATTTTGCCATCTGAAGAAGTTCATAACAGGCTTTCCCTTCGGAACTTTGATCATCATACCTGCCCTCTCCTGTAATTATCCAGTCCGCTGATTCTATCTTTTCTTTCAACTTTACTTTTTCAAAAAAATAGTTGGCACCATATGCCAGCTTAGTTTCAAAAAAGAAATCAAGCCCTAAAGCGATTCCACCTGCAGCACCAAAACCCGATCGGTCTTCCCAGGCTTTCCCGGTTTTTTTAATCAAAAGATCAACCAGCCGTCGATGCTGTGATTCAAAATCAAGAAGTTCATCCTTGTCGAGCCCTTTTTGAGGACCAAAGACCCTAACAGCCCCCCTTTCTCCAAAGAAGGTGTTTTTCACATCACAAAGGCAGGTGAATTTTACTTTCGGTTTATTAATTGGTAGTTGGATAAACTTGGTTTTTGGGATCAAATCAGTTGAAAACATGTGCAATTCCCTTCCCTTTTGATCCAAAAAATGAAATCCCAATGCTCTTAAAATACCTGTTCCGAAATCAATTGTAGCACTCCCTCCTAAACCTAAAACAATCTCCTCAGCCCCTAGCAGCAGTGCTTGTTGAATGGCTAGTCCTGTTCCAAAGGTTGAAGCGGTTCGTGGCTCCTTTTGGAAGTCTTGCAATATTCCCAAACCGGAAAATGTAGAAACATCCAAATAGGAAACTTTGGATATTTCATCCCATCCAAAATGTCCTTGGATTGGTTGGCCAACTGCATTAAGGGACCAAACATTCACTTTTTCAAGTCCCAGATGATCTATCAATAATTCACACGTTCCATCTCCTCCGTCAGCAATAGGTAATAATTCAATTCCCGAATCCGGCAAAATTTCCCTAATTGATTTTTCAATCAAAATAGAGGCTTCGCTTGCAGTCAAAGTCCCTTTGAATGCATTTGGAGAAACAAGGAACTTCATTTTTTCTGCATTCTCGAAAAGTAATCTTTGGTAGCTGCCCGAACTTTAGGAGCTAAATAAAGCGCCGCAATCATGTTTGGAAATGCCATGACCGCATACATTCCATCCACCAAGCTTACGACCACATCCAAAGAAGCCACAGCACCAACAACAATCGTGATCAAATAGAAATAATTGTAATAATCTGCCTTATCAGCCCCAAATAGATAATTGGCGCACTTATGACCATAATAGGAATAAGTAAACATAGTGGAAAGAGCAAAAACCAAAACCGATACCATCAATAAATACTTACCCACCACAGGAATTCCCATTTCGAAAGCTGCTAATGTCAACTTAACTCCATCATTTTCTGTCGTTTGCCATACGCCTGTCAGTAATATCGCCAAAGCAGTCAACGTACATACGATTACCGTATCAATGAAAGGACCTAACATGGCAATCAATCCTTCACGAATTGGCTCCTTATTTTTGGATTGACCGTGTACCATCGGTGCTGTGCCGATACCGGCTTCATTGGAAAATGCCGCTCTTCTGGCTCCCACGATAATTACTGATCCTACAGCACCACCCATGACTGCATTTCCGGTAAAGGCATCCACAAGGATAAGTTTGAACATCTCAGGAATGCCATCATAATATTTTATCACAATCAATAAAACTGTGAAAAAGTAAATCCCCACCATAAATGGGACCATCTTCGAAGCTACAGCTGCTATTCGTTGAATCCCTCCCAGAATCACCACAGCTGTCAAAGACATCATAATTATTCCGATAATCCACCTGTTTCTTACAGTTTCGCCCATGGTATCAGGTTCGATTAATACCGCTTGGATCACTGCTGTCAATTGATTGGCCTGAAAAATTGCCAAAAGCCCAATCACACCAGCAATACAAAATACATAGGAAAGGAATTTCCATTTCTTCCCCATTCCATGGTCAATTACATACATTGGACCTCCCTGAATCACTCCGGCAGAGTCTGTTCCTCTATACATTATAGCCAAACTACAGGTGTAAAATTTGGTAGCCATTCCCACAAAAGCAGCAATCCACATCCAAAAAATAGCCCCCGGACCACCCATATTCAATGCAATAGCTACCCCTGAGATATTTCCAAGCCCCACCGTAGATGCAATTGCAGAATACAAGGCTTGACGGGAGGTGATTTGACCAGGAGCCAAATCGTCATCGTATTTACCACGGAGAAGTCCTATGGCATGGCCCATTTTAGTAAACGGAATAAATCCAGAGTGAATGAAAAAAAAGGTGCCACCTCCAAGAAGAAGTACTAAAATCGGAGGTCCCCAAATCCAGTTACTAAAGGCAATAATTAATTCTCCCATGAGACTTGATTGATTGTAGTGCTTTTATAATTGAATTCGATAATAGGCCCATTTTCTCCTAAAACCAAGAATTCAATTAACTGAATAAGATTATGAAGAAAAGAATGTTGCCTGACAATCATAAAAAATGAAAAACCCGATAGGTATCAGCTATCGGGTTTTTATACTTACCACTTGATTTTGGGAGACTTATAAAATTCTACTCCTTGAGCATCCCAACGTTTTCCCTGAACAGGAATTCGCTTCGAAAATCCCTCCCAACTTCGTTTTTCCTGCGAAGTCCATGAAATTTCTGCTGAGGCGGCTAACCTTGGAAAAGCCAAATAGCTGATATCCTCTCTGTTGGTCACTGTTTCGGTCCAGAGTGGAGCTTCAATTCCCAAAATATTTTCCTTGGCAATCCCTTGAGCATACTCAGATGGCTCCCATAGGTAGGCGGAATCTAACTCTACATAAGCAGCCCAATGAAGACCAATTCGTGTGGTGCTATCATATTGCATGTCCAAGTAGATCTTTTTGGCTGGGGACATCAGCACTTTGTTGCCTTGATCTTTTGCCAACTTGGCGTTTTCTTCTTTTGCCCAAAACTGAGCAACATTACCTGGAAGCAGCTTTGCAGTCGCTACTTCATCCCAACCAATACTTGTCTTTCCATATTTGGAAACGATATCCTGCACACGCTCCACAAAATAGATATAGTCCTCTTTTTCGGTCACATGAGATTCATCACCACCGATGTGGAAATAAGGACCTGGTGTGATATCTGAAATTTCTCTCACCACACTGTCCACAAAAGCATAAGTAAGTTCCAACTTGGGTGCAAAGGTACTCCAGCCTACCTCTATACCGGTGTAAAGCTCGGAGGCTTGCGGATTTTTTAGAGGCATGGTGTAGTCAAGAGGAGCTTTATTGACAGAGTCCAGTTTTCCATTTGGAAGGTTTACCCCGGGATTCAATTCAGCATAAGAAGCCAGCGCAGCATTAGTATGACCAGGCATGTCCACTTCGGGAACTATCGTAATAAATCTTTCAGCTGCATAGGCGACAATTTCTTTGTACTCCTCTTGGGTGTAGAAACCACCATCCCCACCTCCTACTTCCGTACTTCCGCCGATTTCCGTCAGTTTAGGCCAAGATTTAATTTCAATTCTCCAGCCTTGATCATCGGTTAAGTGCAAATGCAGGTAGTTTAATTTTAGCTGAGCCATTTGATCGATGTAGAATTTTACATCTTCTACTGAAATAAAATGTCTGGCTACATCCAGCATCGATCCTCTGTATGCGTACGCCGGAGCATCTTTGATGTTACCTTGTGGAATTGACCAATCCACCTGCTGAACTGATGCTTGATTAATCTCTACTGGCAACAGCTGAAGGAGAGTTTGAATCCCGTAGAACAGACCTGCTTCACCCGAAGAGGAAATTTTTATTCCGTCTTCACTTACCTGAAGTTCATAGGATTCCGAAGCATCAGATCCGGTTAATTCTAAGGTGATATCTCCACCATCAAAAGAAACCGGCAATTCAAATCCTGTGGAAGGCCTAAGCTTACCCGCCAAGTATTCTCCCAAGTGGGTCAGTTTTTCACTTGATCCTATAAGTTTGATTCCGGATGAGGTGCTCAATTCATAGGTTCCGGAACCATCAGTGATTTCCTGTGGAAGCGGTACCAATCCTGATTCGGTCAATTTGGGAGATTTTTGGCAAGAAGCTAATGCCAACAAACTTCCGATTAGCAGAGTCCAAAGTGTTTTTTTCATGGGTGCGATTTTGACCAAACTTAATCTAAAATTTTATAAAAGTCTTTGCCGCCAGTAAATTTTAAAAACCTGATCAATCCAACATATTTCTGAAAAAAAAGTATGAAGGAGCTTATCCCCATTCAAAGGAAATGATGAGGTTTAATTCTAAAACCCATTCTTTTTTCAAAAAAATTGCCATTAATTACTGATTCAAATATTGTACTACATCTCATAGATCAATAACCCATGGAGAACAACAAACCAAATGAGAAAGAAAACTCAAGAAGAAGTTTTTTGAAAGGCTCAGCCTTGGCAGTAGCTGGATTTTATATTGTGCCTAGACATGTATTGGGAGGACCGGGATTCATTGCTCCTAGCGACAAATTAAGAGTAGCTTCAATTGGTGTTGGAGGCATGGGATATGGTGACGTAAGTGGAGTATTCCGAAGCGGAAAAGCAGACATTGTAGCCCTCTGTGATGTTGATGACACACGTGCTGCCAAAGCAAGACAAGACCATGCAAAAGCAGCTTACTACAAGGACTATAGAGTCATGCTCGAAAAAGAGGGCAAAAATATAGATGCAGTGACTGTATCTTCACCAGATCACATGCATGCCGT
The DNA here is from genome assembly GCF_042657405.1 of Algoriphagus aquatilis. Taxonomy (NCBI): domain Bacteria; kingdom Pseudomonadati; phylum Bacteroidota; class Cytophagia; order Cytophagales; family Cyclobacteriaceae; genus Algoriphagus; species Algoriphagus aquatilis. The sequence goes on from NZ_JBHSKS010000002.1 coordinate 446,147, forward strand.
GCAAGCCATGATGGCCATGAAAATGGGGAAGCATGTCTATGTCCAAAAACCGATGTCACATGATATTTACGAAGCACGTGTTCTAACTGAAGCAGCGGAAAAGTATAAAGTAGTCACCCAAATGGGAAATCAGGGTTCATCAGGTGATGGAGTCCGACAAATGGTTGAATGGTATAATGCAGGATTGATTGGTGAAGCAACCAAAGTCTGGTCTTGGACCAACAGACCTGTTTGGCCTCAAGGAATCCAATGGCCTAGCACTCCAGCCACACCTCCGGCAGATTTGGATTGGGATCTTTGGTTGGGTACTGCCCCTTACAAAGACTTTGTTGGCAACCTGGTTCCATTTAACTGGAGAGGCTGGTGGGATTACGGTACTGGCGCTTTGGGGGATATGGCCTGTCATATTATGGAGCCACCGTTTCGAGTATTAGGATTGGGGTATCCTAAATCGGCTGAATGCTCCGTAGGTTCTGTGTATGTAGGCGAATTTCAGAGAGGATATTTCCCTGAAAGCTGCCCTCCTTCCTCACATATTACCCTCAGATTTGATCGTCCAGGCAAAGAAGATTTGGTATTTCACTGGATGGACGGAGGGATACAGCCTACACGACCAGAGGAACTTGGACCTAATGAAATCATGGGTGACGGTGGAAATGGTGTCATCATCGAAGGAACCAAAGGAAAAATGATGTGCTCCACCTATGGTGCAAATCCTCAGCTTTTGCCTACTACCCGAACCAAAGAAGTTTCAGTTCCAAAAACGGAGTACCGAGTACCGGAGGGGGATAGAGGCCATTACAACAACTGGGTCGAGGCTTGCATTGCTGGTTATGGTTCTAAAGAATTCAATCAATTGAGTTCTCCTTTCTCAGTAGCAGGCCCGTTGACAGAGTCCGTGTTAATGGGAAATCTTGCCATTCGAAGCTACGATTACCGAGTGCCAAGAGCTGGTTCACAAAATCAGTTTGACTATCCGGGAAGAGGAATCAAATTGGTGTGGGATGGTCCGAATATGAAGATCACTAATTTCGATCCGGCCAACCAGTTTGTAAGAAGACAATACCGAGAAGGATACTCTCTTTAACCAAGAACGGGCTTTCAGAATTTGAAAGCCCGTTTTATTTCATCAATTTTCGACTACAAGCTCAACCCTACGGTTTTTTGCTCTTCCTGCTTCCGTAGCATTTGAAGCAATCGGTTTGGAGCCACCCCAACCAGAAATTCGAAGTTTTTCAAAATTTACCCCATTTGATACCAAGTAATTTCTCACTGCAGTAGCCCGCTGAAGCGACAGCTCTTTACTTAATGTTGGATCTCCAAGGTTGTCTGTATGTCCATTGATTCTGACTACCAAGTTTGGCTGATTGAGAAGAAAATCTGCTATTTCTTTAAGTGTGTTTTGGGTTACTTCACCTTCCAGTTCTGCGGTGCCCACTTTGAAGTTTACATCTTTAAGAATAACCGAACTGCCTGCTTCTGCTTTCGTCAAAAGAACCACCGTTTTTCCTTTTCTCATTAGATCAGATAAAGGAAGTACAGACGGAAAGTATCCTTTCGAAGAGATTTTAGCGCTGGTTACCCCTGCTTTTTCCAAATCAGAAATTTTACTTTCAGAAGGTAAACTGATGGTCTGATTTCCTTTTTGCCAAACCAAAGAAAAAGGTACCTCAATTTTCAACTTGCCATCCATTACTAGCCACGAAACAGGAATTTCTGCTTCATCGGTCACGGAGGACTCTGATTTCAGAGGTACTTGTTTAGGTGCCGGTGAACTAATTGCCTGAACAGAAGATTCTGGCTTCGATTGTATTGCAGGTGTGGCTTTCACTAGACCACCACTTGGCTGTGCAGCAGGTACTTGAAAATCAGAAGGAATTACCAAAGGGACGGGCTGGGAAAAAGTCATCAAATCAGCATACCCATCACTGTTTTGAGTACTTGTCCATACTACTTCCTCTTTAGATAAAAAAGTAATGGATGCCTCTGAACCCTTGGTACTGATCTGCTCCCATTTTTCAGGTTTACTCCAGGTATCCCATGCTTCACCCATTTTCTTGGCGATCAGGATATCCTTTCCAGTAGCACCTAGATGCGAACTGGAAGAATAGAAAAGTAAATTTGATTCAGGATCAAAATAAGGCCCCATCTCCTGAGCAGAACCGTTAATTACCATCCCCAGATTAACCGGACTTGACCAATCTATAACTCCTGTCTTTTCGCTGAGGTAGATGTCTTCATTTCCATAGCCTCCTGGCTTTTTCCCAGCCAAAAAAAGAAGTTTTCCGCCATGTGCTACTCTTCCAGAAATCAATCCTTCAAACTCATTGAGTCCCGGCAGGTTGACCATACGAAGGAAATTCCATTCCTGACCAAATTTTGAATATTGCTGAATTGTTTTGCTGTTGTTTTCAATTCGGAGTACCAATAGAGTGAGTACGTCCTCCAATCCTAAAACCAAATCATATCCTGCCGAACTCAAGTCTGGACGATGTGTTGCTTCGGTCCAAGTTCCATTCTGGTCCTTTTTGGTCATCCAGATATCGCCAGGATCTGTCTTTCCACCTGTGTTTTTAGGATGAAAAGCTCTTGTGAAAAACAAGGTATTGTTTCCAATCCAAACCGGGTTGGTATCATCATTTGGGCTATTCGCACCAGAAAGTGATTTGAGCTGCTGAGCCTCAGTAGTAGAAATGCAAAAAGCAAGCAACATGGCGCTGCTTGCTTTTAAAATAATATGATTCAATTTTTTCATTCTTATTGATCCAACACGATGGCAAACACGAGTGGTGCCACGATGGTTGCATCAGATTCGATGATAAACTTTGGAGTTTCTTTCCCTAGCTTGCCCCAAGTGATTTTTTCATTTGGAACAGCTCCTGAATAAGATCCATAAGAAGTCGTCGAATCAGAGATTTGACAGAAATAACCCCAAAGTGGAACGCTATCACGTTGTAAATCTTGATGTAGCATCGGTACCACACAGATAGGGAAATCACCTGCAATTCCCCCGCCAATCTGGAAAAATCCGACTTTACTTTCTTCGGTGGCATTGACAGAGTACCAATCTGCTAGAAAAATCATGTATTCAATTCCGCTTCTTACGGTATGAACATTTTTCACATCGCCAGAGATCACGTGACCTGCATACATGTTTCCAAGGGTTGAATCTTCCCAACCCGGCACAATGATCGGAAGGTTTTTCTTGGCAGCTTCCAAAAGCCAGCTATTCTTAGGATCAATTTGGAAGGACTGATCCAATTTTCCGGAAAGAAGAATTTTGTAGAAAAACTCATGAGGAAAATAGCGCTCTCCTGCAGCATCTGCTTTCATCCATTCTTCCAGAATCACATTCTCAATACGACGCATAGCTTCCATTTCTGGAATACAAGTATCGGTTACTCGGTTCATGTGTCTTTCCAAAAGCTCTTGCTCCTGCTCAGGAGACAATTCTCTGTAATTTGGCACTCTCTCATAATAATCGTGTGCCACGAGATTGAAGACATCTTCTTCCAAATTGGCCCCAGTACAGGAAATGATTTGAACTTTGTCCTGACGGATCATTTCCGCAAGGGAGATTCCCAACTCAGCAGTTGACATGGCGCCTGCAAGGGTTACCATCATTTTTCCACCTTCGTTGAGATGTGTTTTATAGCCCTCTGCTGCATCTATCAAGGCAGCTGCATTGAAATGTCTGTAATTGTGTTTTAAAAATTCAGTGATTTTCATGAGTTTATATTTGTTTTTATACCCTATTGCATCCCAAAAGATTCGCTAAAACTTTGGGATCCGTTCAACATTTTTATTTATGAAAATTGCTTTGTGATGATTAATCGATGTCTAGCCAAAAGGATACATCTCATTTAGCTTTTTCTCTTTCACCACCTCTGTCATCAAAATTCAACCAGCTTTCTGATAATAGAGCCGCAAAATTATCCATTTTTCACCCATAAAAAAACCCAGATAAAATCTGGGTTTTAATGATGAAATAGATCATCAATTATTTTTTGGCTGTACTATCTGCTGCGGCCGGAGCAGTGACAGCATTAGGATTAGCGTTGTATTTTTTATTCAATCCTTCGATCACAGATTGGGTGACGTCAATGGCATCTGTAGCATACCACATGGCTCCGCCACGGGTGTAGCTTAGAATGATGTCAATACCGTTTTCCTTAGCATATTCTTGCATGTAGGTTTGAACTTGCTCATAAACATCATTTAAAAGCTTTTGCTCATCTACTGAAAGTTCCTGCATTAGGTTATTTCTGTAAGTCATCAGGTTTTGCTCTTTCTGAACCAATTCATCCTGTTTTGCACGAATTTGATTCTGAGTCATATTACCTCCTGTTTGCTGGAAAGTAGCTACTTCCTGTTCAAAACCTCTTGCTCTAGATTGAAGATCTGCATCAAATTTTTTACCCTTTTCGGTGATTTCTTCAGATTTCTTTTTGAAGAACTCATACTTATTGATGACGGAATCAGTATAAACGAAGGCTACTTTCATATCGCCAGCCGCAACTCGCTCTTCAGATGTAGAATCAGAAGCAACAGATTCGGTCTTTTGACCGCAAGAGTAGAAAAGCACTGAAGCCAAACCCAGTACTCCGATAAATTTCAATCCTTTTTTCACTTTTTTTTGATTATAGTTGACAGGTCGCAAATATAGATAAAGTATTCATTTTGCAAGAATCACCTTTATTTTGATCTATCCGATTAAAAATTGGTCTCAGAAATAGAGGTCTTGCGCTAATCTATAAACCTGCGCATGAGCATCAATAATATCTTTAATGTGCTTGCTATACCCACCTCCCATACAACACATGACAGGTGCTTTGATTTCTCGGGCCAAAGTCAAGACCATTTTATCCCTTTTATATACCCCGTCTATTGTCATGGACAATCTCCCAAGTTGATCTGAATCCAAGACATCTACTCCGCATTGATAAATGATAAAGTCAGGCGAAAAACGATTCAATATGTTATTCAACTCTTTTTCCAAAACTTTCAAATACGCATTATCCTCCGTTCCATCTGGAAGTCCAATATCCAAATGTGAGGTCTCTTTGCGATGGGGATAGTTTTTTTCCCCATGCATACTGAAAGTAAATACATCGACGCTATCCTGAAAAAGCTCTGCTGTGCCATTTCCCTGATGTACGTCCAAATCAACCACCAAAACTTTTTTAACCAATTGATTTTGAATCAAATAGTTGGTTGTGATTGCAATATCGTTTAGCAAGCAAAAACCCTCTCCCCGATTAGAAAAAGCATGATGGGTGCCGCCGGCTATATTCATGCCTATACCAAATTCTAAAGCAAAAAGAGCTGCCTGCACTGAGCCACCCGCAATTTGTATTTCTCTTTCGACCAATTCTTGACTCAATGGAAACCCTGTCGCTCTTATTTCTGATTTTGAAAGTTGAAGAGATTGCAGTTTCTCAACATAAAAGGTGTCATGCGTATTCAAGATCCACTTTGTGTCGATTGGCTTTGGTTCAAAAAAATTAGAGTCAACCACTGTACCCTCATACCGAAGCTGATCCGGAAGTAGAAGGTACTTTTCCATAGGAAATCGATGTCCTACGGGTAATGGATGCGAGTAAGTAGGTGACCAGGCGATTTTGAGCATAAAAAAGGCGTCAGTAAAACCGACGCCGCAAAGGTATGTTTTCAATAAATTTAGAAAATATCAAATTTCATCTTCCTCGGTTTGGAATGAATATAAAGTTTCATCAAGAACTAACGTGTCATCGTTGAATTCTTGAATAAATTTAGCAACCACCTTCTCATTGATTTCTTCCACATTCAAAGCGGCATCCAAACCTATCCCAAAATCATGATTGGTATCCAAGTCAACAAATTCTTGAACCTTAACAGCCTCTTCTTCCTCCAAATCCATGATAATCTCTGTTATGAACCATCCTATTTCTTCTTCCTCGCTGGAAAGGGGCTTCATATTTCCGTTTTCATCTTCCTCGTAATTGATTCCTTTAAAATTGGGAAACTTTTTAGCGGCTTCATGCTCAGCAAGCTCATAAATCTCACTCGCATGATGCAGCCTCAACGTGTACAATGCTGCGTCATAAATCACTTCTTTTCCTTCATACTTTCCAATGAAATAGAAGTTTACAAATTCCTCAGAATTTTCGTCATCCGGAATAATTTTGAAATTTTTACCGGATTTTTTCAATTCGGCCCTGAGGTTTTCAATATGAGTTGGATCAAATCCAGGATTAGTAAAAGGCATGTCTTAAAAATTTAATTCAACAAGAAATCTCTATAGTCAGTTTGATAGGGTATAAAGCTGACTTAATATAGTCCTAGAAAGTAAAGTAATAAAATGTTTTCAAAAAAATTTGATCATGAATTTGTTAATAAACTGCTAAAGCAGAAAGAAGGCAAGTCCTTGGATTTCAAGCTAAAGATTACTTCTAAAGAAAAAATTGCAAAAACTATTTCGGCATTGGCAAATTTAGAAGGTGGATTTATCCTGATTGGTACTTCTGACCAAGGCAAGATCATAGGTATAGATCCTGAAGAAGAAATGTACATGATCTCAGCTGCCAATGAAGAATTCTGTATTCCAAAAGCATCAATCTCCCTCCATGAAGTAAAAATCGACGATGAAGATCTTGAAAAAGAGGAAAAGTCTGTTTTGATAGTAGAAGTTAATCCTACTCAAGGACCCGTTATTTATGTAAATCACAAAATTGGAAAACCCAAAGCCTATCGAAGGGAGAAAGATAAAACCTTAGCTATCTGAATCAAGACTATTTCCGAATATTCCATTTATCAGACTCAAAACAATCGAAAAAACAAAAGCCCACCCAAATCCATCGACTGTAAATCCTGAAAGTAACTCTGCTGCTAAAAGAATCACAAGTGCATTGATCACCAATAGAAATAGGCCAAATGAGATTAAGGTGATGGGAAAAGTTAAAATCACCATCAATGGTTTGAGAGTGAGGTTTATCAAAATTATGACCGCAGCCAGGAGGAAACTTGTCAGCCAAGAATCCACCTTAATCCCGGTCAATAAATAATCGGCCAGAAGAACTGAAATCCCCCCCACTAATATCTTGGACACTATTGATTTAACTTTTCTTTTTTGCTCCATAACGCCAACTTTTATGAACAACTGTAAAAATGACTTAAATCATATTTTAAGTGTTTTATACCTTAGATGGAAATTAGGAAAATATTGGATCTCAAAACCTATCTTTGTATCTAAATTCAAACCATTACCCGAGTGATTATCATTATCTTCTTCTTACTTCACTGGTATTTCTCCCTGTTTTGCCAGAGTTTCTTCCTTCATCGTTATGCTGCTCACCAAATGTTTGTGATGAGCAAGTTTTGGGAAAAATTCTTCTATTTCTTCACTTGGATATGGCAAGGTAGCTCCTACCTCTCCCCAAGAGCCTATGCAATTCTTCATCGAATGCATCATGCTTACTCGGATACACCAAAGGATCCCCATTCCCCGCATCATACCGAGAACCTCTTTACTATGATGTGGAAGACCAAGAATATTTACAATGACTACTTCAGCTTCAAATTGAAACCTGAGGAGCGTTTTTCTAAAGACATCCCTGACTGGAATAAGTTTGACAAGTTTGCAGATAATATGGCCATAAGACTTGGATGGGGAGTTTTTTATGTAACTCTTTACGTGGTATGCATTTCGGTTTTTGAATTACCTGGCACACATTGGTGGATGTATTTTCTTTTGCCGATTCATTTCCTGATGGGACCTGTTCATGGCGCGATTGTTAATTGGAGTGGTCATAAATACGGCTATTCTAACTTTGACAACAATGATCAGTCTAAAAACTCACTTCTCTTGGATGTATTGATGCTCGGTGAGTTGTTTCAAAATAATCACCATAAGCTCCCAAATAGACCTAATTTCGCTGTAAAGTGGTATGAATTTGATCCAACTTATCCGGTTGTAAAACTTTTACACGCCACCGGAATAATTAAATTAAGGACTGCCTAACTCTTAGGTGAAATAAAAAAAGAAAGCTTCTCGAATGAGGAGCTTTCTTTTTTTTGACTGTTTATCAAGAGGTTAGTAAATAAAATCAACTAAAAGGTAAAAATATTTTTGAGTATTTTTTGAAAAAAAGAAACTAAACGAATAATTTACTATCGAATTAAAACTTAACACCTTATGAAACCATTAACCAGAGCAGAGGAAGAAATCATGCAGATCCTCTGGGATATCGAGCGAGGCTTCGTGAAAGATATCCTAACACCAATGACTGAACCAAAACCTGCTTACAATACGGTGTCCACCATTGTAAGAATTCTAGAAAGAAAAGGCTTTGTAAGTCATAAATCTTATGGCAAAAGCCACGAATATTTTCCAATAGTTTCCAAGGATGAATACAGAACGTTCATCATTAAGAGAATGCTAGAAGGCTATTTCGAAAGCTCTTTTGCTAAGATGACTCAGTTTTTCAAAAACGATGAATCACTGAACACCAAACAATACCAGTAATTTACTTTAAGTGGATAAGCATTAAGAAACCCCGGCCTTTTGGACCGGGGTTTCTTTTTTTATTTGATATCCTTAAGCAGTTCTTCCACTGCTTTTTGGAGTTGTTGATCTATGCCTTTATCTATATTTCCAGGCATATTTTTCACCTCAAACTGAGGACGGGTTTCATTATTTTCGAGCCATTCACCTGCTTTATTTTTTGCAGAAATCGGCACAGCGCCCCAACGGGTTCCATCCGGAAGACTTTCCCATCCTGCAAAAGAACAGGTTCCAGGTGTCGGCATTCCCACAGTCTTACCAATCTTCAAATCTGTGTAGCCACAGGCAAAGCAATGACCATCAGAGTAGTTGGCTTCGTTAAACATCGCCAATGTGGGCTTAGTCCATCTGGCTGTAGGCTCTCCTCCCACTACTTTGTCTGCTGTGGCATAGGTCAAAAACGACTCACCTGTGAAAAACATGGCCAAATCAGCCACCAAGTCACCCCCTCCATTGAATCGGGTATCAACCACTATGCCTTCCTTTTCATAATACTTACCCAGCATGTCTTCGTAAACGTTTCGGTAGGGTCCGTCACTCATTCCAGGTATATGCACGTAACCCAACTTACCACCACTTAGCTTTTCTACCTCATCTTGATTCTTTTTCACCCAACGCTTGTAGAGCAATTGATTTTCAGCTCCCAGTGATATAGGTTTTACCGTGTATTGGATTCTGACACTTGTCTTTGGGTCCAAGACTTCAATCAAGGTAAATTTGTCTGCCTTTCTATTTAGCAGCCTTGCAAAATCCAAATCCGGTGTAATCAATTCCCCATCGATTCGCTCGATAATCATACCCACAGAAACTTTGATATCAGACTTATCCAATGGACCCCCGGGAATGATTTCTGTAATCTTAATGCCATTACCGGTATGCTTATAGTCAAAGAATACTCCCAAAGCTCCTGTAGCATCGGCCATTGATACCGATCGGCTAAATCTCGCACCTGCGTGAGAAACATTCAGCTCACCAATCATTTCGGAAAGAAGCTCAGCAAATTCATAGCTATTTCCGATATGAGGCAAATACTTTTGGTAAGCCGGTTTGATCGCATTCCAATCTATTCCATGCATATCAGGCGTGTAGAAGATCCCTTTGGTACGTAACCACACATGTTCAAAAAGATGCGCTGTCTCTGCATTTTTATCAAACGTCATTTCGCCAGCAATCTTGATTGCCTCCCGTTTCATTCCTTCCGGATTGATTTTGGCTATACTTCCATCAGCAAGTAGGAATAGATTTTTTTGGTCCTTATCCCATACCAATCGGCCGGAATTTGCATCTAACGCAATTTCCTGCTTTGTCTCTTTGGTTCTCAGGTTGGTTGACCAAAGGTTCATTCCTTTTTCAAATCGGGCAAGGTAGTAGAGTTTCTCCCCGTCCTTGGAAAGTACCGCATCTCCCATGTTAGACGAGTGAATGGTCAATCTGGCCTTTCGATCCTCAATTCCTTCCCAATCAAAAACCAGTGTTTCAACCTTTTTATCATCGGCTTTTACATCTGATTTGGATTTATCTTCGGTCGAAGCAGGCTTTTTGGCCTTTTCAATCTCCTTCACTAATTCAAATTCATCTTTGGTCAATCGAAACTTGTCCCAAGCAGCCTGATCAAAAAACAACGCATAAACATCCTCTTCCATCCTTCCACTGGTAGCATAGCTTCTCAGGCCATCCCGATTGGAAAACCAGATCATCTGCTTGCCACCGTTTACCCACTTGGCATTGTCATCGGAATAGCCGCTTTGGGTGAGTTTTCGCATTTTCTCTTTTCCGGAAGCATCCAAAAGCACTACTTCAGAATTGGTCATGGTCGGTCGATAGCTTGCAAGGAGCCACTTGCTATCCGGACTCCAAGTGAAATACTGATCGCCGTCACTCATGTGAAAAAGCAAGTCAGGCCCCATCAAGGTCACAGTCGCTTTGGTAGCCAAATCCATGACTTTCAGGCTTCTTCTTCCTTCTACATAAGCCAATTTCTTCCCGTCAGGAGAAAATTTAGGCAAATAAGCATCGCTTGCCAGACTTACCATTGGCTCTTCTTTCAGCAGAGTAGCCGCAAAGAAAAAAGGCTCCTCTGACCTTACTTTGGAACTTTTATAAATCTGCCATTTACCTTCACGCTCAGAAGCATAGACCACCGACTTTCCATCCGAAGCAAATTCCACAAAACGTTCTTGCTCAGGTGTATTCGTGATTCGTTTAGTTAGCGAACCATCCACTGAAGTGACAAAAACCTCTCCTCTCGCAATGAAGGCAATTTCTTTTCCATCAGGAGAAATAGACATTTCCCTCACTCCACCATTGATGGAGATGTAATTATCCGGATTTGAAATAGCTTGAGTAGCGATGGATACTTGTACCTTTTTAGGTTCACTACCTTTTCTCATCGTGTACAATTCCCCGTCGTAGCTGAAACTCATCATTCCGTCTTTTGCTATAGACAGAAACCGAACAGGGAAATTTTTAAATGAAGTCAATGCCTGAGTTTGGCTAGGGTTACCTACAGGCATGCTGTAGATATTAAAGCTGCCGCTAGCCTCGCTGAGGTAGAAGATTTCCGATTCGTCAGGTGAAAAAACCGGATTACGGTCCTCCCCATAGAATTTGGTCAGCATCACATGCTTATTTGTAGCAGCATCATACATCCAAATGTCACGGGCAATACCTGACTGATGATGCTTTCTCCATTCGTTTTCACCGCCTTTTTTATCATGATAGATCATCTTAGATCCATCCTTGGAGCTTTGGACATACTCCGCAGAAATAGTCCAAACTTGGTCTACTCTGCCACCCTTTCTATTTACTTGATACAATTCCGGCTGAGATCCAGTCGGGTACTGACGGTGCTCAGCCAAGTCCATTCGGGCTGCTCCAAAGATCACTTTCTGATCATCTGAACTGAAGTCAAAAGGCATCTCATCGGTCGAATGATAGGTCAGTCGAGTTGCTTCTCCCCCACCGGCACTCATGACAAACACGTCAAAATTGCCATAGCGATCGGAAGCAAAGGCGATTTGCTGCCCGTCACGTGACCAAACAGGCTTAAAGTCATGCGCTTCGTGGTAAGTCAGTTGAGTAGCTTTACCACCTGCACTTGGAACAAGGTAAAGGTCGCCCTTGTAGGTAAAAACAATCTGGCTTCCGTCTGGAGATATGGATGGATAGCGAAGCCAATTAGGAGCTGTTTGGGCTTGCGTAGTGTTTCCTAAAAGAAGAGAAGCACTAAAAGCCAGAGTTAGGAATCGTTTTATCATAAACATTAAAAGGATTTGTGCGAAAGTAAGCAAAATAATCAGCCACTATCATGCGGCTTTCTGAAGAGTGGTAATGCAATAATGTTGCGCAACATAAGCAAAAATTCAATCCAAATTGAAATTTCCATACTCCCCCGATAACCCTATATTTGCGGGCAATTAAATAAGACCTTTTCCCAATGAATTCATTTATACAAGAGCTGAAATGGAGAGGAATGCTCCAGGACATGACCCCAGAGATCGAGGAGCACCTTGCCAAAGGAATGGCTTCCGCCTATTTGGGTTTTGATCCTACGGCAGATTCCCTTCACATAGGCCATTTGGTGGGTGTGATGACTTTGCTCCATTTTCAAAGAGCAGGTCATAAGCCATTCGCTTTGGTAGGTGGTGCTACCGGTATGATTGGTGACCCGTCTTTCAAATCTGCTGAGCGAAATCTCTTGGACAAAGCCACGTTGGATCACAATGTGGCCTGTATCCAGGGTCAGCTTTCCAAGTTTTTGGATTTTTCTGGCGCCACTTCCAACAAAGCAGAATTGGTCAACAATTACGACTGGATGTCTCAGTTTTCTTTTCTGGATTTCATTCGGGATGTTGGAAAGCACATCACAGTCAACTACATGATGTCCAAAGACAGTGTAAAAAGAAGACTGGAAGATGGAAACGGGCTCTCCTTTACTGAATTCAGCTACCAGCTGATTCAAGGCTATGACTTCTACCATCTTTGGAAAAATAACAACTGCACCATCCAATTGGGCGGCTCGGATCAGTGGGGAAATATCGTCACAGGTACCGAATTGATCCGCAGAATGGGCGGAGGAAGTGCTTTTGCCCTTACGGTTCCCCTGATTACCAAAGCAGATGGTACTAAATTCGGTAAAACCGAAAGTGGTTCTGTTTGGCTTGATCCGGAGAAGACTTCTCCTTATGCTTTCTATCAGTTTTGGCTGAACGTCTCTGATGAAGATGCCTCCAAATACATTCGCATTTTTACCGTTTTGGATCAGCAAACCATCGAAAACCTGGAAGCTGAACATGCCCAAGCGCCTCACTTGAGAACACTCCAAAAGGAAATCGCCAAGCAAGTGACCATCATGGTCCACAGTCAGGAAGACTACGATATGGCGGTAAAAGCTTCCGAGATTCTTTTTGGGAAATCCTCTACAGAGGACTTAGCTTCCTTGGATGAGCGAACATTCTTAGCTGTATTTGAAGGTGTTCCTCAGGTGCAATTGAGTAAAGAAGAATACGCCTCGATTGAGAATGTATTGGATCTTTTCGGTGAAAAAACCCAAGCTCAAATTTTCCCATCCAAAGGAGAAGCCCGCAAAATGATTCAAGGTGGTGGCGTTAGTATCAACAAGGAAAAAATTGCTGATCCCAATGCTCCATTGACCTTCAGTCTATTACAGAACAAGTTTCTTTTGATCCAAAAAGGAAAGAAAAACTATTACATTCTGGAAGTAAAATAAATCTCCTGACTATCAGTAAAAAGGCCTCAATCACAAAATTTGAGGCCTTTTTTTATTGAACACGATTCGAAAAACACTGCTTTTTTGACCTTGATTTAATATCTTTGAGTTCACTTTTCAACCAAGATTATCAAACCCATGGCAGGAGAAAAAAACAAGGAAAAACTCATTCTAGATTCAGCAGTAGCCCTGTTCACTACCAAAGGATATAATGCCACTCGCATGGAAGATGTGGCCAAGCGGGCAGGAATCAGCAAAGGTTTGACCTATTTCTATTATAAAAACAAGGAGGATTTGTTCATGGCATTGACCAAAAAGGCCTTTGATCAGTTTAAGGAAGAATTTCGTGAATCCTTCCGCTCCAAAGGAAAAAACGGGTTGGAAATGATCACCGATTTGGTGCAACGAATTTGGGTTTTTGCCAAAGAGCAACCGGTTTATTATCAAGCCATCCTTCACTTTTTGGACGTGATGAAAAAGTACACCAATCCAAAGCTGAGACATGAGATAGATCCCTTGATCCTGGATTCTACCCATTTCCACAAGCTATTGGAACTCCACCACGAACCTGCTAGAATAGGAATTCAGATGGTATCTCAGGGAATCAAGGATGGAAGCATCCGTCCAGAACTACAGCCTGAAATCACCTTTTACACCATTTGGAGTATGATTATCGGTTTCGAAAAAATGAGCGGACCTATAGAATTCGAAGGGAAGGAAACCAAAATCAGTCCTGAATCTTGGCAACCCGGTTTCATTAAATTAATGCAGGATATGCTGAAAGGAACCGTGCAGGCTAGCAAACCGCAAATTGTGCAAGCAAGTTTATTCTAAAACAAGAAAGGCTGTCAATAGACAGCCTCTCTTATTTATCTGCTTTTCCAAAGCTCTTTGAGTTGCATTCCATTGACCAATAATACAAATCGGGCGGGATTAGGGACAAGGACAATTCGCATGTCTACCTTGCCCAGTTGATCAGACTCAATCGGCACACCTTGATTACCGCTCACTTCATAGGTGATGATACCTTTTGCATCAGGCAGCATTTCCTTGTACTGATTGGCCAAGTAGGCAGTTGGAAGTAAAATATCCGTATCAGATTTCAGTTTAGCATAAATTTTCTCCAACTGGGGTTCGAGTACTTCTTCATACGCATCGTTGAAGTCGTCCTCCAGATCATGTAATTCTTCTTCCAGATCATCATAGCTATCATCACTATAGTCCATTTGACTAAGCTCATTTCGTTTTTTGACAATTTCGGTAAGCTGCTGATCTAACTTTTCCCAATTCATGGAGTAAAATTTGTTTTGTTAAAGTACAAAGATGGCTAATCCTGAAGTTTTCGCCGAACAAATGAACGATTATTCACTGACCAAAAGGATTTTTCCGTTTCTGCCAGGCCTTTCATAGGCCTCGATAGCGGCTTTAAAGTCCGAAAGCGGAAACTTGGCTTCAATATCCACCTGAGAATTTTCATTCATCAAAAAGCCAAAAACGGTCTGAAAAGCCTTCATCCGAGCATCTGCCGCCATTTCTTCCATCCATGTACTCAACCAAAATCCCTCAATTTTCAGGTTTTTGAAAATCAGCAAACCACTGTTTACGGGCATATTTTCCAAAGCCAAAGCGCCAAAAACCATCATTTTGCCTTTGGGTCTCAGGCATGCCAACGCTTTTGCGCCTAGCATACCTCCTACGGCATCAAAAATCACATGAACTCCGCCTTCGGTTTTTTCAGGAACCACTCTCTGGATTTTTTCTGTTTCAGTATTGATCACTAGGTCAGCACCAAGTTTTTCTAAAACTTCTTTTTGAGCATCATGTCTGACTGTGGCAGCCACTTTAATTCCTTTGGCTTTTGCCATTTGAATAGCAAATTTTCCAAAAGCGGAAGCACCTGCCGTGATCAATAACCAATCTCCTGCTTGAAGTCCTGACTCCTCGATCATGCCGTATGCGGTCATCGGATTGACAAAAGCCTGACAGGCCACTTCATCCGGCATTTGAGGAGGTATAGGAATTACTAAAGCTGCTGGAACACAGACAAATTCTCTCCAAGTCCCGATGGCTGTAAACATCACGCGGGTATCGGCTTTTACTTTACCGGTTTCATCACCCTGCTCCACAATTCCACTAGCCTCAAATCCTGCGCTGCTAGGCAATTTTGGTGTGATGCCATACATCCCGCGCACAAACATGATATCAGAGGGATTAATATTTCTCGCTTTTACTCGGATCAAGACTTCGTGAGGCTTAGGATTAGGTACTGCACTTTCTCTAAGTTGGAGCACTTCTAATGGGTGCCCAGTTTGTTCAAAAATCAGTTCTTTCATTTGGTGTTTATTTGGTCTATTTGGGTAAAATCAATGGGTAATTGCATGTTTCTCTGGCTTAATTTTCCCTATCTTTTGGAAGTAATATAACCCAAAACTCATGGATTTATCTTCAGTTTTTTCTTTGGAAGGAAAAGTTGCCCTCATCACAGGTGCAAGCAAAGGAATTGGTTTTGCAATCGCTGAAATTTTTGCAGCAGCAGGTGCAAAAGTAGTCATCAGCAGCAGAAAACAGGACGCATTGGACGAAATGGCCAAACAGCTTTCATCCAAAGGATATGAAGCTACAGGCATAGCCTGTAATGTCGGCAACATGGCTGAATTACCCATTTTAGTCGAAAAGACAGTTGAAAAATACGGAACCATCGACATTCTCGTCAACAATGCAGCTACCAATCCGGTATTTGGTCCAGTCCATGAAACCAGCCTTGAAGCATTTGATAAAATCATGAATGTCAATGTAAAAGCAGCTTTTGAACTTTGCAGGCTTTGCTACCCCCACCTTAGAAAGTCATCTGGAGCCTCGGTCATCAATATTTCGAGTATAGGTGGAATCTCTCCCGAGCATGGTTTGGGGATTTATTCTGTATCCAAAGCTGCCTTAATTTCTCTTACCAAAGTCTTCGCCAAAGAATGGGGCGACTCCAAAATCCGTGTCAATGCCATTTGTCCCGGCTTGATTCAAACCAAGTTCTCGGAAGCACTTTGGACCAATGAAAAAATCATGTCCATGATTATGAAACAGCTTGCGATCAAACGCGCCGGCACATCTGAAGAAATCGGTGCCATGGCTCTTTTCTTGGCTTCAGCAGCTTCTTCTTATACCACCGGAGGAGTCTTTACCGCCGATGGTGGCTTTACCATCTAATTTATCCTAATGCATCCAGCCCAAAATATACCTCAAGAAGCTTTACCCCAACTTCTTGAAAAATACCGTGAGTTTGTCAAGGAAGAGCTTTTTCCGATTGATCTGAAAGTCGTTCAGGGGCCTTTTAAAAGTTTCCTTCCAATCTTAAATGAACTTAGAGCGAAAGCAAAAGAGCTTGGTCTATTTGCTCCTCACCTATCCACACAGGATGGAGGCGTCGGATTGAATCTGGTTCAGTTTGCTCAGGTTTCTGAGATTTTGGGCCAAAGTCCGATTGGCCACTACGTATTCAATTGTGCTGCTCCTGATATCGGAAACATGGAGTTGCTCCATCTTTTCGGCACCGAAGCGCAACAATCAACCTGGCTGAAACCTCTTCAAAAAGGTGAAATCCGGTCATGCTTTGCCATGACCGAACCCAAAATGCCAGGAAGTAATCCGGTTCATTTGGGTACCATTGCTCACCGCGAAGGAAATGACTATGTGATCAACGGACACAAATGGTTTACTACCGCTGCCGATGGGGCCAAATTCACCATTGTGATGGCTCTAACCAATCCCGAGGCCGAAAACCCTTATCAGCGGGCAAGTATGCTATTGGTTCCTTTGGATAATCCAGGCTATCAACTGATCCGAAACATTCCGATTATGGGTGAAGCGGGAGAGGATTACCTTTCTCACGGAGAGGTGAAATTTGAAAACTGCCGGGTACCAGTATCCAACCTGATCGGAAAAGAAGGACAAGGATTTGCATTGGCACAAGAACGACTTGGACCCGGTCGAATTCACCACTGCATGCGTTGGATTGGGATCTGTGAGCGGGTTTTTGATCTGATGTGTAAAAGAGCCATTTCACGTCAACTAGATCCCGGAAAAGCACTTGCTGAAAAACAGACAATCCAAAATTGGATCGCAGAAAGTCGTGCAGAAATCAAGGCCAGCCGACTGATGGTGATGGATACTGCACAGAAAATGCAGGAATTGGGAGCCAAAGCGGTAAAGGAGGATATTTCCACCATTAAATTCTTTGTCGCAGACGTCCTCATGAAAGTGATCGACCGTGCCATTCAAGTCCATGGAGCTTTGGGAATCACGGACGATACATTGCTTTCGTTTTGGTACCGACACGAGCGTGGCGCAAGAATCTATGATGGTCCGGACGAAGTGCATAAATCAGCCTTGGCTAGAAGTATTTTGAAAAATTACTCGGGAAAATGAATACTGACTTAAACTTCGATTCCCTCAACTCTTATTTGGCAACTGCCTTTTCATGTCACGCATCCCAAATCACGATTACCCAAATTTCTGGTGGCTATTCTAATTTGACTTTTTTGGTGGAAACACCCGAACAAAAACTGATCTTAAGAAGACCTCCTTTCGGAGAAAAAATAGCCAAAGCCCATGACATGGGCCGAGAGTTTCGGATTTTGGAAAGCCTAGAAAATGCTGGCTATTCCAAAAGTCCAAAACCTATCTTGTTTTGCGAAGACGAATCTGTTTTTGGCGCTCCGTTTTTTCTGATGGAGTTTGTTGACGGATTTATCCTTCGGAATAAACTCCCAATAGGCATCGATTTTAAAGAAGAGGATTTCAAAACGCTGTCTAAAAATGCACTAGACTGCTTGATTGAACTCCACAGTTTGGAACTTGAGGACTCAGGCTTGATTCAGCTTGGAAAACCGGAGGGGTACACCCATCGTCAAGTAGAAGGATGGTCAGAACGCTATTTTAAAGCCAAAACCCATGAACTTGCCTACATGGAGCTGACCGCTGCTTGGCTAAAGAACAATTTACCTGAACAGGAAATCGTTTCTTTCATCCACAATGACTTTAAGTATGATAATCTGGTCTTAGGCCGAGATTGTAAAACTGACATTCAAGCTGTTTTGGATTGGGAAATGGCAACCGTAGGAAATCCACTGATGGACTTAGGAACAACCTTAGCCTATTGGGCTCAGGATAATGATCCACAAATTCTGAAAATGTTTAATCTGAGCCACCTTCCCGGAAATTTCACTCGACAGGAAGTCATCAACTACTATCACAAAAAAACAGGTCTATCCATGGATCAGATGACTTTTTACTATGCCTTTGGATTGTTTAAAGTAGCGGTGATTGCTCAACAAATATTCAAACGTTATTCACAGGGCTTTGCCCAAGATCCACGATTTTCAGCTTTAATCCATGTAGTAGAGGCAGCTGGAAAAATGGCTCAAAACTCTATCCATACCCAAAAAATCTAACAATATGCCTATTCATAAAATCTGTATCCTTGGCGCAGGTACTCTTGGTTCACGAGTTGCTCTCCAATCTGCTATTTCAGGCTTTGAAGTCCGTGTCTATGACATCAATCAAAAAGCCTTGGATTTCGGCCAAAAAACTATGGAAAAGATCCTTCGCCAACTGGTCAAAGCGGGACAATTGAATGAAAGCCAAGTCCCGGAGATTTTTTCCAGAATCCAATTTACACTTGATCCTTCTGAGGCAGTGAAGGACGCTGATTTCATCAATGAAAACGTAACCGAAGAAGTGGATATCAAGAAAAAAGTCTGGAAGCAGTTTGGTGAGATCGCTCCTGAAAAGACCTTGTTTACTACCAATACTTCTTATTTGCTCCCTTCCATGTTTGCGGAGGAAAGCGGCCGTCCTGCCAAGTTTTGTGCATTTCACTTTCACGATGTGTTCTATTCCCGAGTAGTAGACATCATGCCACATCCGGGCACAGATCCAGTTATGATTCCGATGCTCGAAGAGTTGGGAAGAAAACTAAATCAAGTTCCAGTATTGGTCAAAAAAGAAAACCCCGGCTACATCTTTAACACCATGCTGATGGCTTTAATCGGAGCTGCTGGAAAGCTATTAACCCGCGAAGTAGGAAGTATCGAGGATATTGACCGCTCTTGGATGGTCAATTTTCATATGCAGATGGGACCTTTCGGAATATTAGATTCGATAGGGTTGGATACAGCTTGGCATGTCACTCACAAGATGCCGGATGCTGCTTCTCAGGCATTTGCTTCACTTTTGAAAACTTATATTGATCAGGGAAAACTTGGTGAGAAAACCGGAGAAGGATTTTATTCCTATCCCAATCCTATTTATAGAAATCCTGATTTTGTGAAGGAAACTTGAATTCCTCTTTTATCCTGCTTCTCCAGAAGCAGGATCCTCAAGTTTGGCTAATTTCTGGTATGAAACGCTGCTGCTAGTGTAGGATTATCTGATTTTTTGAGTGCTTGTAATTTTTTCTGGATGTTGACGAAGTCGGAGAAATTGATTTTTGAGGCGTCAGCCC